>DASYXG010000366.1:0-14939 GCA_035935235.1 Allostellaceae bacterium
GGCTGTCGGAAACCTTTATCGCGCAGGAAATCCTGGCGCTGGAACGGCGCGGGCTCAGCATCCTGATCGTGTCGCTGCGCCATCCGACCGACAAGGCGATCCACCCGGTGCACCGCGAGATCGCGGCCGAACGCCTGTATCTGCCCGAATACCTCTATCAGGAGCCGTTGCGGGTGTGGCGCGCGTGGCGCAAGGCGCGGCGGCTGCCGGGTTACCAGGCGGCCCGGCGCGCCTGGCTCGCCGACCTATGGCGCGACAAGACGCCGAACCGTATCCGCCGCTTTGGGCAGGCGCTGGTGCTGGCCGCCGAGCTGCCCGGCGACATCGACCGCCTGCACGCGCATTTCATCCATACTCCGGCTTCGGTGACGCGCTACGCGGCGATGATGCGCGGGCTCGAATGGAGCGTCTCGGCGCATGCCAAGGACATCTGGACCACCCCCGACTGGGAGAAGCGCGAAAAGCTCGCCGCGGCGTCTTGGGCGGTGACCTGCACCGAGAGCGGCCACCGGCACCTCGCCGGGCTGGTGCCGGACCCGCGCCGCATCGCGCTTTGCTATCACGGCCTCGACCTCACCAATTTCTCACGGCCGGTGCCGCGCCGCGCCGCGGCGGACGGCACTGTCACGATCCTGTCGGTCGGCCGCGCCGTCGCGAAAAAAGGTTACGACGATCTGCTCGCCGCGCTGGCGCTGCTGCCGCCGTCGCTGGGCTGGCGCCTTGTCCATATCGGTGGCGGCGCGTTGGTGTCTCGTCTGAAGGCGCAAGCGGAGCGCCTCGGCCTCGCCAAACGCATCGAATGGCGCGGCGCCCGCTCACAGCCCGACGTTCTCGCGGCTTACCGCGATGCCGACATTTTCGTACTGGCGTCGAAAATCGCGCCGGACGGCGACCGCGACGGGCTCCCCAACGTGCTGATGGAGGCGCAGAGCCAGGGTCTTGCCTGCGTCGCCACCGATCTCGCCGGCATCCCCGAGCTGATCGAGGATGAGGGAACCGGTCTGCTGGTTCCGCCCGGCGATCCGGTCGCCCTTGCCGCCGCCCTAAGCCGGCTGATCGGCGATCCGGCGCTGCGCGCGCGACTCGGAGCGGCCGGAGAGCGGCGCGTTCGTACCGAGTTCGATGCCAAGACCACGATCGAATTGCTGTCCGCGCGGTTCGGATTGGAGCCGGTTCAATCCTCCGAACCGGTGCGCGAACTGGTCGACGCCTCGTGAATGGCCCGCATCGCGTTCTACGCGCCCCTAAAGCCGCCCGACCATGACGTGCCCTCGGGTGACCGTCGCGTCGCCCGGCTGTTTGTCGAGGCCCTGCGTCTGGCCGGCAATGAGGTGCTCGTGGCGTCGCGGTTGCGCAGTTTCGATGGCGACGGCGACCCCGCGCGCCAGAGCCGCATCGCCGCGCGCGCCGACACGATTGCCTATCGCCTGATCGACCGCTGGCGCCGTCGGCCGCAAACCGCGCCCGATCTCTGGTTCACCTACCACCTCTATTACAAGGCGCCGGATTGGCTCGGGCCTGCGGTGTCACAGGCGCTGCGCATTCCCTATGTCATCGCCGAGGCGTCGGTGGCGATGAAACGTGCTGCCGGACCGTGGGCGCTCGGACATTGCGGGGTTGTCGAGGCGCTCCGCCGCGCGGATTTGGTGATCGGCCTCAACCCCGCCGACCGTGAGGGCGTTCAACCCTTCACTCGGTCGCGCGCGTGGATGGAGCTGCCGCCATTTCTCGACACCCGCTTGTATCGGCAGGTTCCGCGCGCTCCCGATGGCCCGGCGAACCTCGTCACCGTCGCCATGATGCGCTCCGGCGACAAGTTGGCTTCTTACCGTCTGCTCGGCGCCGCGCTAGCGCGGCTGCTCAACCTGGCGTGGACGCTTGACGTGATCGGCGATGGCCCTGCCCGCGATGAGGTTGAGGCCGCGCTGGCGCCGCTTGGCTCGCGGGTGCGCTTCCTTGGCGAGGCCAGTGGGACAGAAGTGGCGGCGAGGCTCGCTGGTGCCGATCTCTTTGTTTGGCCGGCGATCAACGAAGCCTATGGCATGGCGCTGCTCGAGGCGCAGGCGAGCGGCGTTGCCGTCGTCGCCGGAAACAGCGGCGGGGTCGGTACGATCATCGCCGACGGCGAAACCGGGCTGCTCACCCCTCCCGGTGAAATCGACGCCTTCGCCGCGGCTATGCGGCAACTGATCGAGGATCCCGCGCGCTGCGCCAGTTTCGGAGAAGCGGCGCAGCGGAAGACGTTGCGGGAGCACGATCTCGCTGCGGCTGCCCAGCGACTGGCGGCGATGCTTTCCACGTTGCGATCGGACCGCGCGGCGTGACCCTTCTTGCGCTCATTCGGCACCTGCCGACGGTTTGGAACGAGGAGGGCAAACTGCAAGGTCGCACCGATGTGCCGCCGCTGCACTGCGAACCGGCGACTCCTTGGCACGCGCCGGTCGAATTCTCCCAATATCTCTGGCTGTCGAGTCCGCTCGAACGGTGCAGGGCGACGGCGCGGCGGCTCGGCGTCGATGCCGCGGTCGAGCCGCGTCTTATCGAGATGGATTGGGGCCAATGGGAGGGCCGCACGCTCGCCGATCTGCGCGGCAGGCTCGGCGCTGCGATGACGGCGGAGGAGGCGAGAGGCCTCGATTTTCGTCCGCCTGGCGGTGAAAGCCCGCGCGACGTGCAGGCGCGCATCGCGCCGCTCTTGGCCGAAATCGCAACGTTGGGGCGGGACACCGCGGCGATCACCCATAAGGGCGTCATTCGCGCCGTGCTGGCCCTCGCCACCGGCTGGGACATGCTCGGCAAGCCGCCCTATCGGCTGTCCTGGTCGGCGGTGCATTTGTTTCGCCTCGACAGTCGCGGGCACCCGTCGATCGAGCGACTCAACCTCCCGCTTGAGTGCGAGCCGCGGTGACCGGACGCGTGTTGTTTCATGTCCAGTACCTGCTGGGCATCGGCCATCTGCAGCGCTCGCTGCGCATCGCCGAGGCGCTGATCGAGCGCGGTCTCTCTGTGACTTTGGTACAAGGTGGCCCGCTCGTGCCGGAGCTGGGGCGAGCCCGGGGTGTCGACGTCGTTCAGCTGCCGCCGATCCGCGCCCGCGACGCCACCTTTGCCCTTGTCGACGAGCTCGGAAACCCGGTCGACGACGATCTGCGCGGCGCGCGCCGCAATCGCATCCTCGCCGCGTTCGCGGAGTCCCGGCCGGACGCGGTGGTGATTGAGGGTTACCCGTTTGCCCGCCGCGCGTTCCGCTTCGAGCTCGACCCGCTTATCGCCGCGGCGCGCGCGGCGGGGTCGCGCGTTGTCTGCTCGGTGCGCGACCTGCCCACGGTGCGAGACGATCCCGCTCGCCACCGCGATATCGTCGCCCGCGTGCTGGCCGAGTTTGACGCCGTGCTGGTCCATGGCGATCCGCGCCTTATCCCGTTCGACGTGCCCTTTCCGCCGGCGACGCAGATCGCCGATCGGTTCGTCTATACCGGCTATGTCGGCGATCCGGCCCAACCGGACCCCGGTCTCGCGCCATCGGGTGAAGTGCTCGTCTCGGTCGGTGGCGGTGCGGCGGGCCAGGCGTTGCTGGCCACGGCGCTGGAGGCTCGTCGCCAAGGGTGCCTTGCCGATCGCCCCTGGCGCGTCCTCGCCGGCGCCACCCTGACCGATGCCGCCCTCGCGGTGATCCGGCGCGAGGCGCCCTCGGGCGTGGTCGTCGAGCGCTTCCGTAGCGATTTCCCCGCCCTGCTGCGGCGCTGTCACGTTTCGGTCAGTCAGGCCGGCTACAACACGGTCCTCGACATCATCGCCGCGCGAGCCCGCGCCGTGCTGGTGCCGTTCAGCGCCGAACGCGAGACCGAGCAACTGGTCCGCGCCGAGCATTTGGCGCGCCTCGGTGCCGCCGAGTTGGTGCGTGAGAGCGAGCTGGCGCCAGCCAGCCTCGCGGCGGCGATAGAGCGCGCCGCCGCCGGCGATGCCGTCCCGCTTGTGGTCGATATGGGCGGTGCCGCCCGCTCGGCGGCGGAAATCGCCCGGCTCATCGGCAAATGACCCGGTTCCAAGGCTTTGTCGCCCGCCCGGTCGGCGATATGATGGGGCGATGACATATCTGCCGCGGGTCGCAGCGGCGACAGAAGCCGAATGGCCTGATCTGGCCGTTGAGCTGGATCGCTGGGAGGAAGCAGGACGCACCGCATGCTTGTGGTGGCGCGATGACGATGCTGTGGCGGCGACCCCGCAGCTCGATGGCCTGCTGAGTCTGGCGGGCGATGCGCCGGTGGCCCTGGCGGTGATACCTGCCGATGCGCAGGCCGGCCTGGTCCGTGCGCTCGATCCCTTTCCGCAAGTCGCGGTGCTGTATCACGGCTGGTGCCACGCCAACCATTCGGCAAATTACCCCGGGGCGGGAAAGAAGAGCGAATATCCGGCCGAGCGCCACCCGGTTGCCGTCGCCGATGAGCTAGACGAGGGGCGCCAGCGGCTGCGCTCGCTGTTCGGCCGGCGGGCCCTGCCCGTGTTTGCGCCGCCGTGGAACCGCTTTGCCGACCGTTTCCTGCCGTTGCTGGTGGAGGCGGGGTTGACGACCTTGTCGCAGCAAGCGCCCCGCAAGACGCCGCTCCCGGACGGGATCGCCGCGCTCGATATCCACCTCGACGTCATCGATTGGCACAGCGATTGCGGCTTTATCGGCACCGGCCGGGCGCTCGGCCGGCTCCTCGCCGAGCTGCGCCAGCGGCGCGAGAGCGGCGACGACACCGCGATCGGCATCCTGACCCATCACCGCATCATGGACCGCGCGACCGAGGATTTTTTGTCCCAGCTCCTCCTGTGGACAAGAGGCCTCCCGAGTGCGCGCTGGCTTGGCGCGGACGAGCTGCTGGCGGCGCGATGACCCAGCTCGACACGATGAGCGCCGCGCCGCCGGGAAACACCGACATCGCGTATTTCGCCTATCCGGCCTCGGCGATGCTGGGTGACTATCTGCGCGCCGGCGCGGGGTTGCTCCCGAGCGCCGCCATTCTCGCCACGGTTTCGGTCGATAGCGTCGCCGCGGTGGTGATCGGCGGGTTCGCGGCGATCTTTGGCGCCTTCGCCATCCGCACCGCGCTGCGCCACGGCACCAGGATCGAAGTCACCGAGACCGGGGTCCGCGCGCTGGGTCTCAAGCGCATCGAGATCGATTGGGCCGCGCTCGACCGCATGAAGCTGGGCTATTACTCCACCCGGCGCGACCGCAAGTCGGGCTGGATGCAGTTGCAACTCGGCGCTGGACGCGCACGGCTCTCGCTCGACAGCCGATTGGACGGCTTCGATCGGTTGGTGCGTTTCGCCACCGCCGCCGCGGCCGAACGAGACCTCGAATTGACCGAGGCGACCGCTGCCAATCTCAGCGCGCTCGGCATTCGCGTGCCAGAGAGCCGGACCACGATCCAATGAGCGATCTGCTTCAGGTCAAGAACCTTTCCGTCTGCTTCGCGACGCCGGGCGGGCACATCGATGCGGTGAAGAATGTCTCGTTCCGCCTGCGCCAGGCCTCGACCGTGGCGCTGGTCGGCGAGTCCGGCTCCGGCAAATCGGCGGTTAGCCAGGCGCTTTTGCGTATCCTGCCGCGCAACGGCACGATTGCTGGCGGTGAGATCCTGTTCGACGATCCGCGCGACGATGCGGGGCCGGTCGATCTTGCCAAGCTCGCCGCCGATGGCGCGCAAATGCGCTCGCTGCGCGGCGGCAGCATCTCGATCGTCTTCCAGGAGCCGATGAGCTCGCTGTCGCCGCTCCACACGCTCGGCGACCAAGTCAGCGAAGCGCTCAAGCTGCATCGCGAATGCAGCGCGCCGGAAGCCAAGGAGCTGACCGTCGAGATGCTGCGTCATGTCGGCTTCCCCGACCCGGCGCGGGCCTGGCGCAGCTATCCGTTCGAGCTCTCCGGCGGGCTGCGCCAGCGCGGGATGATCGCGATGGCGCTGGTGTGCCGCCCGGCGCTGCTGATCCTCGACGAGCCGACCACCGCGCTCGACGTCACCATCCAGGCGCAAATCTTGAAGCTCATCGTCGAGTTGCAGGCCGAGCTCGACATGGCGGTGCTGCTCATCACCCACGACCTCGGCGTCGTCGCCAATATCGCCGAGGAGATTGTCGTGATGTACCACGGCGAGGTGATGGAAAGCGGCACGCTCGACGACATTTTCCGCCGCGCTTCCCACCCTTATCTCCAGGCGCTGCTGCGTGCGGTGCCCCGATTCGACATGAAGCCCGGCGAGCGCCTCGTCCCGATCCGCGAAATCCCGCCTGGCGACGCGCCCTATCTGATGACCGCCAAGGAAGCGACGCCGGACCATGAGGCGCCGCTGCTCGAATGCGTCGATCTCAAGAAAAGCTTCGGGTTGCGTCGCTCCGGGATTTTTGGGTCGTCGCCGGTCGGCAAGGTGGTCGCCGTCGATGGGGTCAGCCTCACCATCGCGCGCGGCGAATGTCTTGGCCTCGTCGGCGAGAGCGGTTGCGGTAAGACCACGCTGTCAAAGATGCTGCTGCGTGCCGTCACTCCCGATTCGGGCAGCGTCACCTTCTGCGACCACGGCACGCCGAGCGACGTGCTGGCGCTGGAGGGCGACGCACTCAAGCAGTTCCGGCGCAAGGTCCAGTTCATCTTCCAGGACCCGTTCGGCTCGTTGAACCCGCGCATGACCGTCGCCGATATCATCGGCGAACCGCTTGTCATCCACGGCATCGGCAACACTACCGAACGCCGCGAGATCGTCGCCGAGCTGGCAAATCTGGTCGGCCTTGACGTTCGTCATATCCGGCGCTATCCGCACAGCTTTTCCGGCGGCCAGCGCCAGCGCATCGGCATCGCCCGCGCGCTCGCGTTGCGCCCCGACCTGGTGATCTGTGACGAGCCGGTCTCGGCGCTCGATGTGTCGATCCAGGCGCAGGTGCTGAACCTGCTCATCGATCTGAAGGAAAAGCTGGGCCTCACCTATCTCTTTATCTCGCACAACCTCGCGGTGGTCGATTACATCGCCGACCGCGTCGCGGTGATGTGCGCCGGGCGCATCGTCGAGGTCGCTGGCCGTGGCGTGCTGTTCCGCGATCCAGTGCATCCCTATACCCAGGCGCTGCTCGCTGCGGTGCCCGCGCCCGATCTCGCCCACCGGCTCGATTTCCATCAGTTGATGGAAGACAAGGCCTCCGACCCGGCGGCGTGGCCCGAGCCCTTCCGCCGCCACCCCGACAACCCGCCGCGTCTCATCGAGGTCCGGCCGAACCATTATGTCGAGGCGACGGCAATGCCGATCGAGAACCGGCGCGAGCCGGTCGCGGCGGCGAAATGAGGCGCGTCCTCGCCGTTTTGCTCGGCCTGTTGCTTGTCGCGGCGTCGCCGAGCGCGTGGGCGGCGCTGCAGGAGACGCCCTATTTCGTCGACGCGGTGACGAGCGGCAAGCTGCCGCCGGTCGTCCAGCGCATCCCCAGCGAGCCGGCGCTCGCCGAATTGGAGCGCCTAGGGCGGCCGGGCGGCGATCTGCGGATGCTGATGTCGAGCGCCAAGGATTCGCGGATGATGGTCGTCTACGGCTACGCCCGCCTCGTCGCCTATACCCCGGCCCTAGCGATCGTCCCCGACATGCTGCTCGCCGTCGATGTCGAGGAGGGCCGCATCTTCACCCTCCACCTGCGCCCGGGTCACAAATGGTCGGACGGCAAGCCCTTCACCTCGGAGGATTTTCGTTACTGGTTCGAGGATGTCGCCAACAATCCCGATCTATCGTCTTCCGGTCTCCCGCCGCAGATGCTGGTCGACGGCCAGCCGCCCAAGTTCGAGGTCATCGACGAGACCACGGTGCGTTACACCTGGGAGAAACCGAACCCGCTCTTCTTGCCGGCATTGGCCGGGCCCGACCCGCTCTTCATCTATCGCCCAGCGCATTACCTGAAGCAGTTCCACGTCAAATACGCCGACAAGAGCAAGCTCGACGATTTGGTCAAGGATGCCGGCGCGCGTAACTGGGCGGCGCTGCATACCAAGTTCGACAGCATGTACAAGAACGACAACCCAAAGCTGCCGACGCTGGAGCCCTGGGTGCTGAAGACCAAGCCGCCCGCCGATCGTCTGGTCTTCGAGCGCAACCCCTATTACTACCGGGTGGACGGCGCCGGGCATCAACTGCCGTATATCGACCGCATCATCGTTGCCGTCGCCGACAGCAAGATCATTCCGGCCAAGACCGGCGCCGGCGAAAGCGATTTGCAGGCGCGCTACCTGCGCTTCGACGATTACACCTTCCTCAAGGCGGGCGAAGCCGATGGCGGCTACAAGGTGAAGCTGTGGCGCACCGGGCCGGGCAGCCAGCTGGCGCTCTACCCCAATCTCAACGCCGCCGATCCGGTGTGGCGCGGGCTGATCCGCGATGTCCGCTTTCGCCGCGCGCTGTCGGTGGCGATCGACCGCCATGAGATCAATCAGGCGCTCTATTTCGGTCTCGCGATCGAGGGCCAGAACACGGTGCTGCCGCAGAGCCCCTTGTTCCGCGCCGAATACCGCGCCTATTCGAATTACGATCTGGACCAGGCCAATAAGCTGCTCGACGAAGTCGGCCTGACCAAGCGCGACAGCGACGGGATGCGCTTGTTGCCCGACGGCCGCCCGGCGGCAGTGATCGTCGAAGACTCGGGCGAGTCGACCGAAAAATCCGACGTGCTCGAGCTGATCCGCGATTCCTGGCGCCGGGTCGGCATCCAGCTCTATTCGAAGCCCGCCCAGCTTACCCTGTTCCGCCGTCGGGTTTTCTCCGGCGAGGCGCTGATGTCGCTCGACAAGGGGATCGAGAACGGCCTCGCCACCGCGTCGATGTCGCCGGCCGAGTTCGCCCCGACCGGCCAGGAACAGCTCGAATGGCCGAAATGGGGCGAATACGCCGAGACCAAGGGCAAATCGGGCGAGCCGCCGGACTTGCCGGCGGCGATCAAGTTGAAGGAGCTCAACGATGCCTGGCTCGCCGCGACGGCCGAGGCGGACCAGGCCAAGATCTGGCATGAGATGCTCGATATCTGGTCCGACCAGGTGTTCTCGATCGGCCTCATCGCCGGTGTTCTGCAACCGGTCGTGATCAACGACCGGATCCGGAACGTGCCCTATGACGGCATGTACAACTGGGATCCCGGCGCCTTTTTCGGCATCTACAAGCCGGACGGGTTCTGGTTCAACAAGCCGAAGGCCCCGGGCCCCGCGGCCGAGCTGACGCCGGAGAAATAGCGGTTGCCTCCGTTCCCCGATCGCCGTCGCTGTGCTAAACGAACGTCAACCGACTGAGCAGGCGAGAAGCGGCCCCGGGATGCTTGGCTGATGCTGGGATACATCGTCCACCGCATCCTGATCATGGTGCCGACGCTGATTGTCATCAGCATCGCCATCTTCACCATCATCCATCTGCCGCCGGGTGACTATTTTTCGACCTATATCGCCGAGCTGCAAAGCTCCGGTGAAAAGGCCAACCTCGCCAAGATCGCCTTCTTGAAGGCGCAGTACGGCTTCGATCTGCCGCTGTGGCAGCAATACCTCTACTGGGTCGGTGGGCTGCTGCGCGGCGACATGGGTTATTCGTTCCTCTACGACATGCCGGTCAACAAGGTGGTCGGCGATCGGCTGATGCTCACCTTCGTCGTCTCGCTGGCGACGATCATCTTCACCTACATCGTCGCCTTCCCGATCGGGGTTTATTCGGCGACGCACCAATACAGCCTGGCCGACTACGCGCTGACCTTCCTCGGCTTTCTCGGGCTGGCGACGCCGAGTTTTCTGCTGGCGCTGGTGCTGGTCTACTTCGCCCATGTCTGGTTTGGCATCTCGGTCGGCGGGCTGATGGACCCGCAATACCTCGACAAGCCATGGTCGCTCACCAAGGCCGCCTCGGTGGCAGCGCATATCTGGATTCCGGTCGTCGTCATCGGCACCGCCGGCACCGCCGCGATGATCCGCCGCCTGCGCGCCAATCTCCTCGATGAGCTGCAAAAGCAATACGTGACCACCGCGCGCGCCAAAGGGCTGCGGCCGCTGAGGGTGCTGTTCAAATACCCGCTGCGCATGGCGCTTAACCCGTTCATCAGCGATATCGGCTCGCTCTTGCCGCAGGTGATCTCCGGCGCAGTCATCGTCTCCGTGGTGATGGCGCTGCCCACGACCGGCCCGATGCTGCTCGACGCGCTGCGCAGTCAGGATATGTACCTCGCCGGCTCATTCCTGATGTTCATGTCGTTCCTCACGGTGATCGGGGTGCTGCTTTCGGACCTCGCGCTGGCAGTGCTCGACCCGCGTATCCGCCTGCAATCGGGGCGGCGGCAATGACCGACATCGTCCTCGATCCGCTCGACCGGCGGCCGCCGGGGGACAGCGGCGCCGAGCCGCTGCCGCATTACGTCTCGCCGGCGCCGTTCGACCCGATGTCGGTCGAGGCGATGACCCCGGGCCAGGAGCGTTTCTACCAGGCCTCGCAATGGCGGTTGATGTGGTGGCGGCTGCGCCGGCATCGCGTCGCCGTCCTCGCCGGGTTTCTGCTCCTGGCGATGTACGCGACGACCCTGGTCAGCGAGATCCTCGCGCCTTATGGGCTCGACACCCGCAATACCGATTTCATCTACGCGCCACCGCAGCACGTCCACATTTTTGACGAGAACGGGCTCACCGCGCCCTATGTCGACGGCTACGACTACCAGCTCGACATGAACAATCTGCGGCGCGTCTACACGCCCAACCCTGACAAGCGCCAGCCGCTCAGGTTCTTCTGCCGCGGCGACCCGTATTTGTTCTGGGGCTACATCCCGGCGAGCTTTCACCTCGTCTGCCCGGCCCAGGGTGGGCAGTTGTTCCTCCTCGGCACCGACCGGCTCGGCCGCGATCTGTTATCGCGCATCGTCTACGGCGCGCGGATATCGTTGACCGTCGGCCTCATCGGCGTGTCGGTCAGCTTCACCCTCGGCATCGTCATCGGCGGCATCGCCGGCTATTACGGCGGCTGGACCGATATCGGCATCCAGCGCGGCATCGAGGTCATCCAGTCCTTCCCGCATCTGCCGCTGTGGATGGCGCTGTCGGCGATCCTGCCGGTGACATGGAGCCCGCTCCTCGTCTATTTCGGCATCACCCTGATCCTCGGCATGATCGAGTGGACGCACCTCGCGCGCGCCGTGCGCTCGAAGCTTCTGTCGTTGCGCGAGGAGGATTTCTGCACCGCCGCGGTGCTGATGGGCGCGACCCCGGCCCGGATCATCGGCCGCCATCTGCTGCCGAGCTTTATGAGCCACCTGATCGCCTCGGCGACGCTCGTCATTCCCAGCATGATCCTCGGCGAGACCGCGCTTTCATTCTTAGGCCTCGGCCTGCGCGCCCCGATCACCAGTTGGGGCGTGCTGCTCAGCGAGTCGCAAAACATCAGCGTCGTCGCGCTTTATCCGTGGCTGATGCTGCCGGTGGTGCCGGTGATCATCACCGTGCTGGCGTTCAATTTTTTCGGCGACGGGCTGCGCGACGCTGCCGACCCGTATCACTAAGTCGGAGACGATGCAGGAAGGCGATCTTCCGTCCGTCGAACTCCGCCAAATCCAACGTCGACAGCCATCCGTCGACGCTGATCGCCCCGATATCGGAGGCCGCGCGTTCAGCCTCGGCATGCGCGCTAAACGCGCCGACGGTCACGTGCGGTTCGTAGGGAATATCAGCGCGCAATTTGGCGGCGAGCACGTCGCTGTAAAGTCGGCCATGCAGCGCCCGTATCTCGCTGGCGCCTTCGTCAGGTACGAGAAAAACTAGATTGCGAGGTGTCAGAGCGTCTTGCACCGCCTTCGCCGCCGCTAAGCGGAAGTTGATCGGCGAGGTCGTGCTCGCGACCGCGCTGGCATGCTCCAACACCTCATCCGGGCGCAACCCGCCGAACGGAAAGACCAAGGTGAAATGAGCCGCCACCATCGCATGCTGAGGATCATGCCGGCGGCGGATTTCCTCCAGCCACCGGCGGTCCGATACAGCGAGGTCGAGCTGCGAAATGATCACCAGCATCGCATCGCTCGCAGATAGGGCCTAGGGCCGTAACACCATCCCCTCCTTGGCCACGACCGTGCCGGGGCGCTGTTTCTCGGCGGCGGCGGCGATCTTGTCCATGAACGCGTCGTCGTGGTCGGGGTCGTGATGGAAGATCACGAACTGCTTGACCTTGGCCTCGTCCGCCAGCCGCAGGCCTTCTTGCCAGGTCGAATGGCCCCAGCCGCGGTGTTTGTCGAACTCCGGCCCGTCATAGGTGCAGTCGTAGATCGCGATGTCGGCGCCCTCCATTAGGCGCAGCACGTTGGGGTCGCTCTCGCCCGGTACGTGCTCGACATCGGTGAGGTAGACGACCGATTTCCCCTCATATTCGAGGCGATAGCCGGTAGCGCCGTTGGGGTGGTTGAGCGGCGCGGTCTTGAGCGTCACATCCGGGTAGGGCTTCAGCGTCTCGCCGGCGCTGAAATCGTTGAAGTCGATCTTGGCCGCGAAGATGTCGACCGGCACCGGGAACAAGGGCGGCGACATTATCGTCTTCAGCACTTCCCTGATGTTCTTGTTCGCCGGCTTCAAATGGCCGGCCCAGATGCGCAGCTGGTTCCCCGCCGCGTAGCACGGCGAAAAGAACAAGAGGCCGCCGATATGGTCGTGATGGGTATGGCTGAAGAAGATGTCGAGGTCGGCCTTCTTGCCGCTCTTGTCCAGCGCCCGGCCAAGCGGCCGCAGCCCGGTGCCGCCGTCGAAGACGACCAGGTGATCGCCGCAGCGGATCTCGAGGCACGAGGTGTTGCCGCCGTAGCGCACGGTTTCCGGACCGGGGCAGGGGATGCTGCCGCGCACCCCCCAGAAGCGAACGGTAAAGTCGGCCTTGGCCAATCGCGGCCCCTGTCCTGCGTCTGTCAACTATATCGTTCGCCTTCGTTAAAAAGCCATATCCGCGGTTCTGGCCGGTCGAACCAAAAAATTTTGCCGGACGTTTTACTCTAACCCGTTGTTAACCATCGGCGGTGTAACTGGCGTATTAGCGTTAATTCCGGTGTTGGAGCCCCCCGATGTCCCAGAACGAGTATGACGCTGCGGTAGCTGAGTTCATGCGCACCAAGGGCATTACCCGCTGCCCGACCGCCTGCGCCGTCCCGACCCATGCCGACGTCGCCGAAAACGACCGCGCCGCGCTGCGGAATTATAACGATGCCAAGGAAGCCGCGCGCGCCGAGAAGTCGCGCAATTTCGTGCTCTTCGCCGCCTGATTCGACGAATCGCCTAGCCTAGTCCCCGGCGCTACCGCCCCTGGTAGCGCGGCCGGCGCTTCTCCCGAAACGCCCGCACCCCCTCCTTCGCATCCTCGCTGTCGCGCACCGCGCCCAGCTCGGCGCCATAGCGCGCCATCAGCTCCGCCGGTCCCTTCGGCAGCACCCCCTCGTTGACAAAGCGCTTCATCGCCGCCAGCGCCAGCGGCGCCAGATCGACGATCTTCTCGGCCATCGCCACCGCCTCTTCGACCTCTCGCCCGGCCGGCACAACCCGGTTCGCCAGTCCGACCGCATAGGCGCGCGCCGCGTCGATCGGCTCGCCCACCAGCATCATCTCCATCGCCACCTTGTGCGGGATGCGCGCCGCGAGGCCCGCGATCATCCCGCCGGTGATCCCGACCTTGCCCTCCGGATACGAGAAACGGGCATTCTCCGCCGCCACCAGCAAATCGCACATCATCGCCATCACCAGCCCGCCGCCAATGCACCAGCCGCTGACCGCGGCGATGATCGGCTTGTCGGTCTTGATCCCGACCGTCGGCACGCAGCGCCACAATTCGGGCAGGTCGGTGACGTCGGCGCCGGCCGAAAACGCCCGCCCGCCATTACCGGTGAGGATCGCCACCCGCTGCTCCGACCCATCGAACGCGGCGAACGCCTGCTGCAGCTCGATCGCCACCGCCTTGTTGATCGCGTTGAGTTTCTCGGGCCGGTTGATCGCGATCACCGAAACCGGCCCGCGCTCTTCGATGGTGACGACGGACATCGTTGTCGGGCTATGACGAGCCGCTGCCGGATGACTGTCGCCGATTTGAGCGGAGGCCGAGCCACCCCTTGGTGATCTCGTCCCAGATGCCGGGCCGCTTGATTCCCTCCATCAATGGGGCCCAGCCGATCCAGATGAACACCGCGACGCCGACAAACAATAGCCCGAACGGATTGGTCCATCCCGCCGGCGTCGGCCCTGCGCCGAGAAATCCGCCGATCGCGAAGAACAGAGCGACTAGTGTAAGGATAGCTCGTGCGGCCATGGCGACCTCCCGATGTCGCGGGAGACGCTAGCACCGAGGCCGTAGCGGGTCAAAATTTCGCCCGACCCCACGTCGACGCTAAAATTGCCAAAATTCCGTGGGTCAATCTTCGCTCGATGCCGCCACGGCTCTTTCCTGATCCGGTCTTCGCCGGGGCAAGCTCTGAGGTACTTCGCGAAGCGAAGCCTCGAAGCGGCCCGGCGAGAGCTGGGGGACGCCTCCTGCAAAAGGCACAAACAGAAGGGCGGGACCGCCTGTTACCGGCACCGATAACAGGAGGAGAACAGGAGGTGGACCTCCTGATAATTGTGTCGATGTCCGGACGCTGGGTGGCAACGGGGCGCCCGGTCACGGTATAGTCGGCCCGATACCGTGAGAGGGAACGCGATGAACCTGTTCAAGGAGCAAGGGGTCAAGGACTATGCCGCCGCGGCGTCGCAAATCCCGGTCATCGATTACGGCCCCTTCTTCGCGGGTGAGCCCGGCGCGCTTGACCGCCTGGTGCCCCAGGTTCGGAACGCGTGCGAGAATGTCGGCTTCTTCTACATCTCGGGTCACGGCGTCCCCGACCGCATCGTCGACGACGCGTTTGCCGCCTCGCGCCGCTTTCACGCGCTGCCAATGGAGGAGAAACTCGCG
>DASYXG010000367.1:0-5180 GCA_035935235.1 Allostellaceae bacterium
CTACTATATCGCGGCGGGACACCAACCACAAACCCCGTCCCGGCAGCCGAGCCTCGATATCGGGGACGATCGTGCCGTCTGGACCGACGACAAAACGCAGTAGCGCGGCGCGTTCGCCAGTCTCGCCCGTTAGGATGCAGCGGCGCTGTGGCGCTTCTGTGGCGAGCTCCGGGGCTTTGCGGGCGGGGGTGGGCGTTGCCGCTACTCCTTCTCCGCTGGCGCCGCTTCCGCCTCGGCGAACCAGCCGAGCTGCTCGCGCACCTTCATGATCAAGGCATTCGCGTCGTCTAGCTCGAGCGCAACGCCGCCCTTGTCCGACGCAGCAAGGATTTCCGCCAGCTCGTCACCGGCAAGATCGGCGAAATCGTCGAGCGACTTGATTCCTTTCTCGCCAAGCGTCACCAGCATGCCGGGAGTCAAGCCCTCAAGCGCCGCTAGATCATTGGAAACGCCGAGCTCGTGGTAGCGGCTCTGGTATTCCTCGTCGCGCCGTTCGAGCGCGGCGCGGGCGCGCGATTGCAGCTCGGTCGCGATGTCGGCGTCGAAGCCCTCGATGCCGGCGAGGTCGTCGAGCGATACGTAGGCGACCTCTTCGAGCGAGGTGAAGCCCTCCGTCACCAACAGGTGGGCGATGACGTCGTCGATGTCGAGCGCGTCGATGAAGAGCTGGCTGCGCGTGCGGAACTCTTCGGTGCGGCGTTCGGATTCCTCGGCCTCGGTCAGAATGTCGATATCCCAGCCCGTAAGCTGCGACGCCAAACGCACGTTCTGGCCGCGCCGGCCGATTGCCAGGCTTAGCTGGTCGTCGGGAACGACGACCTCGATGCGGCGCTGCTCCTCGTCCATCACCACCTTGCTGACCTCGGCCGGGGCCAAGGCATTGACGACGAAGGTCGCCGGGTCTTGCGACCACGGGATGATGTCGATCTTCTCGCCCTGTAGCTCGCCGACAACTGCCTGAACGCGGCTGCCGCGCATCCCGACGCAGGCGCCGACCGGGTCGATACCGCTGTCGCGCGAGATGACCGCGATCTTGGCCCGGCTGCCCGGATCGCGCGCCACCGCGCGAATCTCGATGATGCCGTCATAGATTTCCGGCACTTCCTGCGCGAACAGCTTGGCCATGTATTGCGGATGAGTGCGCGACAGGAAGATCTGCGGGCCGCGCGGTTCCTGGCGAACGTCGTAGATATAGGCGCGCACGCGCTCGCCCTGGCGGAAGCTCTCGCGCGGCAGCAGTTCGTCGCGGCGCAGCATCGCCTCGGCACGGCCGAGGTCGACCACGACATTGCCGAACTCGACGCGCTTGACTAGGCCGTTGACGATCTCGCCGACGCGGTCCTTGAACTCGTTGTATTGGCGCTGCCGCTCGGCGTCGCGCACCTTCTGGACGATGACCTGCTTGGCGGTCTGCGCGGCAATGCGGCCGAAATCGATCGGCGGCAGCGGGTCGGTGATGAAATCGCCGATCTCGGCCTCGGCGTTGAGCCGTTTCGCCGCAGCGAGCGGAATGTGGGTCGCCTCGTTCTCGACCGTCTCGACCACTTCGCGAAAGCGCAGCAGACGGATTTCTCCGGTGCGGCGGTCGATCTCGGCGCGGATGTCGTATTCCTGGCCGTATTTTGAGCGTCCGGCCTTCTGAATGGCCTGCTCCATTGCCTCGAGGACCTCGTCCTTGTCGATGCCCTTGTCGCGCGCGACGGTATCGGCGACCTGGAGCAGTTCGGGGCGGGCGTAGGTGAGGGTGCTTTCCATCGGTTTTCCAAAGCCTCAGTGAAGCGGTGTGGAACGGGCGGCAAGCAGTTCGGGAGTGATGACCAGCTTGGCCTTGGCGATCGCGGTGAAGGGTAGGGCGATCTCGCCCGTTTCCGCGACGAGCCGCACCTGATCGGCGGCGCGGCCCAGGAGCCGGCCGCGGAAGCGCTTGCGCCCCTCGATCGGCTGGCCCAATTCGATCTTGGCCTCGAACCCGGCAAAGCGGTCGTAATCCTCGGGCCGGGTTAGCGGCCGATCGATGCCGGGCGAGCTGACCTCGAGCATATAGGCGCCGGAAATGGGATCGGCGACATCGAGGATCGCGGAAACAGAGCGGCTGATTTCGGTGCAGTCTTCGACCGTCATCGGCGCGTCATCGCGACGCTCTGCCATGACCTGCAAGGTGGCGCGGCGGGCGCCGAGAAAGGCGACGCGCACCAAACGGTATCCCATTGCATCGAGCGACGGCTCGATCAACGGGATGATATCGTCGGCGGTGCTCGGCACGATCTCTGTCAGCTCCCGGCGTTACCGCAAATAAAAAGTGGGCCGCCGGCCCACTCCGCGATCTGGTCCTATGGTCGGACCCTATGGACTTCTTTGTTGCGCCATATATAGGCAAACCCCTGCTGTTAGCAAGGGCGCGCGCGCCGCTCGAAGCGCAGAAATGACGGATCGCGGCCGGCCTTCCGAGCCTTCTGCTCATAGCGAGTCGCAGGCCAATCGGCGGGACGTTCGCGCCAATCCGCGGGCCGGCGCGCGGTCCATGAAAACGCCGGGTGCGCAGTCGTGTGTTCGAGCATCCAGGCGAGATAGGACGGGTCGTCTGTGGCGAGACGTAGCTCGGAGCCATCGGTCATGATTTCCGCAAGTTGATCCAGTGTCGGCGGCGCGATCAGCCGGCGCTTGTGGTGCCGCGCTTTGGGCCACGGGTCGGGGAACAGCACGAAGACACGGCCGATCGACCGCGGTGGCAGCGCCGCCAGCAGCGGGCGGGCGTCGGCGGGGTAAAGGCGGATGTTGGCAAGGTGTCTGCGGTCGACTTCGCCCAGCAGCTTGACGACGCCGTTCTCGAACACTTCGCAGCCGATAAAGCCGATCTCGGGATGGCGCTCGGCCTGCTCGGCGAGATGCTCGCCGCCACCAAAGCCAATCTCCAGCCACACCTCTCGCGGCGGCGCGGCGAATAGGCCGGAGGGGTCGAGCTGCCCGCTCGCCGGCAACTCGAAGGACAATTGTGGGAGCAGGGTCGCTTGACGCTCGCGCTGGCCGGCGCGCAATGGCCGGCCGCGCCGGCGTCCGTAAAAGAGTTCGCGGGTGGGCGTCGCCTCGTTCACGCCCTCAAAAGGCGCGCCGCAATTCGTCGGCGAGGTCGGTTCGCTCCCAGGAGAACGCGCCATTCGGCTCGGGGTCGCGCCCGAAATGCCCGTAGGACGAGGTGGGCGTATAGATCGGCTTATTGAGCCCGAGATGGGTGCGAATGCCGCGCGGCGACAGGTCCATCAGCTCGTTGAGCACGCGCGCCAGCTTGTCTTCGTCGACCGCATTGCCGGTATTGACGTAAAAGGACAGCGGCTTCGCGACGCCGATCGCATAGGCGACCTGGATCGTGCAGTGATCGGCGAGGCCCGCGGCGACCACGTTCTTAGCCAGATAGCGCGCGGCATAGGCGCCGGAGCGGTCAACTTTTGTCGGGTCCTTGCCCGAGAAAGCGCCGCCGCCATGCGGCGCATAGCCGCCATAAGTGTCGACAATGATCTTGCGGCCGGTGAGGCCCGCATCGCCGTCGGGACCGCCGATGACGAAACGACCGGTCGGATTGACCAGGAAGTCTTCCTCGCCGCACATCCAGCCGTCGGGCAGGGTGTTGAGCACAAACGGGCGAACGATTTCGCGAACGTCCGACTGGTCGACCTTGTCGGAATGTTGGATCGAGACAACGACTTTCGTTGCCGCGACCGGCTTATGTTTGGTGTATTGCAGCGTCACCTGGCTCTTCGAGTCGGGCCCAAGGTCCGGCGTCTTGCCGGCATGGCGAGCTTCCGACAACAACCGCAAGATCTTGTGCGCGTAATAGATCGGCGCCGGCATCAGGGCCGGCGTGTCGTTGCAGGCAAAACCGAACATCATGCCCTGATCGCCTGCGCCTTCATCCTTGTTGCCGGAGGCGTCGACACCTTGGGCGATGTCGCTTGACTGGTTGTGGACGTAGCAATCGACCGACGCTCTTTCCCAATGGAAATTGTCCTGCTCGTAGCCGATCTCGCGGATCGCGTTGCGGGCGACGGCGATGAGCTTTTCCGAGGTGATCGACGAGGGTCCACGCGTCTCGCCCGCGATCACGACCTTGTTGGTCGTCACCAAGGTTTCGACGCCGCAGCGCGCCTGCGGCTCCGCCGTCAGATAGGTATCGACGATGGCATCGGAGATGCGGTCGCAGATCTTGTCCGGGTGCCCTTCGGACACCGACTCGCTGGTGAATACGAAATCGCTTTTCAGCAAGAGACAGCCCTCTTCAAGCGGCCGGATCGATGGCCCGGCGCGGGTGGTCGTTGTCGAATTTCGAATCGCGGCCGTCAAGCCCGATCTTATCTCGGGCCGGGGTGATGACGTCTGGATGGCGCCGCGGCTAGTCCGACGGTTCCGCCGCTTCTGCGGCGAGCGCCTTCGCCAAATCGAATAGGCGCCGGCGCACGGCGACGTTGTCGATCTGGTAGTAGGCGCCGATCAACTCGCGGGTGTCGCGCCGGCGCAGCGGGTCGGAATCGAATTCTTCCTGTGCGGCTTCGGCGAACCCGCCAAGGGGCGCGGCTCGCACCGGATCGGTGGTCTCGAAAAAGAATTGCACTGGGACGTCGAGGATCCGACTCAACTCCCAAAGCCGGCTGGCGCCGATGCGGTTGGCGCCTCGCTCGTATTTCTGGACTTGCTGAAAGGTGAGGCTGAGCGCCTCGCCCAGCTTTTCTTGGCTCAGGCCCATCATATTGCGCCGCAGCCGCACCCGCGAGCCGACATGGACGTCGGTGGGGTTGGGTCGGTCTGATTTGCGCCGTCCGGGTCGTCGCGACGTCCGGGTCGCCATAAGGTGCACTCGCCTCCAAATAGAGGCGCGCTTGATAGAGCATACGATTGTATGCAGTCAATATCGGGATACCTACCCGTGTGTGCCGCCTAGCGAGGCCACCGCAGCAAAGCCCCACAGTGTGCAATCGCGCTGCCGGCGAGTAGCAATGCCAGGAATAGCCAGTCGCCGAAGCGGGCGTACGGCGTGGCGGCGGCGGCGACGGGCAGCGCGACATCGGCATAGCTGATGTCGTCAAGGTGGGTATGCGCCAATACCCGGCCTTGCGCATCGACGACCCCAGTGATGCCGTTATTGGCGACCCGGATCAGCGGCAACCCGTCCTCGACGGCACGGGTCCGCG
>DASYXG010000368.1:0-15052 GCA_035935235.1 Allostellaceae bacterium
CTTGCCCGAGCGTGCCGGCGAGCGGCGCATCTCGGCCAAGGTCGTCGTGGACCGATCCGAGCGAGTGATCGAAGGCGTCGGCAATGGGCCGATCGCCGCCTTTGTCGATGCCATCCGCAAGAATTGCGGCGTCGATTTCACCTTTCTCGATTACCACGAGAACGCGGTTGGTGCCGGCGCCGACGCCCAGGCCGCCGCCTACATCCAGATCGGCGCCTCGGGTAACACGCTCCACGGCGTCGGCATGGACAGCGATATCGTCACCGCTTCCCTGAAAGCGGTGGCGAGCGCGGCCACCCGGGCCCGCAGGTCGGCGCATTGATGCGATTTCCCACCGCCGCTGCGATCCTGATCGGTGTCTTGGCGAGCACTCCGGCTCTCGCCAACGACACCACCGCCGAGCTCGCCTCCGGCGGGCTCGAGTTCGTGCGCAATCCGGACGTCGAGATGCGGTCCGAACAGCTTTTCATCTCGCCGCAACAAGTTCGGGTGACCTATCATTTCTTTAATACGACCGACCAGCCGGTGACCAATCTCATCGCCTTTCCGATGCCGGACGTCACGGTCGACAATCCGGATTGGAACGTCGTGGTGCCGACCGACGATCCGATCAATTTCCTCGCCTTCTCGACCCGCGCGAACGACCAGCCGGTTGCGACTCAGGTGCAGCAGAAGGCCTCCGCCATGGGGGTCGACCGCACGGCGATGCTGCAAGCGCTCGGTCTTCCGCTGGCGCCGCAATTGAAGGCCACGTACGACGCGCTTGATGCGCTACCCAAGGACAAATGGCAGGAGCTGATCGATTTGGGGATGGCCGAGACCTACGAGTACGGCACCTCTCCGGACGGTAAGATGACGACGCATCTCGAGCCGCGCTGGACCCTCAGCACCACGTATTACTGGATGCAGACCTTCCCGCCGAAGACCGAGCTCGTCATCGAGCATCAGTACAAGCCGAGCGTGGGCGCCAGCGTCGGGACCGAGGTGGGCTACCAGCCGCTCAAGAACGACCCGCAATTCGCCGCCGATCTTAAAAAGCAGCTCGCCGCCTACACGGCGAAATACTGCATGGACGCGAGCTTTATCGCAGCCGCCACGCAAGCCCAGCAAAAGGCCAAGCAGAAGGGCGGGGACATGCTGCTTGGCGAAAAGCGCATCGACTACATCCTCAAGACCGGCGCCAATTGGGACGGCCCGATCAAGGATTTCACCCTGACGATCGACAAGGGCGACCCCAACAATCTGCTGAGCTTTTGCGGCACCGGGGTCAAGAAGCTGTCGGCGACGCAGTTCCAGGTGCACTACACCGATTACGACCCGACGACCGATCTCGCGGTCCTGATCCTCACCACCAACACCGCGCAGTAGCGGAGTACCGCATGGCAGCAAGCGTCGTCGCCGTCAGCCGCAGCCCCGGCCACAGCTTCTCGAAGCCCAACCAGGGCAGCATCCGGCTCCTCCAAGGCTTGGGGGTTGAGGGCGACGCGCATATGGGTGTGACAGTCAAGCATCGCTCGCGGGTCGCCAAGGACCCGACCGTACCCAATTTGCGCCAGGTACATTTGATCCACGCCGAGTTGATGGACGAGCTCGCGGCTGCCGGGTTCCACCCGATCGCGCCGGGGATCATGGGCGAGAATGTGACGACGCGCGGGGTCGATCTCTTGGGTCTGCCCACCGGCGCGAAGCTGCGCCTTGGGCCGGCGGCGGTGGTCGAGATCACTGGGCTGCGCAATCCCTGCGCTCAGCTCAACAAGATCCAGCCCGGGCTGATGGCCGCGACTCTCGACCGCGATGCTGAGGGCAATCTCATCCGCAAGGCCGGAGTGATGGGCGTCGTCCTCGCCGGCGGCGAGATCAAGCCGGGCGATCCGATCGCGGTCGAACTGCCGCCCGAGCCGCGCCGCAAGCTGGAAGCGGTGTAGAGCGGCTACCGCGGCCCTCTCCCGGGCTGCGGATCGACGCCCATGCGGCCGGAGCGGTTCTGGTAGAGGTGCACTTCCTTTCGCATCGGCCGTGGCGGGTCGCCCATCAGCCACAACCGGTAGAGCAGGCGTTTCTCGGCCGGGTCGTCGTGATCGATGAAGCCGGTGCGGGCGTGCAGCATCTCGTAATTGTTGATGAACGAGGCTTCGCCCGGCCGCAGCGTCAGCTCTAGCCGTACCTGGTCGCGCTGAGCGACTTCCTCGAAAAACGCCAGCGCGTCCTTTTCCAAATCGGTCAGCGGTTGGCCTAGCGTCTCGGCGCCGCGATCGATGACGCCGCGCACATAGCGTGTGCTGAGCAGCCCGCCGGCTTCCGAGAACACGGGTACGCGATAGGGCGTAACGGGGTCGTCTTCCGGCGCTTCCTCGCCGCGCCGGTCGCAGCGGAAGCCGCGCTCCAGCACCTCTAAGTATTCGGGGTGCTCGCGGGCGATGATCTCGTGCACCTTTAGCGAGCTGGCATAGATGCTCATGCCGCCTTCCCTGGCGGCGCGCACGCACAGCAGACCGACGATCTCGGCCGAGTCGGTGTGGAGCGACAGCTCACGGTCGGTGGTGTAGCCGCGCGAGGCCTTGGCCACGTTGGTGACATAGCCGAGATAGTCGCCGTCCGCGCTCTGCGAGCAACCGATGCCGAAATGCGCGCCGATGCCCCAATAGACCGTCTGCATTTCCTCCGGTGTGTACTTGTCGACCGGAAACCCGCGCATCACGACAAGGCCGGGCCCGGTCTTGATGTAGGCGAGCAGCTTGGTGAGGTCGGCGTCGAGCGCCGGATGCGAGAAATCACGCTTGGTGATCTGATGAAACGACCGCGTATCGCTCGCGAGCGTCGCCATCAGCTCGTCGATCGCCGCGAGATGCGCCGGGGTGAAATCCCAGTAGAGCGCGCTGGGATTGAACTCCGCGCCGAGCCATCCGTCGCGATGCCGCGCTCTCTCCATCACCGCTGCCATTTGAATCTCCTCCGTTAACGGCTGCCGCGGACCCGTCCCATCATCAGGGTCGGCCACGGGTCGGGCATTTCGCCGACCGCGACCTCGATAAGGCTCGGGCCCTTACGCTTGAACGCGGCGTTGAGTTCGGTGCGCAACCCTTCGGGGCTCGACGTCTTGACCCCGGCGATGCCGTAGCTCTCCGCCATCTTGGGGAAATTCGGGTTTTGCAGCTCGGTGGCGATCAGCTTGTTGCCGTAATCCTGTTTCTGGATACGGCGGACATTGCCGTAGGCGCCATCAGCGAACACCACCGCCACCGCGTCGATGCCGAACAGCGCCGCGGTCGACAACTCTTGGACGTTGTACATAAACCCGCCATCGCCCGAGATCGAGACGACCGGCACGTCGGGTTTCGCCACCTTGGCGCCGAGCGCGGTCGCGTAGCCGGCGCCGAGGGTCCCCTGATAGCCGCTGTGGATGTAGGTGCGCGGCTCATACACCGGGAAGCCGAGCCGGCCGACATAGCCGACTTGGGTCAAATCCTCGACATAGATGCCGTTATCGGGCAACTCGGCACGGATTGCGGCGAGGTACTCGCATTGCGGTCCGAGCTTCTCGGCCAGCGTCGCGGCGGTCTTCGCCTTCAGCGCGCCGAGCTCGGCCTGGCGCAAGGGGCGCGCCGGCCCGCCCTTGACTGCGGCCAGCAGCGCCGCGGCGGCGTCCCTGGCGTCAGCGACAATCCCGATCGCCGGGCGCACGATGCGGGTGATCTCCACAGGATCAAGATCGACGCGGATCAGCTTCAAATTCGCGTCGGTGCCCCAGCGCGTCTGCGGCTGGTTGAGCCGCGTGCCGATCGCCAGCACGACATCGGTGCTTTTCCACAGTTCGTGCCCGGCGAGCAGGTTCTGCGCCAGGTAATGGCGGTCACTGACGACGCCCTTGCCGCCGGTATAGGTGACGACGGGGGCTTGCAGTCGCTCGGCCAGCGCGAGGATTTCCGCGCCCGCCGCCATCGCGCCGCTGCCGACATAGATGAGCGGCGCTTTCGCCTCGGACAGCGCCTTCGCGGCGTCGGCGATAAGGTCGGGGTCGGGCTCGGGTGGCGCGGGCACTTCACCGGAGGTCGGCAGGCTCACCGCGTACTCGCGCGCCATCACATCCAAGGGCATTTCCAGCGCCACCGGGCGCGGCCGCCCGTCGGCGAGCTGGCAGAACGCCTCATTGACCAGTCTGCCGGTTTCGGTCGGATGCGAAATACGCGCCGCCCATTTGGTCAGCCCCTTGAGGATCGCGAGCTGGTCGGGAATCTCGTGCAACAAGCCAAAGCCGCGCCCGATCAGGTCGGACGGGATCTGACCGCTGACGCACAGCACCGGCGCGTTGGTCGCGTAGGCGGTGGCAAGGGCTGCCGTGGTGTTGAGCAGCCCCGGTCCCGGCACCACGGCGAAGGCGCCGGGCGTGCCGGTCGCGCGGGCATAGCCCAGGGCCATATAGGCGGCGGCCTGCTCGTGCCGCGTATGGATTACCCGGATCGCCTCGCCGGCGTCGTAGAGCGCGACGAAGAGCGCATCGTTTTGCACCCCGGGCAGTGCGAACAATGTGTCGATCCCGTGCCGACGCAGCATCTCGACGAGCGCCGCCCCGCCAGTCATTCGCGATGTCGCCATGGTCAGCTCCTATTCATGGGGCGGCTCGGCGACGAGCCGGTCCATCCAGGCGAGCAACACGCCCGAAACGACAAACGCCATCAGGATCGCGATTTGCCACAACACATCGGCTTTGGTCGCCGAGTCGATGCCGACGAAGCTTTCGAGCAGATCCACCGCGGCGATCGCGATCAGCGAGGCGACGACTTTGAGTTTCAGTCCGCTGAAATCGACCTTGCCGACGAATTCGACCCAGCCGGCGTGCTCGACCTCGGATGCCATCGCCCCAAGTGTGCCGATCCCGGCGCTGATCATGATCAGCACGAGATTAGCGATCAGCACCAAATCGATCAGCTTCAGCACCGCGAGGATGACGCCGTCGGTGTCGAGGGCCGCGAATCCGGCGATGGTGTGGATCAGCTCGCGAAAGAACTCGACGCCGACCACGATCAACGCCGCGATCAGCCCGATATACAGCGGCGCCATCAGCCAGCGGCTGGCGACAAGAACGCCGGCGATCAGCGCTTCGAAGCGTTTGATCATCGATTGCGCTTAAGGGCGGGGCGCGCCGATGTCAACCGGCGGTAGTTGCGCCGCTCATACCCGGGACAGGCCTGCTTTGCCAAAGCGGCGCTTGTCGGGTCAGCCTTGCTGCCGATATTTTACGCCGCCGATTTGACAAGGCACGTCCCGGGAGGCGAAAGCCAGATGACGACAGACGCGGCGGCCATTCCTGGCGCCGCCGATCAGACGCGCAATGGCAGAGGCGCCGAGAAGGGCCGCGAATACCGCGCCATCGCGGTGGTCTCGGCGGCGCATTTCGTCAACCATTTCCACAACCTCGTCCTGCCGCCGCTGTTTCCGTTCTTGAAGGCGACGCTCGGCATCGGCTTTGTCGAGCTGGGCTTCGCGCTAACTGTTGCCAATATCCTCTCGGTCGCGGCGCAATTGCCGGTCGGGTTTCTCGTCGATCGTCTCGGCTCGCGGCGAATGCTGGTGCTGGGCCTCATCGTCAGCGCCCTCGCCTTCATCTTCTTTGGCCTCGACCCGAGCTACCCGCGCCTGCTGATCGCGATGGGGTTCCTTGGTCTCGCCAACAGCGTCTTTCATCCCGCCGATTATGCCTTGCTCTCGGCGCAGATCGCCCCGGCGCGGGTCGGCCGCGCCTTTTCGATCCACACCTTTTCGGGCTTCCTCGGTAACGCGATCGCGCCGGTGACGGTATTGCCGATTGCCGCTGCGTTCGGCCTCAACATCGCGCTTATCGTCGCCGGTGGCGTCGCGCTCGCCGCGGCGCTGCCGCTGGTGCTGATCCGCGGCATCGACAACCGCGCGCCGGCGAGCCATGCCGCGCACCCCGCCGCGCCCAAGATCGGCCTTACCGCCGTGCTGACCCCGACGATTATCGGGCTCACCGGCTTCTTCGCCCTGCTCAGCCTATCGGGCAGCGGCATCAGCAATTTCTCGGTAGTGGCGCTGCGCAGTGCCTTCGATACCCCGCTCGCCACCGCGAGTGTGGCGCTGACCGTCTATCTGTCGATGCAGGCGCTGGGGGTGCTGGCCGGCGGCTTTATCGCCGACATGACCAAACGACATGCCGAGGTCGCGGCGGTCGGCTACGCGGTCAACGCCTGCATCGTGCTGGCGATTGGCACGCTCGGCCTTGGCGCCGTGCCGCTGATCGGGGCGATGGCTAGCGCCGGGCTCCTTGGCGGACTCATCATGCCGTCGCGCGATATGTTGGTCCGTGCCGCAGCGCCGCCGGGGGCGATGGGCCGCACCTTCGGCGTCGTCACCAGCGGTTTCAATATCGGCGGCATGGTGGGGCCGCTGATGTTCGGCTTCATCATGGATCACGGGGCCCCGCGCTGGGTGTTTGGCGCCAGCGTCATCGTGATGATTACCGTCGCGGTGGTGGCGCTGGTCGGCGACCGCCGCTCGGCACGCCGGCGGGCGTTGGCTCCGGCTGAGTAGGACGGGCTACTTGACCGGGCCGTAGAACACGATCCACTCCGAGAAATCGTCGCTGCGCGCGACAAACCCGTGCTCGGCATGCGCGGCGGCGAAGAGCAGATCGCCCGGAGCGATGGGAACCTCGGTGTCCTCGATCCGGTAGCGGCCGGTGCCGGTAGCAACGACATAGAATTCGTCGCGGTCATGCGGCACCTGCATGCCGAGCGACGACGGCGCGGCGAAGCGGACTTCGACGTCGCCGTCGACAAACGCCTCCGCCGACGCCCTCTCCGGCGGTGGCTTCAGCTCGCGCGCGGCGGCGAGCGATATCTGCAACCCGGTCCGGCCCCGCGGCGGGGCAGTCTTCACCGGCCCATAAAACACCACCCACGCCGCGAAATCGTCGGAGAAATCCTCGAAGCGGTGGGTCTCATGCGCCGCGACATAGAGCAGCGCGCCCGGCGCGAAGGCCTCGACCGTGTCGCCGACGCGGAAGTTCCCGTGACCTGCCGCGACGATATAGAGCTCGTCGCGGTCGTGCGGTGTCTGCGGGTCACTGCCCTTGGGGGCGTAGAGCCGGAGTTCGAGGTCGCCGTCGACCAGGATTTCAGCCGAACGCCGGCCTTCGGGCAGCGGAATGGCGAGCGCGGCGGATAGCGATAGCGGCGGTGGCGTCTTATCCATAGGGTTTTGCCTCGTGGGTAAGCGCCAGTAATATATCGTCGAATCGCGCCCCCTCGGGGAAGTGCCCCATGTCGCGCTCGGCGGCCACCGTGGGCGGCACGATCGGGTCGGGGATCGGCGCGCCCATTACCTGCATGATCGGCACCGTGCCGGCCCAGCAGTCGGCGGCGTAATCGGCTTCGAGGTCGAGCGGGCCTCCGCTCCTGATCTTGGCCGAGGCGTTCTCGATGGTCATCCCCATCAGCGAGGTCGCCTTCAGCTCCTGCGGCGCGATCCGCCGCATGTGTCCGGTGCGGCCGGGGTAGATGCGCTCGATAAAGGCGTTGAACCCCGCCTCCTTCTCCGCCGGATCGTCGACGATCGCGGCGGTGCCGAACGCCATCACCGCGCGGTAGTTGAGCGAGTGCCGGAAGGCGCAGCGCGCCAGGATCAAGCCGTCGACATGCGCGACCGTCAAGCACACTGGGATGCCCTTCGCCTGATTGCGCAGCATCCGGCTCGCTGACGAGCCGTGCCAATAGAGCCGCTCGCCCTCGCGCCAGAACAGCGTCGGGGTGACATAGGGCTGACCGTCGATGACATAGCCGATATGGCACATCAGCGCCGCGTCGAGGGTAGCGAACACGCTCTCGCGGTCGTAATGCGCGCGCTCGGGGTGGCGTTTGACGCGGCTGCGTGGGGTTGGGCTGTACGAAGATAGACGCGCGGTGTCGGGCATTTCTCGGCGCTCCGTCATCTTGGGCGTCGAGGCTACGCGGTAAAGCGGTCTTATCAAAGCTCCACTTTAGATCGATTGATCAGACCAGTCTGTCGCTCCAGCACCTGCGCCATGCGCTCGACCGCGCGCGCCATCGCCGCTTCGTCGTGCCCGGTATAGCCGAGCACCAGTCCAGGCTCGCGCTTGGTTTCGAGTGTGAACGACGATAGCGGCACGGCGACGATGCCGGCCTCGTCGAGGGACTGGGCGGCGGCGAGGTCGGACCAGCCCTCCGGCAGCCACGCCGTCAGGTACATGCCGCTTTCCACCGGCCGGATGTCGAGCAACCCGCCCATTCGTCGCGTCATCTGCTCGGTAAGGAAATGCTGGCGCTCGGCATAGCGCGCGCGCATTCGCTTCAGGTGCCGGGTGAAATGCCCGTCGAGCATGAAATCGGTCATAATTGCCTGGATCAACGCCGAGCTCTGCCGGTCGGCGAGATGGCGCGCAGCCACGAACGGCGCCACCAGGTCCTCGGGCAACACCGCGTAGCCGAGCCGCAGCGACGGGAACAGCAGCTTGCTGAACGTGCCGAGATAGATCACGCGGCCGGCGCGATCGAGCCCTTGTAGCGATGGCAGCATCCGGCCGGGCGCCTGGAATTCGCTCTCGTAATCGTCCTCGATCACCCAGACGCCGGCGGCGGCGGCCCAGGCCAGGAGCGCGACGCGGCGGGCGAGGGGCATCGCCATGCCAAGCGGGTATTGCCGCGACGGCGTGGTGTAGACGAGGCGTGGCGCCTGCCGACGTTGTGGCCCAGCGGCGATGTCGAGCCCCTGTCCATCGACCGGCACCGGCACGATCTCGGCTTCGGCCGCCCGCAGGATGTCGAACGCGGCGCGGTAGCACGGGTCCTCGACCCAGGCGGCATCGCCGGGATCGATCAGCACCCGCGCCGCCAGGCTCAGACCTTGCTGCGTCCCAGAGGTCAGCACGATCTGCTCGGGCCCGCAACGCACCCCGCGTGCGGCGGCGAGGTAATCGGCGATCGCCCGGCGCAACTCCGGCTCGCCTTGCGGGTCACCGTATCCCCACGCCAGCCGCGAGCGACCGGACAGCACCCTCGCCGACAGCCGCTTCCAGGTCGCGATGAAGCGGCTATCGACCTCGGCGTGGCCGGGCTCGAATGGACGAGGCAGGCCGCGCGGCGCCGGTGCATAGAGGCGCAGGCTCTCGCCATGACGCGACAACGGGCGCGGCAGCGCAAGCTTGCTGCGGCCGCGCGGTGCGTCGTCGGTCAGCGGCGCGGCAACGACATAACCCGAGCCGGCGCGACCGGCGATGTAGCCCTCGGCGGCGAGCTGCTCGAAGACGCCGACCACGGTGCTGCGCGCGACCCCGAGCTCGCTGGCGAGCGCGCGGGTCGAAGGCAGCCTCGCCCCGGCGCCGATCCGGCCCTCGCCGATCGCGCGGCGCAATGCCCCCGCCAGCTGGCGCGACAGCGGGATCGGCGACGATCGGTCGAGCCGCGTCGTCCACAAGGTCGCCGGGGCGGCAGGTCTGCTCCTTGTCGTCATCGCGCCAGCATAGTTCAGCGCTCGGGCCTGTGCTTTAGCCAGGCAGATGCAACTGCGGTGGCAGACGAGTGACGGTGCGCCGGCCGCGCTTCCACACCGCCAGTGGCGGCCGGATTTCCGCCACCGCCTGCTCGGCGCTCGTTGCATCGATAACCACGATATCGGCGGGCTTGCCGACTTCCAGCCCGTAATCGCCAAGGCCCAACAGCCGCGCCGAATGTTCGCTGAGCATCAAGAACAATTCGCGCAGCCGCGCCGGCCCGACCACCTGTAGGATGTTGGCGTGGAGGTTGGCGATGCGGATCAGCGAGCAATCGCCGTAGGGGTCGCCGGGTTGAGGATGTTGTTGCTGCTGAGCGAGCAGGTGACGCCGTGCTCGTGAAGATGGTTAGCGTCGGCGACGCCGCGGCGCACGTCGTGGTCGCGGTCGCGGCCCATCAGATAGAGATCGGTCGCCGGCAGCACCGTTACCGCAATCCCGGCATCGGCGAGGCGGCGCGCCATCGCCGCGCTTTCGGCGGGCGGCATCAGCGACAGTTTCGCCATGTGTCCGACGACGACCCGACCGCCGCGCTTGTACCGCTCGGTCAGCTCGAGCGTCTTGCGGATATCCATGTGCTCGGTGCTGTCGCCGACATCGAGATGCAGGTCGAGCGTGACGTCGTATCGCTCGGCGAGAGCGAAAATACGTTCGAGCTGCGCCGAAGGGTCGCTGTCGTAGCGCGGCGCCGCGCCTAGCACCTTCGCGCCGGTCTTCAGTGCCTCGACCAGCAGCTCCTCGGTGCCCGGATAGTTAGTCAACCCGTCCTGCGGGAAGACGCAAAGCTCGATGTCGATCGCCCATTTATATGCGGCCGCGAGCGCATTGATCGCCTCGAACCCGCGCAGCCCGATGCCGGGGTCGATCTCGACCTGGGTGCGCATCCGCGTCGTGCCGTTAACCAGGCACTCGCGCAACGTGGTATCGGCGCGGGCATAGACATCCTCGACACTCATCGCCGGCTTCAGCGGCGCGACCGTCGTCACCGGGTTGACCCGGCGGCCTTCGGGCAGCGGGCAGCGGTCGATGATCCGCGATTTGTCGAGATGAATATGGGTCTCGATCAGCCCGGCGCAGGCGAGCCGCCCGCCGGCGTCGTAGCTTTCGCCCTCGCTGGCGAGGCCGGCCCCGATCGCCGTGATCCTTCCATCCGCGACCGCGATATCGACCGGCCCCTCGCCGGGTGCGGCGACGCGGCGAACGTTCCTGACGATCAGATCCATGCGAAACGGCTCCGGCTTTTCACCGGAGCAGCATCGTCCTAGGTGTAGATTTTCACCAGCTCGTCATGCGCCCATTTGACGGCGTCCTCGGCGGCGGTCCCCTGGATCGCCTTCGCGTACATATCGACGATGATGTACTTGGTGCGCACTTCGGCGGCTTTCTGGTTCGGTGGACCGGCATAGCCGACCATGCGGCCGGTCTTCGGGATGTTCTTGAACGGCTCGAGCACGGGGTCGATCTTCCAGACCGGATCGTTCTCGTAATCTACCGTTGCACCGGCCGTGTAGCCCTGCTGCGAGGTAAACCATTCCTCGAATACCGGCTTGGTGTGAATCCAGGCGAGCATTTTCTTGGCGGCGTCCTGGTTCTTGGAATAGCCCATCAGCATCGAGGTGAACGGGCCTGGCTCGTTGAACGCCTGGCCGATATTTGTCGGGATCGAGGCGTGCAGGATGTCCTTGTACATCGGCTCGCCTTTCTCGGTCTGGTAGGCGTCCGGCTTCTTTTTGGCTTCGAGGTAGATCGAGGCGCCGTTGTTGGTGGCGCTGATCGAGCCCGACAGGAAAGCACGATTGTTGCTGGTGTCGTCCCAGGCAAGCCCACCTTCGTCCATCGTCTCTTTCCAAAGCGCGACGGCGAATTTGACCGACTCGATCGTCTCCTTGGTGTTGATCGTGACCGTCTTGCCGTCAGCCTCGACCTCCTTGCCGCCCCACGACCAGAGGTACGGATACCACCAGCCCGGCGCGTCGCCGAAGGTGTGGCCGGCAGTTTGGCCATAGGGATGACCCGCCTTCTTCAGCTTCTGGCCGGCGGTGCGATAGTCATCCCAATTCGCCGGAAACTTGCCATCGAATCCGGCTTCGGCGAGCCATGACTTGCGATAGGCGACGAGCCCGCCGCCGACCGCCCAGGGCAGCGCCAGCCATTTGCCATCGACGACGCAGACGGTCTTGAACAGATCGTAATAGCCTCCGCCGGCCTTGCCGATCTGGTCGGCCAGATCGCTGACGTCGGCGAGGCTCTTGATGTAGAGCTGCGGCCAGTTGGCGAGACCCATGATGATGTCGGGGCCGGTCTGGGCTTGGATCGCCGACGTGACGCGCGCCTGGATGTCGTTGGCGTTGATCGTCTCGACGGTCAGTTTGATGCCGAGATCCTTCTGACACTGGTCGGTGATCTGACCCTTGAGCACGGTGTCGGAGGCGGGCACAAAATCGGCCCAGCGCAGCCAGTGCACCGCCGCGGTCTGGCCGTAGGCCGGGGCACGGCCGCTGGCCAGGATGCCGGCGAGGCCGCCTGTCGCGGCGGCGGCCGCGCCGGCGCCCGAGAGCTGCAATACCCGGCGGCGATGAAGTTGCGTCATGGTCTCCTCCCAAGATTGATTGCTTGTAAGCGGTACGCCGCCCGATTAGATCGCGGCCTCCGTTTCGTTATCGAAAAAATGCACCCTCTCCGGATTGACGGCGAGGCGGAGTTGCTCATGGACCTTGGCCTTCGCCGTTGGCTCGACCGAGGCAACCATCGTCGTTGTTCCCACCAAAACGTCGAGCAGGATTTCCGAGCCGAGTCGTTCGACGACCTCGACTACCGCGTCGAAGGTCAGCTCCTTCGGATCGGCAGCGGTGGCGATGTGCAGATCCTCCGGGCGGATGCCGAAGGTCGCGTCCTTGCCGGCATAGGATTGGAGCCGCTTCTGCATCGGCTCCGGCACCTGGATGCGCATGCCTTCGCTTTCGGCCCACAAACCGCCATTCTGGCCGGCGATGCGCACCGCGGCGAAATTCATCGCCGGTGAGCCGATAAATCCGGCGACGAAACGGTTGGCGGGCTCGTTGTACAGCTCCATCGGATCGCCGACCTGCTGTACCCTGCCATCGCGCATGACGACGACGCGGTCGCCCAACGTCATCGCCTCGACTTGGTCGTGCGTCACATAGATCGCGGTGGTGCCGAGCCGCTCGTGCAGCTTCTTCAATTCCACCCGCATCTGCACGCGCAATTTGGCGTCGAGGTTGGAGAGCGGTTCGTCGAAGAGGAAGACCTGTGGGTGGCGAACGATCGCCCGGCCGAGCGCGACGCGTTGGCGTTGGCCGCCGGAGAGTTGCCGCGGCTTGCGTTTCAACAATTGCTCAATGCCGAGGATTTCGGCGGCCTCTTGGACCCGCTTGGCGATCTCGGGTTTGTCGAATTTCCGCATTTTGAGGCCAAAGGCCATGTTGTCGTAGACGCTCATATGCGGATAGAGCGCGTAGTTCTGGAAAACCATCGCGATGTCGCGGTCCATTGGCGGCAGCTCGTTGACGATCTTCTCGTCGATCGAGATGTGGCCCGAGGTGATGCTCTCGAGCCCGGCGACCATGCGCAGGGTCGTTGTCTTGCCGCAGCCCGACGGGCCGACCAGCACGACGAATTCCTTGTCACGGATATCGAGGTTGACGTCGATGACGGCGTGAACTTCGTCGTACTTTTTGTTCAGGCTACGCATCGCGACGCGGGCCATGTCTCTACCCCTTTACCGACCCGGTGATGCCCGAGACGTAGTACTCAACAAAGAACGAATAGACGAAGGCGACCGGGATCGAGCCCAACAGCGCCCCGGCCATCAACTCGCCCCAGTAGAAGACGTCGCCGCGCACCAGCTCGGAGGTGACCCCGACCGGCACGGTCTTCTGCTCCGGCGAGGACAGGAACACGAGGGCGTAGATGAACTCGTTCCACGACAGGGTGAAGGCGAAGATGCCGGCCGAGAGAATGCCTGGGATCGCCACCGGAAAGATGATGTAGAGCATCGCCTTCCAGCGCGGCGCGCCGTCGATGCGGGCGCACTCCTCGAGCTCCTTGGGGATCGATTTGAAATACCCCATCAAAAGCCAGGTGCAGAACGGGATGAGGAAGGTCGGGTAGGTGAGGATCAGCGCCCAGGGCGAGTCGCCGAGCTTGAAGTTGCGGATGATGTCGCTCAGCGGGATGAAGAGCAGCGTCTGCGGCACGAGATAGGTGATGAAGATGCCGGTCCCAATCGTGCCGGCGAACGGGAATTTGAGCCGCGACAGCGCGTAGCCCGCGAGCAGCCCGCAGAACAATGAGATCGCTGTCGCGGCCAGTGAGATCAGCATCGTGTTCAGCATCCAGGTGCTGAACAAGGTCTCGGTCAGCAGGTCGTGGATGTGCTCGAGCGTCGGGTGGGTCGTCCAGAACGGGTTGTAATTGACCGCGTTCCATGGCCGGTACAGCTCTTTGTCCGGCCGGATGGTGGTGATGATCATCCAGTAGAACGGGAACAGCAGCGCGACGACGAACCCGGTTACCGGCACGTAGAAGAAGACCCAGCGCCGCCAATGTGCTCCTTCGATCATCGCCTAAAGGGTCTCCGCCCGGCGGATGTAGATCAGCTGAACGATCACCACCAGGAGCAGGATCGGGAAGATCGCCAGCGAGATCGCCGCGCCTTGGCTCAACAGCCCGGTGCCGATGCCCAGCTGATAGGCGTAGGTGGCGAATAGCTGCGTCGCGTTGGCGGGGCCGCCGCCGGTCAGGACATAGACGAGCTGGAAGTCGGCGAAGGTCTGGATCACCGAGAACAGCACGATCACCAACGTCACCGGCAGCAACAGCGGCCAGGTCACGTGGCGGAAGCGGGCCCAGGCGCGCGCGCCGTCGATCGCCGCCGCCTCATGTAACTCTGGGCTGATTGTCTGCAACCCGGCGAGCAGGCTGATTGCGTAGAACGGCACGCCGCGCCAGACATTGACGGTGATGACCGAGATCATCGCCAGTCCTGGGTCGCCGAGCCAGTTGATCCGGCTATGGATGATCCCGAGGTGGAACAGCACCCAATTGATCACGCTGAAGGTCGGGTCGAACATCCACTTCCACGCGAAGGTCGACAGGACTGTCGGAATGATGAACGGCAACAGGATAAAGGCGCGCATGAACGCCTTGCCCCGGAAATTCCGGTTCAACAACAGCGCCAGCCACAGCCCCAGTCCTAATTTGAAGATCGTCGTGACAAAGGTGTAGAGGCAGGTGTTCCACACCGCGATGTGGAAGATGTCGTCGCTCCAGATCTTCTTGAAATTGTCGAGGCCGACAAACTTGCCCGGAACACCGACCGTGGTATCGGTGACCGCGAGCCCGATCCCCTTGACGAACGGGTAAGCGATGAACAGGCCAAGCAGCACGATCGTCGGCAGCATCAGGCAGATGGCCAGCCGCCGCTCATCCTCGAGCAATCGGGTGATCGGGCCGCGTCGCGGCGCGCGGACATATTGTGGTCGAGCGACGGCGTCGACTGTCGCCATT
>DASYXG010000369.1:0-10251 GCA_035935235.1 Allostellaceae bacterium
AACCGACGCCGGAGGGGCCGCCATGGCTGCCGCTGCACCCGCATAATGGCGCGCTGCAAATCTGGCTTGAACTGGGCCTGCCCGGCGCGCTGCTGTTCGCAGGGTTCGTCGCCCGGCTGTGGCTGAGCCTGGCACGAGCCCCATGGCCCCGCCTTTTCGCCGCCGCGGCGGGCGGCAGTTTGTGCGTGGCCCAGATAGTCGGGCTCGCCGCCTATGGCCTGTGGGAGGAATGGTGGATCGGGACGCAGTTTTTGGTGCTGTTCCTGATCCTGGTAATGAGTCGCGTGCTCACTCCTCAGCCCATACCGGAAACGCCGCGCGGCTCGATCTCGTAGATCACCCGGACATCGCCCGGCTGGGCGTAAGGGTACTTGTCGGCGTCGAGATATTTTTTGGCGAGCGAGTCGATATGGGCCGCGGCGCCGGCCTCGGTAACCTTGCGGACCCGGCCGCGCACTTGCAGGTAGCGATAGGGGTTGTCGGGGTCGAGGATCGACAGCGCCACCACCGCGCCTTCTTTCATGTTGCGGTCCTTCACCCGGCCGCGCGCCGAATTGACCCGGATCGCGCCGCCGACATAGTCGAACCATACCGGCGTCACCTGCGGCGACCCGTCCGGCATCAGCGTCGCAAGATGGGCGAAGGCCTTCTTGTCGTTGAGCAGGTCGAGATATTGGTCAAGCTTGGCGGGCATCCGTACCTCCTGTCTCAATACACCGCGCCCCGCGCGACGATCGGCCAGATCGCCTCGACTCGGTCGCCGCGCACCCCGACATACCAGTCGTAGAGATTGACGGTCGGGTCGCAATGGCCGGGCACCAGCTTGATCTTGTCGCCGAGCTTCAGCCGGTTCGTGGCAGAGGTAATGGTGAGTTTGCCGTGCTCGTCGGAGGCGCGCTCGTAGGTGGCGGCAGGCTCCTCCCACACCGTGGGCATTCCCGAATCGACGCTCAGCGCCTTCAACCCCGCATCGACGATGGCGCGGTCCTCGGTCGGGCGGCTCATCACCGTCGCCCAGACGAAGAGGCTCGGCTCGAAGGCGCGGGTCTGACCGCCGTCGCGGTCGAGGTTCCGCCCGTAATCGGCGTCCATGAAGATGTACGAGCCGCATTGCAGCTCGGTATAGACGCCGCTCGCGGTCTCGAACTCGAAGGTGCCGGTGCCGGCGCCGGTGATGTTGGCGCATTGAATGCCGTTCTCGGCGAGGAGGTCGCGGGTCGAGCCCGCCTTCTCGACCGCGCCGGCGATCGCTTTCTGCCGCTCCTCCCAGCCGCGCAGATGCTGGGCGGAGCCATGATAGGCCTGGAGCCCGGCGAAACTGAGATGGCGCGCATCCATGATCTGGCGCGCGAGATCGAGCGCCGGTTGGCCGGGTTCGACCCCGCAGCGGTTGCCACCCATATTGACCTCGACATGAACGGGGAGCGTGATTCCCGCGTCGCCCGCCGCCTCGTTCAGCGCGACGATTTGGGCCGGGTCGTCGGCGCAGGTGGCGATGCGGGCGCTGCCGGCGAGGCTCATCAGCCGGCGCAGCTTCTGCTTGCCGACGATCTCGTTGGTGACAAGCACGTCCCTGACGCCGCCATAGACCATCGCCTCGGCCTCGCTGACCTTCTGGCAGCACACGCCGACCGCGCCCAATTCCATCTGCTTGAGGCCGATGACCGCGCATTTGTGGGTCTTGGCGTGCGGCCGCAGCCTGACCTTGCCGCCGGCTCGCTCGGGCAAGCGCTTGAGATTGCGCTCGAACGCATCGAGATCGATGATCAGGGCGGGGGTATCGACCTCGTCGAGCGTCATGCCGATTTCGGCGGGCGGACGGGTGGTCATGGCGGCGCTCCGTCAGGGGGATGCGCGAGGCTTGCGCAGCGGGCGGAGAAATGCAACACGGGTAACGGATGAAGACCGGCGACAAGCCGGCGATTGTGGATCGAATGATGGGAGGAAGACGATGGCGGATACGGCGGTTTCGGCGGTCGAGTCGGCGCTTGAAAACCAGCGCATCGGCAGCCTGCAGATCCGCGTGGCGATCCTGTGCACGCTGATCCAGATCTGCGACGGCTACGACATCAATTCGGTCGCCTGGGCGGTGCCGAAATTGATCGATACCTGGCATCTGCCGCCGCCGCTGTTCACCAGCGCCTTTCTCTGGTCGAGCATCGGCATCCTGGTCGGTGCGCTGTCGGCCGGGCCGATCGGCGACCGCGTCGGCCGTAAGCCACTCCTGGTCGTCAGCCTGGTGATCTTCGGCCTCGCCTCGATCACCAGCGCCTTCGCGCCTTCGGTGTTCTTCCTCGCCGCCACGCGCTTTTTCACCGGACTCGGCATCGGCGGCGCCTTTCCGGGCGCGGCGAGCCTCGCTGGGGATTACGCGCCGCATCGCCGCCGCGCTCTCCTCATCATGTTGAGCTTCACCGGGGCGCCGCTCGGCGGGTTCCTTGGCGGGCAGATCGTCTCGTTTTGGCTGTTGCCGCAATTCGGTTGGCCGTCGATCTTCATCGCCGGCGGCGTGTTCCCGCTGATTCTGGTGCCGGTGCTGCTGATATGGCTGCCGGAATCGCCGCGTTTTCTGGCCAACAAGCCCAACCCGTCGCGCCGCGACGCCGCGCTGCTCCAGCGCCTCGACATCACGCCGGGGCAGAGCCACTATGTCGATGTCGCGCAGGGCAATCCGGTGGGCATGCTGTTTCGCCGCGGTTACGCGCTACAGACCGTGCTGATGTGGATCATCTTCTTCTGCAGCCTCCTAAACCTGTTCCTGTTCGGCTATTGGATGCCGACGGTGTTCAAGCTGATCGGCTTCAGCCCGGCGCAGGCGGTATTCGCATCGAGCCTCAGGGATTGCGGCGCGATTTTTGCCGTCCTTTATCTTGGCTACCTGATCGACCGCGTCGGGCCGGAGCGGTCGCTGGCGCTGCATTATGCGGTTGGCGCGATATTCATCGCAATGATCGCGCTGGTGGCGTTGCCCTACGCTTTGATGCTGGTGTTCACCTTCCTCGCCGGGATGACGATCATCGGCAGCCAGACCGGCGCCAACGCGACCTGCGGCAAGCTCTATCCGGCGCGGATGCGGACGAGTGGGCTCGGCTGGGCGCTCGGGATCGGCCGATTGGGCGGCATCGTCGCGCCGCTCCTCGGCGGCTATCTGTTGTCGCTCGGTCTGCCGCCGACGCAGATCTTTCTCAGCGCTTGCGGCTTCGCCGTGGTCGCCGCGGCGGCGACGGCATTGCTGCATTTCCGCGGGAGCCGCGTCGAGGCTTTACGGGAGGCCACCGCGTCATGAAGGTTTTCGTCTTCGACCTCCTCGCCTACGACGCCAATCTCGACCATCTGAAGGGCGGCGAAAGCGAACTGCCCTATCCGCTCGCCGGCCGGTATTTCGACCGCGACATCGCGATGCGCACCTATGAGGAGCATCTCGACGCATGGGAGCTGCTCGACAGATGCGGCTATGACGGGGTCGGCTTTAACGAGCACCACTGTTCGCCTTACGGGCTGATGAACAGCCCGAACCTGATGGCCGCCTCGGCGGCGCAGCGCACCAAGAACCTGAAGCTGCTGATCTACGGCAACCTGTTGCCGCTACACGAGCCGCTGCGCCTTGCCGAGGAGCTGGCGATGATCGACTGCCTGTCGAAGGGGCGGCTCATCTCCGGTTTTGCCCGTGGTATCCCGCGCGAGTACCAGGTGCACAACGTCTCGCTCGTCGAGTCCCGGGCGCGCTTCGAGGAAGCCTACGACATCATCACCCGCGCCTGGACCGAGGAGGTGTTCTCCTACGAGGGTAAGTTCTGGTCGTACAAGGACGTCGCGCTGTGGCCGCGCCCGGTGCAGCGCCCGCACCCGCCGATCTGGGTCCCGGTGGTCGGCAGCCAGGAGTCGATCGAGTTCGCGGGCCGCCACAACCTGCCGATCACACCCGGTCTCGGCCGTGCCCGCGGTTTGCGCGACGACATCATTCGCTTCTACGCGAAATGCCTGGCGCGGGCCGGGCACCGCATCACGCCCGACCATCTCTCGCTCGGCATCACGGCCTATGTCGCAGACTCGAAAAAGCAGGCGCTGAAGGAGTACGGGCCGCACATCCTCTATTTCAATCGCACGCTGTTCAGCCACGGCAACTTCACCGAGACCGAGATGCAGCGGCAAACCGGGTACTCGTCACAATCCTCGACCGATTACGTGCGTCCGGAAAATCTGCGCGCCGCCGCCAATCTGCGCTCCGAATTCCGCAATCTGACGATGGATCAGCTCGAGGAGCAGGCAGAGCACATGCCGATGGGTACCGCCGACGAAGTCATCCAGCGCATCATCGACGCCGCCGAGAGCGCCGGCGCCAACCAGGTGCAGCTGGCGCTCAATCGCGGCGCGCTGCCGCATGACCTCTTCATGGCGCAGATCGAGCGCTTCGCCCGGGAGGTGCTGCCGGCGCTGCAGGCGCATGAGGTTAAGACCGTGCCAGCTGCTGAGGAGGCGATGGCCTAGGACATGGCCGGCATTGCCATGGCGGAGGATGCGTCCCTCCATAACCCCCTGACCCGCAAACTGTCGCGGCTGGTGGCGCTGTCGCCGGCCGAAACCGACGTGCTGCGCGAACTTCAGGCGCATGGTCGCCGGATCACGCGAGGCCGCGAGATGGTCGCCGAGGGCCGCAAATACGATGAGCTGCTGATCCTGCTCGACGGGGTGGCGTTGCGCTACCGCGTGCTCAACGATGGGCGCCGCCAGGTGCTCAACATCGTGTTGCCGGGCGAGTTTATCGGCTTTCCCGGCTGTTTTTTCGAAGGTGCGCTCTACTCGATCTCGGCGCTCAGCGATTGCGTCGTGTCGCCGGTGCCGTTCACCCGTTTCCTGCGGCTGTCCGAGACCCATCCCCGGCTCGGCGCGGCGATCTTCTGGTCGCTTAGCTGCGAGACGGCGATGTATGCCGAGCATTTGATCGGGGTCGGCCGGCGCTCGGCGCTCGAGCGGGTCGCGCATTTCCTGCTCGAAATGCTGGTCCGACTGCAGGCGATCGGGCTTGCCGACGAGCGCTCCTATCGCCTGCCGTTGACCCAGGAGCTGATCGCCGACGCGCTCGGCCTCAGCGTGCAATACGTCAACCAAACCTTGCGCCAGCTTCGCGAGGAGGGTCTCGCCACGGTCGAGCGCCAGCAGGTGACCATTCTCAACTTCGACGGGCTCGCCGCTCTCGCCGATTTCGAGCGCGGCTATATCAGCCGCTCTCGCTTTGCCGAGCTCGCTGCCGAGAACTGGCCCGGCGGCTAGCTGCAGCGCCGCGGCGGTTCATAGATTAATCGGGTAGATTCAAGACAGCAGGCCGCAACGGCCGATAATGCCCCCCACACGAAGCCGGCTCAGGAAGCAAGCAAATAGCCGGCTCGGACAGGGAGGCTTCCGTGCCGGAGAGCCGGAGACACAAGTCTCAGCCCGCGAAGGAGCTATTTCTGCGCCGGCTCGACCGCATGGCGGAGAATCTCAACCCGGTCTTGATCGCGATCATCATCGGGTTGACGATTCTTGATGTCAGCGTCTTCGCTGCCCTCGAGTTGCGCAAACTCCCGCTGCGGCAAATATCGGATACATCGGACGCCGTATCGACGGGACCGCTCACTCTTGGCGACGCCATCGGCTTGCCGCGACGCTAGAGCGGGTTATGCTGGCGTAAATCCCCCCAGCTTCACGGATGCGGCACATGGACGGCAGCACCATCGATCTCGACGCCTTTGGCATCGGTCAGCCGGTACGGCGGCGCGAAGACAAACGGTTCGTTACCGGTACCGGCTGCTTCACCGACGACATCAATCTGTCCGGCCAGGCCTACGGCTATATCCTGCGATCGCCGCACGCCCACGCCCGCATTCGCGCGATCGATGCGGGCGCGGCCAAGGCGGCGGCGGGAGTGCTTGGCGTCTATACGATCGACGATCTCGACGCGGACGGTTACGGCGAGATCCCCACCCAGGCCAAGGTGCTGGGTCGGGCCGGCACCGAGATGTTCGCGCCAACCCGACCGATCCTGGCGCGCGGCGTGGTGCGCTATGTCGGCAATCCGGTCGCCTATGTCGTCGCCGAGAGCCCGGTCCAGGCAAAGGACGCGGCCGAGCTGATCGAGGTCGATTACGAAGACTTGCCCTCGGTCACCGACCCGCGCGAGGCCGACAAGCCGGGCGCGCCGCTGCTCTACCCCGAGCATGGCTCCAATCTCTGCGTCCACTGGGAGAGCCACGACCCGGCAGCGGTCGACGCCGCGTTCGCCAGGGCGGCCAAGACCGTCACCCTCGATTTCGTCAACAACCGGGTCGTCGGCAGTCCGATGGAGCCGCGTGTCGCGATCGGCGAATGGGATGCGGCAAGCGAAAGCTACACGCTCACCTCGCCGACCCAGGGCGTGATCCGGGTGCAGAACAGCCTGTCGAGCAACGTCCTCAAGGTGCCCAAGGAAAAGCTGCGGGTGATCTCGCCCGATGTCGGCGGCGGGTTCGGGCTGCGCGGCAAGACCTTTCCGGAGTCAGCGCTGGCGCTGTTCGCGGCGCGCCGGCTCGGGCGCCCGGTCAAATGGCTCGCCGACCGGCAGGAAACTTTCCTTTGCGATGTGCACGGCCGCGACCACATCACTCATGGCGAAATGGCCTTCGATGCCGAGGGCAAGATCCTCGGTCTGCGGATGGCGACGCTGGCGAATGCCGGTGCGCACCTTTCCGACAATGGGCCGCGCGTCCACACCATGGCCGGCGCCCGCATCGCCGGCACCGTCTACAACGTCCCGGCGATGCAGCTAGCGGTGAAGGTGCTGTTCACCAACACCGTGCCGGTCTGCGCCTATCGCGGTGCCGGGCGGCCGGAAATCTGCTACCAGATGGAGCGGATGCTCGACCAGGGCGCGGCGGCATTCGGCATCGGCCGCGATGAAATCCGCCGGCGCAACTTCATCCCGCCCTCGGCGCTGCCCTACAAGAACCAGATCGGCATGGTCATCGATTCTGGGCATTTCCGGGAGACGATGGAAAAGTCGCTGGCGAAGGCCGATTGGAGCGGCTTTTCTCGCCGTCGCGACGAGGCGAAGCGGCGCGGCAAGCTGCGCGGCATCGGGCTCGGCTATTACATCGAGGCCTCGGGCGGCCAGCCGACCGAACAGGCGATCGTCAAGGTCACCCCCGACGGCCGCGTCGAACTCACCATGGGCACGTTCAGCCACGGCCAGGGCCACGAAACCGCGTTCTCGCAGATCGTCTCGCAGAAACTCGGCGTGCCGTTCGACCTTATCGATTTCCGCCAGGGCGATACTGATTTCGTCAAAGTCGGCAATGGCACCGGCGGCTCGCGCTCGTCGCAGATGGGCGGGGTCTCGACCGCGCGCGCCTGCGACCAGGTCATCGAGAAAGCCAAACGCATCGCCGCGCATGTGCTCGAAGCCGCCACCGCCGACATCGCCTACCGGGGCGGCGCCTTCGAGGTGGTCGGCACCGACTTGAAGCTCACCCTCAGGGAGGTCGCTCAGCTGGCGCAGGACCCTGCGAAGCTGCCCGAGGGCGAGACCCCGGGCCTCGACGAGACCTGCCTCTACAAGCGCCCGACCGAATGCAACTTCCCCAACGGGGCCCATGTCGCCGAGGTCGAGATCGACGCCGACACCGGGCACCTTGAAGTGGTCAAATACACCGCGGTCGACGATTGCGGGGTTCTGATCAACCCGATGTTGGTCGCGGGGCAGGTGCATGGTGGGGTTGGGCAGGGACTCGGGCAAGCGGTGCTGGAGAACACCGCCTACGACCGTGAGAGCGGCCAGTTTCTCGCCGGTTCCTTCATGGACTACGCGATGCCGCGCGCCGAGGACTTTCCCTCGATCGATGTCGATTTCAACCCCGTCCGCAACCCCTCCAACGAGCTCGGGGTCAAAGGCATCGGCGAAGGCGGTGCTTGCGGCGCGCCGCCATCGATCGTCAGCGCCGTCGCCGACGCGCTGGGCCTGCCGCATGTCGACATGCCGCTGACCCCGGAAACTATCTGGCGGGCGATGCGAAGCGCCTGAACCTTACCCCAGCGGGATTTGTCGCAGTGCGCTGGTGTCGGCCTTAGCGCCGGCAAGCACGTAGTTCGTGTCGGTGCCGGCGATAACGAAACGGGCGCCGAGCTGGACCAGCTCACCCTGCAGCTTGACGTTGTGGCGGATGCCGCCGACGCCGAGGATGCGGCCGTGCCTCTTGCACGCCGCGGCGACGCGCTCATAGGCGGCGCGCAGCTTTGGATGATCGACCTGGCCGGGAATGCCGTAATCGGTGGTGAGATCGCCTGAGCCGATCAGCAGGCAATCGATCCCGTCGACCGCGGCGATCGCGTCGGCATTGTCGATGCCCTCGGCGGTCTCGAGCATGACGATGACCGCGGTCTCGGCGTTGAGCCTCGGGTTCAGTTCGCTGAGCGGCACCGCCTGATAGCCCAGAGCCGGTCCGAGCCCCATCACCGAGCGCGCGCCCAGCGGTGGGAAGCGGCAGGCCTTGACGACCGCCTCGGCATGGGTGCGCGTGCCGACATCGGGAACAATCACCCCTTGCGCGCCGCCGTCGAGCACGCGCGCCATCCATTGGCCATTATCATGCGCCGGCACCCGCACCAACGGCGTGATGCCAATGCCGATCGCAGCGGCGCAGATCGTCGAGGTGGTCTCGATCGAATACGGCGCGTGCTGCATGTCGACGTAGAGCGCATCATAGCCGCCTGCCTTTGCGACCATGGCGATGTCGACCGTCCGGGCCAGGCGCAAATTCATGCACAGCACCAATTCGCCCTTGGTGAACTTCTCCTTCATCGAGGCCATGTCGATCTCCTCTCGTGCCGTCGGCGCGATCTTCGCACAGCATGGCCGGGCCGCGACAGCGCCGCCAGCCTTGACCTTGCCGCCGCCGCGCCTTAGAAACCGCGCTCCCGCGCGTGAATTATCGCGGCGGTGTCGAGTCACAAGGTCAGGCCATGGCGCGCAAATGCCCGGTTACCGGCAAGGGAGCTCTTGTCGGCAACAATGTCAGCCACTCGAACCGCAAGACCAAGCGACGGTTCCTGCCCAATCTGCAGACGATCTCGCTGCTCTCGGACAGCGTCGGTTCGATCCGGCTGCGCCTGTCGACCAACGCGATCCGCACAATTGAAAGCAAAGGCGGCATCGACGCCTTTCTCAAAGGCACGCCGGCCCGCAAGCTGTCGCCGGAGATCCGCCGGCTGAAGAAGCGCATCGAGGGCGCCGCCGCCAACCGCGCCTAACGCCGCTCGTCCGCGTTCAAAATCAAGTGAGGCGGGCTTTCGCGCCCGCCCGGCTCTCGCCTATCGTCGCCTCCTTAGAAAGACCAATGGGAGGCTGCCGGTGGATACGTTCAATCCAGGATTCGAGCCGATCGTTCGGCGCCCCGACTACTCGCGCCGTGGCTTTGTCGTGACCTCGCTGGCGAGCGGCTTTGCGCTAGCCTGGCAGCCAGTCTCCGCGCAGACCATCACTACCGACACCAACGGCCTGACTGCCGCCGAGGTCAAGGTACCAACCGCCGACGGCGACATGCCGGCATATCAGGCGATGCCGGCCTCGGGCGGCCCGTTCCCGATGGTGCTGGTTTGCCAAGAGGCCTGGGGCGTTCACGAGCACATCAAGGATATCTGCCGCCGCCTCGCCAAGGCCGGCTATTACGCGATCGCCGCGGAGCTCTCCGCCCGGCAGGGCAATCTGGCCGCCGTCACCGACGGGCAGGAGCGTGGAAAAATCCTTGCCAGCATCCCGACCGAACAGGTGATGAGCGATCTCGATGCCTGTGTGATCTACGCCAAGGCGACTGGCAAGGCCGATACCAAGCGGCTCGCGGTCACTGGCTTCTGCTGGGGCGGGTTCGCCACCTGGATGTACGCTGCATATCAGCCGGCGCTTAAGGCGGCCGTGTCGTGGTACGGCCCCGATCGGAAGATCAGTGAATTGATCCCGCAAAACCCCGGGGACGTCATGGCGGAGCTGAAATGCCCGGTGCTCGCTTTCTATGGCGCGAAGGACCAGTTCATCCCGCAGGACACCGGCCCGAAGCGCGAGGAAGCCTGCAAGGCCGCGGGCAAGACCTGCGAATACAAGGCCTTCCCCGACGCCGAGCACGGCTTCAACGCCGATTACCGGCCGAGCTACAACGCCGCCGCCGCCAAGGAGGGTTGGGCCGACATGCTCGCCTGGTTCAAGAAATACGGCGTCGCCTGATTTTAATACGGCGTCGCCTGATT
>DASYXG010000370.1:0-3901 GCA_035935235.1 Allostellaceae bacterium
TCATCTCCTCGATCGCGTGCTCGACCGATTGCATCGGCAGCATGGCGATGCCGAACAGGCGGTCGGGGTACGGCTTGCAGTAATCGGCGAGCCAGCGGTTATAAGCGCGGCACAGTGCGCCGGCCAGCTCGGGGTCGTGCACGGCGCCCGAGAATAGGCCCATACTTGGATAGAGGAACGCGGCGTCGATACCGTCCAGATCCATGTCGGGGATGCGTTTGTGCGGGTCGAACCCACCCGGGCGTCCATCCTCGTACTTCATCGTCTCGGCCTTGATCTCGCCCTGGCGCGCCCCGACGCCGCCGATGCCGCCCATGCCCTGCTGGCTGCCGAGGACCTGGTTCTCGAGGAACAGCTTTTCCTTGCCGTCATTGTCAATGATCAGCTTTGGCGCCCTGTCGCGAAAGGCCGGGTCCATGTAGTCATTCCAAAGGGTTACCGGCTCAAGAATGTGACCGTCGGAATCAATACGCTTGTAGGTGCGCGCCATCGCTGATGTCTCCTCCATATGACAACTACCCGCCGAGATCCAATTACCTGCGGGCTCGCCCCGGAGAGGCTGCGTCATGCTGGCGCAGCCCTTGGCCAAAGGCAAGGTCGTAAGCCTCGCTTATTAAGCAGACCGGTATGCGCCTTTGGCAAACCCGCGTTCGTGTGCCAGTTAGATGGTCGTCGCGGCGAAGCGGATGATCGCGTCGGTTTCCCCGGCCGATTTGGTCACAGCCTGGCCGATCAGATCCATCTTTCGCAACTGCTCGACCCGCGCTGCGGTGTCGTCGATCTCGTCCGCGCTGAGGATGAAACGCAATAGCGAGCAGGCGGCGACCAGGCAGATCAGTACGATGTCACGCGGATCGGGGATCTCATCGCTGAGCAGGATACGCCGCAGCCGTGCCCGCACTTCCTGCTGCTCGGTATCGTCGATCATCGGGTAGCGGCGGGAGCGGAAGACCCAGAGATGGCGGCCATTTTCCTCGCGCAAGATGCCGCGTTGGATCAGTCTGCCGAGCGCCCGCGCGCGATAGAGTTCGGCATCGGCGGCGACGTCGTAGAGCGCAGTCGAGATGTCGAACGGGCCAGCCCCCGCAGCCTTCTCCGAAGCCGTAACGATCGTGGACAGCACGTCGTCGAGGATGTCGTCGCCGAGCGGTTTGCGGTCCACGACGGTCAGGCTTTCGAGGTCGGTGTCGATACGGTTGTGGATCGCCAAGTCCATCAGCGCCGCGCCGGCGATGACGACACTGAATACCGATTGCGGCAGTTGCACGAAATCGCCGCTGGAATCGTCGTGCAGCAACAGCACGATCTCTTCGACAAAGCTCAGCATCCTGTGCGCCTCAGCGAACCGCGGCGAGCGCGCCAGCGGAATCGGCGGCGAGCGAAAAGATCGTGTCGAAGCCGCTGACCGTGAACACCTCGCGGACATTGGCGGTCAGGCCGAAGAGCGCGAGCTTGCCGTGCTGCTGCTGCACCTTCTTCGCCACCACCAGCAGGACCCGTAGCCCGGCGCTGCTGATATAGGAGAGCCCGGTCATATCCACCGCCAGCCGCGGCGGCACGCCGCCCAGCGCCACCAGCAACCCTTCTTCCGCGGCGGACGCGGCGCTACTGTCGAGCCGGCCCGACAGCCGGACGATGACCACCTCGCCGTCCCGCTCCCGGGAAATGTCCATCGGCGATCCCTTTGATTGCACCAAAAGCCCTTTCGGCGAGTTTGCATGGCGGGACGTGGGCAGGCAACAGAAGAAGCCCGGCGATGCGATCGGGCTTGGCAGCCGCTCATTGACGCGCTAGGAGGCGGTATGCCCGGCCATCGTCTTGCGATTGAACCAGACATCGCCGAAATCCCCCGCCTAATCGACTGGGTCGAGCGCTGCTGCGGCGAGGCCGGCATCGCCAGCGATCTCTCGTTCCGGCTGGCGCTCGCGCTCGACGAGGCGGCGACCAACGTCATTGGCCATGCCTTTACAGGGCAGGCGGTGCCGCACCGGATGGCGGTCGAACTCGATATCACGGATGCTAGCGTCACCGCGACGGTGATCGACAATGGCCAGGCGTTCGATCCATCCGCTGCGCCCGAGCCCGACGTGTCATTGCCGCTGGATCGCCGCGATCCCGGCGGCCTCGGCATCCTCCTCATTCACCGCATGGTCGACCGAGTGGAGTACCGCCGAGTCGCCGATGAGAACCGGTTGAGATTGGAGAAGGCGCGCGGAGCTAAGGCCGATACGCCAGCGCCAGCGCGGTGATGTCGTCGGACTGCTCGGCTCCGGCCGCGAACTCAGCTGTCGCGGCGAGCACTCGGGCGACCATACCCGCGGCACTTTGCCCGCGCGCCGCGGCAAGTGCGGATTCGAGCCGGGCGGCGCCAAATTCCTCGCCGTTTGGATTGAACGCCTCGGTGATCCCATCGCTGTAGAGAAACAGCGTGTCGCCGGGGCGCAGCTGCGCTTCGGCGAGGCGGTACGGCAGGTCACCGTCGACGCCGAACGGTACACCGGTCGCCGGCAGGCGCTCGCTGGCGCCATCGGAGCGCAGCAGATAAGGCGGGTTATGACCGGCGTTGCAGTAGCGCATCGCCCCGGTCTTGAGATCGAGGACGCCGTGAAACGCGGTGACGAACATCGCCGTGGCGTTGTCGGCCGAGAGCAAACGGTTGGCGCGTTCGATGCGCACGGTCATGTCGTCGGCGGTATTCTCGCCGGAGCCTTCAATGCTGCGCAGCACGGTGCGCGATACCGCCATGAACAACGCCGCCGGGATACCCTTGCCCGAGACGTCCGCCACCGTCACCGCCAGACAGTCGTGGCCGACCGCGAAAAAGTCGTAAAAATCGCCACCGATCTCGCGCGCCGGGTGCATCTCGGCATGCAGATCGATTGCCGCGAGCGCGCCCTCGCGAGCCAGCGGTCGCGGCAGGATCGATTGCTGGATTTCTGCCGCGGCATGTATCTCGTCGCGGCGGCGCTGTTTGGCCTCGATCTCGGCGGCCATATGCGCAAAGGCGCGGGCGAATTCGGCCAGCTCTCCCGGCTGCCGCGTCAATTCGGCGAGGATCGCCGGGTCGTACTCGTCGCGCCCCAGCGCGTTGGCGGCGTAGGTCAGGTAGGCAAGCGAGCGGTTCATTCCGTACAGGCGCCGGCCCAACTCGCCGACGATCGCCGCCGCGATCGCCGGATGGTCGGCGGTGAGGTTTATCAAGCTGCCGCGCCGGATCCGCAGCACCGACAACTCGGTGCGGGCGATGACCGTGGCGGTGCGCGGCATCGCCGCGATCGCCCCTACCTCGCCGACAATTTGGTGCCGGCCGACAGTGGCGACGCGAGCCTGGCCCGCCGGCGTATCGACAAAGACATCGACCTCGCCGTCGAGGATCACATCGGCGAAGGTGCTTACCCGGCCCTGCCGCATGATCGCGTCGCCAGCACGGAAATGGGCGACGGCGCTATGCGCCGCAATTGCCGCGAGCGAAGCAGGGTCGAGTTTGCCGAAAAGCGGCAGCGCACCGAGAATTTGCGCGGTCTCTTCGACCGAGTTTGCCCCTTGAGCCGAGTCCTTCATTTCGCATGAATCGGCGAAACCGCCGTGCCGGTAAAGCCCGCTAAGCGCGTTGAGCGATTCGGGGTTTCCGCAACTCCGCGGTCGGCGGCGGCATGTGCGGGGTGTCGGCGGCGCCGGCGCTGGCGATCTTTACCAGGGTCTGCAGCAGTCCCGAAACGCCTTTGACGCGGGCAGCCTCATCGTCCCAATTGCGCAGGTAGACGAGCCTCTGGTCGGGGCGGAGGCGCAGCGTGCCGGCGTGCTTCTGGATCAGCTCGACGAGGCCCGCGGGATTGGCGAAGCGGTTGCCGCGCAACGCGATCACCGCGCCCTTGGGCCCGGCCTCGACCCGCTCGACCCC
>DASYXG010000371.1:0-4011 GCA_035935235.1 Allostellaceae bacterium
GCATAGGCGAGCGGCCCCAGGCAGGCGGGGAACGCGGTGTTGCTGAAATTGGTCGCGGTCTGGAAATCCGGGTGTTCGAGCCGGTCGAGGCTCACCATCACGTCGCGGCCGCGCTCGACCACCGACGGGTCCATGTCGATGCCGTCGATCCGGTGCTTCACATAGGTCGCGTAGGACGGTTTGCTCTGCTCGCCGTCGCTGACGATATCGATACCGCAAGCCACCTGCTGGGCGACGATGTCGGCGACCGCTGCGGCGGATTGCGCCTCGAAGGCGGCTTCGTCGACCGGGCTCCCGGCCTCGCGCGCGGCGATCAGATCGAGCATCGCGCGCGGCCGCGGCAGGCTGCCGACATGGGTGGTCAGGATACGCTCGGTGCTGAGCTTCACGCAGTCCTCCCGGGGTTCCGCGTGACAGGGCACGCCTTGGGACGGCATCATAAGCCAGCCCGAAGCAAGAGGGAAAAACGATGCCGAAGTTGCACCCGCAAATCGAAAAGGTTCTCGAAACGATGGCGACGCTGAATTTGCGCGCGATCGAGGACAGCACCCCGGAAGAGGCGCGGGCGCAGATGGAGGCGACCGCCGCCTCGCGCAAGGCCGAGCCGCTGCCGGTGGCGCGGGTCGAGAACCGCACGATCCCGGGGCCGGCGGGGCCGATCCCGGTGCGGATTTACTGGCCGAACGCGGCGGGGGTGCGGCCGGCGATCGTCTATTACCATGGCGGCGGGCATGTGATCGGCAGCCTCGATACGCACGATCTGGTGGCGCGCAATTTGTGCGGCGGCGCCGAGGCGGTGGTGGTCTCGGTCGATTACCGGATGGGGCCGGAACACCGTTTCCCGGCGGCGGTCGAGGACTCGTTCGCGGCGCTCGAATGGGTGCACGTGAATGCCGCGAGTATCGGCGCCGACCCCAGCCGGCTCGGCGTGCATGGCGACAGCGCCGGCGCGAATTTAGCGGCCGTGGTGGCGATCATCGCCCGCGACAGAGGCGGGCCGAAACTGCGGCTGCAATCGCTGGTCTACCCGGTCGCCGATTTCCGCATGGGCAGTGAGAGCTACACGAAGTTCGCGACGGGTTGCGGTGTCCTGACCGCCGACGCGATGCGCTGGTTCCGCGGCCACTATCTGCGCACGATGGATGACGCTACCGACTGGCGCGCCTCGCCGGTCCTGGCGCCCGACCTCAAGGGGGTCGCGCCCGCCATCGTCATCGCCGCGGAATGCGACGTGCTCCACGACGAGGGGCTGGCGTATGGCGAGCGGCTGAAGGCGGCAGGGGTGCCGGTCGAGCGCCACGAATACGCCGGGATGATCCACGCCTTTTTCGGCATGATGCCGGCGGTCGATGACGCGATGAACGCGCAACGTGCGGTATGGGCCGCGTTCAAGCGGGCGTTTGTGTAATCAGCGCCGGGCTTACGGTCACCAGTTTCTGAACGGAATTTTCGAACCGAAGGTGATCGGCCGTCCGTACAGTGGACCATGGCTGCCGTGCTGCATCAGGAGCATCGTAACGGCCGATTTGGCCAGCTCCATGTTCGGGCAGGGACCTACCACGGCGTGATGGATTGGCAGGCTGCTCTCATGGAGAATTGGTAGTTTATAAAACGGCGTCACCATCGATTTGCCGCGTCGAAAATTCATTCGTTCGTCGCGAAACATTATGACGGGTGAGACTAGGCGCCATTCCTTTTCCTCACTGAAAGTCGAGTCTTTGAAAAAGGCGCCGATTCGAAAGATCACGTCTGCCAGTGGCCCATGGAATGCCCAGTTGTTGCGGCCGGCGATTTCCTCTGCAACGCAGTGCTCAATCGCCTCTGTAACCACCCGCCGTTGGGTCTCAGCGTCGTAAATGCACTTCCCGAGGATAAACCCGGCCGCCGTCGCGGCTGATTTTAGCCCCCGTGAGTCGAAGCCAATCGCCACGCCGCCGCCCTCGGCAGTGTATCCTCTCCACTGACTCAGGAGGTCGCCATCCTCACAGAAACACGTGGCAAAAATGTTGATGTCCTCAAGACCTTGGAGCGAGCGCCGAAGTGTTACACACGCGAGTTTGCGGGCTAAGGTGGTGTTTTCGTCCGCAATTCGACCATCCAATATTTCGTCAGCCGCCGTGAGAGCATGATTAAACTCTGTTTCGTCATTCATATATCTTACTTTGGTCGCCCATAGCTCGGCATTTTCAACTATGCCAAGCAACCCCGTCTGACCAGTGTAATGGTATAGAACGTCGGGTGGTTCTACTTCGCTGTGCGCGGCAAATGCCGGCGGAACGTAACTGTCGTTCATCTCTTTGCACTAGCGGCGACGCGCCACGGGAATTACGCCGGGGCGAAGAGGCGGTCGTGGCCTTCTTTCGCCGGCAGTATCAGCGGCCCCTCGGCGCGCGGCGCGGCGAGGGCCGGGTCGTGCTGCAGGGTCGGCATCACCCGGTCGGCGAAGAGCCGCATGTTGATTTCGGCCTCCTCGTGCGGCATCGCGCCGAACGAGAATTCGGTGACGAGGTGGTCCATGCCGGTGCAGCGCTGCAACTCGGCGATCTTTTCCAGACAGTCGCTGGGCGTACCGACGATCTGGATCGAGACGTAGAAATCGGTCGCCTTCTGCTTGGTTTCGGCGCTTTCGCCGATCTTGGCGTAGGTCTTGGCCATCTTGCCGTAGCTCTCATAGCCTTTGACGGTCGAGAGATGGCCGTCGGAGAAATGATAGTGGTCGTCAATCGACTGCCATTTCTGGCCGAGATATTTGAAGGCGCGCTCGTGCGCTTCCTGCCGGCTGTCGGCGCAGCAGACATTGGTGAGGATGACCGGCGGGCGTGGCGCGTGTCCGGCCTCGGTGGCGATCCGGCGGTAGGTGGCGATGTCCTCCGATGCCTTGGTCCACTCGTTCTGCATCACCATCAGGATGCCGAAGCCGAGCTTGGCCATGATCTCGCCCGACTCCGGGCTGACTGCCGAGGCGTAGAAACGCCGCTCGGGGTGCGAGATCGGGCGAGGCCGGATCGCGGTGCGCGGGATCTGAAAGAACTCGCCGTGGTGCTCAAAACTGTCGTTGGTCAGCGCCTTGACGATGATGTTCGCCGCCTCGACAAAGCGCGGCCGCGCCTCGCCCATCGGAATGCGGAAACCCTCATACTCGACGCTCGCCGCGCCGCGGCCAAAGCCGAACAGACAGCGCCCGCCGCAGAGGATGTCGAGGAGGGCGATCTGTTCGGCGACGCGGACGGGGTCGTGCCACGGCAGCACGATGACGGCGGTGCCGAGCTGGATGCGCTTGGTGCGCCCGGCGTAGTAGGCGAGCAACTGGGTCGGCGCCGGCGACATCGCATAGCCGGTGAAATGGTGCTCCAACGCGAACAGCGAGTCGAAACCAAGCGGCTCGGCGAGATCGCCCAGCGCCAGATGCTCGGTCATCACCGCGTGGTCGGAGCGCCCGGGCTGATGCAGGCAATTCAGCGCGATCCCGACTTTCATGGCGTCCTCCCGCTTTGTGGCGCGCCAAGGTTCCGCCTATCCGGCGACGGGGTCAACCGAGTGCGTCCTTCGAGGCTCCGCTGCGCGGAGCACCTCAGGATGAGGGATGTTAGTGCGAGCCATCCCGCTTCCTCATCCCCGACTTTCGCCGGGAGGCGAAGCGAAACTAAATCGGCGGGGCGGGGGAAATTGGGCCGGCGTCTAGGTGCTCGTCATGCGCCCTTTAGGTGCTCGTCATGCGCCTTTAATGTAGCGCACGCCGATCCGGTCACCCTTTCGCCACACGACTTCGCAGCGTTGTGGTTCACCTGACAAGGGCTGAGGAAAAACCTATTGGGGCAGAGCACCATGTCGGAGGGTTGCACCAAGGCGCCGGTCTCGGAGATGTCGAGAATCCGGCAGTTCATCGAGCTGTGGCCGTTAAGGAAGACGATTTGAGCAGCGATGAGCACGCGCTGTCGCGCGGAGCCGCGCCGCTCGATTGGCGCGTCCGAGAGGCGAGAAAGCGCGTCGAGGAAAGCCTGCCGGTTTTCG
>DASYXG010000372.1:0-3097 GCA_035935235.1 Allostellaceae bacterium
TGCCGCGGGACGGCGCGCCCGGCGCAAACCCGAAACCGGCGCGGCGGCGGCCGACAGCCGGCGGCTGCACTTGCGTCATGGTTGGTTGCTGCGGTCGGACAGCTACGCGAGCTTCGCCTTCAAGAACGCCGCCATGCGATCCCAGGCCTGGGTCGCGCAAGCAACGTCGTAGGCGGCGCTGCGCTCGTTGAAAAAGGCATGCGCGGCGTCATAACGGTAGATTTCCGGCTTCTGGCCGGCCATCGCGGTTTCGAGGGCATCGACCGCCGCCGGGGTGCACCAATCGTCCTTGTTCGCGAAATGCCCCTGAAACGGGATCGTGATCTTGGCCGGGTCGGCGAACTCCTTGGGCGGGATGCCATAGAAGCAGACCCCGGCCGCGCATTCGGGGACATGCACCGCGGCGGCGATGGTCAGCGCGCCGCCCATGCAGAACCCCATCACCGCGACGTTACTGCTTTGGCCCTTCAGGTGCAGCGCCGCGCCGCGCAGGTCCTGATGCGTCGCGTCGGGGAAATTGAGGTTGGTCATCAAATGGTTGGCCTCGTCGGGGACGGCGGTGAGCCGGCCCTTGTAGAGGTCGGGCGCCAGCGCGTTGTAGCCGGCGCGGGCGAAGCGATCGGCGACACCGCAAATCTGATCGTTGAGGCCCCACCATTCCTGGATCACCACGATGCCCGGCCGGCCCTGGCCGGCGGTGGCGAGATAGCCCTTGGTCTTGCCGCCATCGGGCCGGGAAAATTCGATCATCGCGCCCATACTGCCCTCCCTGCTCCCTCAACTGAGCCTATGCCGCAAATTATCAGATGGCGATCCATCTGTTATCCATCTGATCTGCGGTTCATTATCAGGAGGTCGGCCTCCTGTTCACCTCCTGTTATGCGCGCTCACAAACAGGAGGCAATCCCACCCTTACAGGGCGCCGTTCGCGTCGGTTTTCCCGGCCGTCATTTCGCCTTTCGCCGAACGAATAAAAGCCATAACACGCAATTGCGGCGATTTTAGCGGCGATCATCAGCGGCCGAGAAAGACCGCGACGAGGTGCTCGCAGCCGGTGCGGTCGTCCTCGTCGAAGCGATTGACGCGCGGGCTGTCGAGGTCGAGCACACCGGTGACCCGGCCGCCCTCGATCAGCGGCACGACCAGCTCCGACTGCGAGACGGGATCGCAGGCGATGTGGCCGGGGAATTCGTGCACGTCGGGCACCAGCACGGTTTCGCCGCGCGCGGCGGCCGTGCCGCAGACGCCGTTGCCCCATTGGATGCGGACGCAAGCCGGCTGGCCCTGAAACGGGCCGAGCACCAACTCGTGGCCTTGGGTGAAATAGAACCCGGCCCAGTTGAGATCGGGCAGGCCGGTATAGATCAGCGCCGCCATGTTGGCGGCGTTGGCAATGCGGTCGGGCTCGCCGGCGATCAGCGATTGCAGCTGACGGCCGAGATCGCGGTAGAGGGCGGGTTTGCCCATCACCTTAGCCTTCTTTGCGGCAGTACCCACATTGCGTCCTTCGAGGCTCCCACCGGGTCGAAGCCCGGTGGTCGCACCTCAGGATGAAGCAAAATTCGGGAGGGCATCCTCAGGGCATCCTCATCCTGAGGCGCTTCGCGCAGCGAAGCCTCGAAGGACGCAGAACGGCAATCCAGCATCATTCGTAGGGCTTGTCGCCGGCGATCTGCACCCGGCGCATCAGCCGCAGATGCGGGCCGGCGTCGTGGATCGCCAGATGCTTGACGGCGCGGTTGTCCCAGAACGCGACCGAGCCCTTTTCCCAGCGAAAGCGGCAGGTGAATTCGGGGCGATTCCCCTGCTCGAACAGATAATCGAGCAGCGGCTTCGATTCCGTCTCGGTCATGCCTTCGAAGCCGACCGTGTACGATTTGTTGACGTTGAGCAGCTTGCGGCCGGTCTCGGGATGGGTGCGCACCACCGGATGCAGGTGGATCGTCTCGCGCCAGCTCTCGTCGGCGCGCACCTTGGTGGCGCGATAGGCGTTGCGGGCGCCGACCGGGCCGGCGACGAGCCGGTCGCTGTGCACGGCGCGCAGGCCGGAGAGCATCTTCTTCATGCCGTCCGAGAGGCCGTCATAGGCCAAATACTGGTTGGCGAACATGGTGTCGCCGCCATAAGGCGGCACCTCAATCGCGTAGAGGATCGCGCCCATCGGCGGCTCCGCCATCATCGTCGTGTCGGCGTGCCAATCCTCGCCGACGATGTGCTTGTCGCCGGGCTCGCGGCGGATCATCACGATCTCGTCGTCATCCTGCATGCCGCGATAGTTGGGATGGACGAAGATGTCGCCAAAGCGGCGAGCGAACGCCTTGTGCTGCTCGACGTCGAACTCCTGATCGCGGAAGAAGATCACGCAATGCTCATTCAATGCGGCGCGGATTTCGGCGATGACCGCGTCATCGAGAGCGTCGGCGATCTCGGCGCCGTAGATTTCGGCGCCGCACCCCCCGGCGATGGGTTTCACCTCGATCCGGCTGTTGCGCATGGTGATGCTCCCCCTTGTTGTGAAAAGCGTAGGCGCGGCCGGTGGGACGGTCAATCGAGGGTGCTGCAAAGGCGTCGTGCGTCCTTCGAGGCTAATCCAGCTACACTCTCCAAGTGATCCTGCGCCGAACAATCCTGGGAGCGGTGGCGGCCGGCGTGCCACTGCCGGTAGCCGCCATGGCTTACGTCAATCTCATCTATGAAAAGGGCGTTCTGTCATGGCCCGGCGGGTCGGCGCGCGCGGCGTGCGGGCTCGCCGGGGTCAAGACCGATAAGCGCGAGGGGGACCATGCCAGCCCGGCGGGCACGTTCCCGCTGCTCTATGGCTTCTATCGTCCGGACCGCGTCGCCTGGCCGAAGACCGATCTGTCGCTGACCGCGCTGCGTCCCGATTTCGGCTGGTGCGACGCGCCCGATGACCCGCACTACAACACGCTGATCACCCTGCCCTATCCCGCCTCGGCCGAGATGCTGTGGCGCGACGACGGGCTCTACGATCTGATCGTGGTGATCGGCTACAACGCCGACCCGGTCGTGCCGGGCAGGGGCAGCGCGATCTTTCTCCACTGCGCGCGGCCCGATTTCTCCGGCACCGAAGGTTGCA
>DASYXG010000373.1:0-10446 GCA_035935235.1 Allostellaceae bacterium
GCTTTGCGTTGGACCAGGACGCCTGATGAGCGGCAATGTATTGCTCGGCACAAGCCTTAAAGGTCACCGCCGGAGCGGCGCCGTTCGCGGCCGCAGCGCGCTCGGCCCGGCGCGATTCGATCGGATCGATGCCGTCATGCCGCTGCTGTCGAGCCCGCGTAGCTCTTTGCCGCGCTTCTGCCAGGCTGAATGTCGGATAGGGACCCAGCCCCATCTCGCGCGCGCGGCCGGCCAACATGTAACGGTACACCCAACTCTTCGCGCCAGCGGGGTTGACACGTAGATAAAGGCCGGCGCCATCAGGATGCATCCCTTTGCCGGCGTTGTTGACGCGCAACGTCGTCAACCGTGCGATTGCCTGTGCCAAAAACCGTCCTCCGAACCATTTATTCCACGAACCATCCCACAAGCCGTGGGCGACTTTTGGCGAATGCAAGCGAACCTGTCAAGAGGGATTGGCATCGGAAACTAAGCGGACCGATGCCGGAATTAACCAGTGTTTCCGCCACTTTTTTGGTGGCTAGCGAAGGAAGGCGAATGGAGGTGAAAGGCGGGCGATTGGTGGAGCTGAGGGGGATCGAACCCCTGACCTCCGCATTGCGAACGCGGCGCTCTCCCAGCTGAGCTACAGCCCCGATTCGCCCGAATTCCGGTCAGTTGCCCACTATCGGGCGCCGCGGAATATGGGGAAGGGGCGAAAACCTGTCAAGCGCGGCCCCGGCCAAAGCAAGCGCTACGTTGCCCGCGGAATCGTTGACGAAACTCGGCTCGTCGCGAGGCTGCGGCACGCTTGCGGTTCGCCCATGAGGCGATTACCGTCGCAACCGCTTCGCTGTCAGCCGGTCTTTCGAATGCACGCTGTCCTCAATCTAATTCTGCTGCTGATCCGCATCTATATCTGGGTGTTGATCGCCCAAGCGATCCTTTCCTGGCTGCTCGCCTTCGGAGTGATCAATCGCTACAACCGGGGTGTGTCGGTGATCGGCGATTTCCTCTACCGGATCACCGAGCCGGCCTTGCGGCCAATCCGGGCGATCCTGCCCAATTTCGGCGGGATCGACATCTCGCCGGTGATCCTGATCCTGATCCTTTATTTCATCAGCGATTTGATCATCGAGGACCTTGCCCCCCTCCTCCTCTGACCGGCCGTTGACCAGGACGGCCGACGGCATACACATCGCCATACGGCTGACCCCGCGGTCACGCGCCGAGGCGGTTGACGGTATCGTTGGCGGGATGCTCAAGGTCGCGGTCACCGCGCCGCCGGTCGACAATCAAGCCAATGAGGCTCTGCTGCGCTTGCTGGCGAAGCGATGGCGTCTGCCACGCCGCGATCTGTCGATCGTCGGCGGGGCCAAGGGCCGCAACAAGATCGTCCGCGTAGCCGGCGTGCCTGCGGAGTTGATGGCCCGGCTTGCCCCGCTGATAAAATAGGAATGCCACCCCGACGCTGTTGGCGCGACGCGCCGAAGCGCCGGAACTAGCCTTTTCGATCCCGTCGCGCCGCGAGGCGCAGGCGCAGCGCGTTGAGTTTGATGAACCCCTCTGCGTCGCGCTGGTCATAGACCGCGTCTTCCTCGAAGGTGACGTGGGCCTGGCTGTAAAGACTATGGGGCGAGCGGCGTCCGACGACGCTTACCGATCCCTTGAACAGTTTCAACCGCACGCGGCCATCGACCTTGTCCTGGCTCTTGTCGATGAGGGCCTGCAGCATCTCGCGCTCGGGCGAGAACCAGAAGCCGTTGTAGATCAGCTCAGCGTAGCGCGGCATCAGTTCGTCCTTGAGGTGCATCGCGCCACGGTCGAGGCAGAGGCTCTCGATGCCGCGATGAGCCGCTTGGAGAACCGTCCCGCCGGGGGTCTCGTAGACCCCGCGCGATTTCATCCCGACAAAGCGGTTCTCGACCAGGTCGAGCCGACCGACCCCATGTGCGCCGCCCAACTCGTTGAGCCGAGTCAAGAGCGCCGCCGGGGATAGCGCCTTGCCATCGATCGCGACTGGGTCGCCGCGTTTGAAATCGACCTCGACATAGGCCGGCGCGTCCGGCGCCTTCTCGGGCGCGACAGTGCGGCTATAGACGTATTCCTCCGGTTCGCTCCACGGGTCCTCGAGCACCTTCCCCTCGGCCGAGATGTGCAAGAGATTGGCATCGACCGAAAACGGCGCCTCGCCGCGTTTGTCCTTGGCGATCGGGATCTGATGCTTCTCGGCGTAATCGAGCAACCGGGTGCGCGAGGTCAAATCCCATTCGCGCCACGGTGCGATTACCTTGATGTCGGGTTGTAGCGCGTAATAAGAGAGCTCGAAGCGAACCTGGTCATTGCCTTTGCCGGTGGCGCCGTGGGCGACGGCGTCGGCGCCGACCTGGCGGGCGATCTCGATCTGGCGCTTGGCGATCAGCGGCCGCGCGATCGAGGTGCCGAGCAGATATTGACCCTCGTAGAGCGCATTGGCGCGGAACATTGGAAAGACGAAATCGCGAACGAACTCCTCGCGCAGATCGTCGATGAAGATGTCCTTCACGCCAAACATTTCGGCCTTCTTACGCGCCGGCTCCAGCTCTTCGCCTTGGCCAAGATCGGCGGTGAAAGTGACGACCTCGCAGCGATAAGTCTCTTGCAGCCATTTCAGAATGACCGAGGTGTCCAGCCCGCCCGAATAAGCCAGCACCACCTTCTTCACATCAACTGGCGCAACCCGATCAATCATCGGTTTTCCCTTGCCAAATCTGTTCGCCTTGCGCAAACAACCGCGCGTTCTGCGCGAACACCCGGAGGAGAGCATGCGCAAACTGTTTCGCATAAGCCTGACAGTATCGGCAATGGCGATCGCCCTCCCGGTGCTGGCGCAATCGACGACCAAGTTCGACGGTACCTACGTTGGTGTATCCGGAAATAGCAACGAGTCCGGCAGTACTCGTTGTCCGCCGACTCCCCCACCGGCGCCGGTTACAATTTCCAACGGCGCTATTCAATCGGCGGCCCCTGGGGCTTTTCAAGGGACGGTTGGGGCTGACGGCCGAGTGGTTATGCACCATTCTCCCGATAACTTGCGCTATGATGGCCAGATCGACGGGGCGGGAACCTTGACCGCAGGCGGCAGCAGTCCTAGGGGCTGCGTCTACACATACGTTTGGCGTAAACGCTGAACGGAACTCGCTTGATCTAAATCAAGGAGTTCCGAGTTCGATCACGGTTAGCTCCAAGGCGAAACAATTGGAGCACGACCATGTCGTACAGCCAAATCGCAGTCCTCGCGGCGATCGTCGGAGTGTTTTCCACCTTCGGCGCGGTGCTGGCGTGGGTCTCCTGGTACTCCCAGTCGCACCCGCGGCGTCGCGTCAGTCACAAGCGCAGCGCTTACCCGACCGGCGGTGGGCTGATTACCGACGACGACTAGCCAGCGGCGATTGCTCGTTCGGTTTCGCTCCGCCGCGGCTTGACGCTCGCCGACTTCAGTTGGCCGCAAGCGGCGAGGATGTCGCGGCCGCGTGGCGTGCGCACCGGAGCCGAGTAGCCGGCGGCAAAAACGATGTCCGAAAAAGCCGCGATCGCGGCATCGGTCGAGCACTCGTAGGGCGCGCCCGGCCACGGGTTGAACGGAATGAGATTGACCTTGGCCGGGATACCCTTGAGCAGCCGAACGAGTTCGCGAGCCTCGGACGGACTGTCGTTGACCCCCTTCAGCATCACGTATTCGAAGGTAATGCGCCGGGCGTTGCTCGAGCCGGGATAGGCGCGGCAGGCGCCCAGCAGTTCGGCGATCGGATATTTCTTGTTAAGCGGCACCAACACGTCGCGAATGTCATCGCTGACCGCGTGGAGCGAAATCGCCAGGTTGACGCCGATCTCCGCGCCGCAGCGTGCGATTATCGGTACTACCCCGGCGGTCGACAACGTGATCTTGCGCCGCGAGATCGCTAGCCCCTCCGGGTCCATCACGATTTTCATCGCGGCCGCGACATTGTCAAAATTGTAGAGCGGCTCGCCCATCCCCATCAGCACGATGTTAGTGAGTTGCCGATCTTCTTGGGGCGATGGCCACTCGCCAAGCGCGTCCCGGGCCAGCATCACCTGGCCGACGATCTCAGCGGCGCCAAGATTGCGCACCAGGCGCTGGGTCCCCGTGTGGCAGAAGCGACACGTTAGAGTGCAGCCCACCTGCGATGAGATGCAGAGCGTGCCGCGATCCTCTTCGGGGATATGAACCGTTTCGACTTCCTGGTTGTCGGCGAAGCGCAGCAGCCATTTGCGCGTGCCGTCGCGCGATGCCTGTGCCGCCGCGACCTGTGGCCGCCCCAGCACGTAATGCTCGGCGAGGCGTTCACGGAACGGCTTGGCGAGATTGGTCATCGCCGCGAAATCAGTCACTCCGCGATGATAAATCCAGTGCCAGAGCTGCCGCGCCCGGAACGGCTCCGCCCCGAAGATCGCCATTTCGGCGGCGAGCTCGGCGCGGCTAAGCCCGACGAGGTCCTGATGCTTATCGCTAGCGTTTGACATCGCAAGCCTTGTCAATAAGCGCCAAAGCCTTGGCAAAGCCGGCGAGCGAATAGGTGTCCACGGTGCCGTGACCTTTTTTCGGATTGGCCTTCACGACCGCCACTTTTTCCTTGGCGAGGGCGGCAACGATCTGTTTGTCGATATCCGACGTGCGGGCCCAGGCACTGTCGTCCTTGGCGAACAGGGTGAACTTGTCCTTGCCCACTTCGAGAGCGACGTCGTCGTCCTCATTCAACTGATAGCCCTCGTCAAAGCTGACGACGTTGGCGACCTGATCTTCGGTGCGATGAGTGACGGTCGCCATGACCGTCTTGCGCTTCATTGTGGCTGGCTCGCTCTTCTCCGGCTGTCCGACCAGATAGCACACCTTGCCCGCCTTATTCTGCGCCAGGTAAGCCGTCCAAGAGCCCGCGCTGCCCAGCGATTTTGCGAGGCCAGGATCGGGCGCGGGCGTTGTCGGCGCTACCGCGGGCTTGGGGTTAGGCTCTTTTGTTGCCGCCTCGGCGGGCGTCGGCAGGAACCCCGCGCAGATCACACCAAGAACGAGAAGCCGGATTGCCGTCATGGCGCAAAGATATAGTCGTCGGCGGCGCCCTATACCACTGCACGTACCCTCCCCACGCGCGACAAAAACGGGCAGAATGGTCCAGCCATGGACGAGATCACGATCCGCTCTGCTCGCCTCGAGGACGCCGGCCCGATCGCCCGGCTCGATGTTGAAACCTGGCAGGCAACCTATGCGGGGATCCTGGCGACGCCCTATCTTGCCGGCTTGTCGCCAGAGCGGCGCGCCAGCGGCTGGGCCAATGTAATCCGCCGCGAGCCCAAGGATGTCCGGGTCGCCGTCACCGCCGATGGCGATATTGTCGGCTTCGGCAGCTGCGGCAATAGCCGTGGCGAGCCCGGGTTCACTAGCGAGGTCTTTACCCTCTACGTCGCCCCCGATTGGCAGAACCAGGGTATCGGCCGCCGCCTCTTGCTGGCGATGTTCGCACGGCTCGTCGCCGAGGGTCATGCCTCGGCGGTGATCTGGGTGTTACGCGAGAACCCGGCGCGGTTCTTCTACCAGCGGCTCGGCGGCAAGGAAGCGCGTCGCAAGCTGTTGCCGTTCAATGGCACTCAGGTCGCCGCGTCAGGTTACGGCTGGCGCGATCTTCCAAAGTTCCTGTCGACGATCGCCAGCGCCGAATCCGGGCCGTCTTCCTAGGGGATGTGGGCGGGCGGGCGCCCGGCGAGCGCGCTGGGGTCGCCGCCGCTCTCCTGCCAATGCCCGGTTTTCTTCAGCGCATCGACAACCTCGGGCGGCATGTAGCGCTCGTCATGCTTTGCCAGCACAGTACTAGCGATAAAGACGCCGTTGGCGCCAAGCCGACCCTCGGCGACGACGCCTTGCCCCTCGCGGAAGAGATCGGGCAGCACACCATCATAAGTCACCGCGACATCGGTCTTGCCATCGGTGACCCGAAATGAGACGCGCCTTCCGTCCTCATGCGCCAGGCTTTGCAGCTCGACGAGGCCGCCGATGCGAATGCGCTGACCAGCATGTGAGTTCGCCACCAGTTCGCTCGGGCTGTAGAAGAACACCAGATTGTCGCTGAACGCCGCCAGCACCAGCGCGGTCGCGCCGCCCAGCGCGGCGAGACCCAACAAGGCGATTGCGAGCCGCTTGTGCTTGCGCTTCATGGCCGCAGGCGCGACCCGCCCTGCAGCCGGTCGAGGGCGCGCCGGCTGGTACGGTACCGCCACCACGATTGCGCGGCGACAGCGCCGAGGATCGCCACCGCGACCCCGTAAGCGGGCCAGACAAAAGCGGCGTAGCCCCCCATCGCTGCCCAATGGCTCAACCCGCTCATCGCAGCACCGGGCTGGCGCCGGCAGGGGGAGGAGGCACCGCCGATAATTGCACGGCTCGCACGCGGCGCTCATTGAGCGCAGTGCGCATCCGCGCCAGCAGCAACGTCGCGAACAAAAAGAGATAGCCGAGGGCCATGACCACGAGCGGTATCAGCATCGATTTATCGATCGTAGGGCCGCCGGCGCGCAGGACACTGGCGGGTTGGTGCAGAGTGTTCCACCAGTTGACCGAGAATTTGATGATTGGCAGGTCGACAACGCCAATCAGCGCCAGGACCGCGGCGGCCCGCGCGCCGCGGACAGGATCGTCGAACGCGTTCGCAAGCGCGATATAGCCGAGATAAAGGAAGAACAGCACCAGCACCGAGGTCAGCCGCGCATCCCATACCCACCAGGTGCCCCACATCGGTCGGCCCCACAACGAGCCGGTGAGCAGACATACCAGCGTGAACGCAGCACCGAGCGGTGCGGCAGCCTGTGCGCCGATATCGGCGAGCGGATGCCGCCAGACCAGCGCGACGAAACTCGCCAGCGCGACAAAGTAGTAGACGCCCTCGGCCATGATCGCCGCGGGAACGTGAACGAACATGATCCGCACGCTCTCGCCCTGCTGGTAATCGGGCGGCGCAACAATGAGCGAGAGATAAAGCCCGACCAGCAGCACGAGCGGCGTCACACCAGCCAGAAACGGCAGCACGGCGCCGCTAGCTCTCATAAAGCGGGTCGGGTTGGCCAAGCGCGATATCATCGTCGCAATCTAGATAAGCAATCCACGACCGCTTTGTACCGCATGGTGGGTTACCGCGACATTTAAGCGACCGGTGTTCAATCGAGGGCCTGACGCAGCGCCGCCGCGGCGGCGTAGGGTGCCAGCGGCAATGCGGCAAGGCTCAGCGCGCCCAGCAACAGCAAATGCGGCCGGGCGCCGGCGACGATGCTTGCCTCGACCGCGCCGGCGCCGAATATCAGCACTGGCAGGTAGAGCGGCAGTACTAGAAGCGAGGACAACATCCCTGGCCGGCGTGCACCGAGGGTCAGCGCCGCCACGATCGCCCCCAACAGGCTGAGTGCCGGGGTACCGATCAACAACCCCAGCACGAGGATCGGGATCGCCGCGGTATCGAGATCGAACAACAACGCCAAAAAAGGGCTCAGCACGACCAACGGCAGGCCCGTCGTGGCCCAATGCGCGGCGCATTTCACCAGGACGACGCCCTCCAGCGGCATCGCCGACAACGCCATCAGATCGAGGCCACCATCGCTATGGTCAGCGGTGAACAGCCGGTCGAGGCTCTGCATCGCGGCGAGCAGCGCCGCTACCCAGATGACCCCGGCGCCGATACGGCTCAGGATCTCCGTTTCCGGACCAACTCCCAATGGAAACAGCACGACGGCGAGTACGAAAAAACCGAGCGCCAAGCCGATCTCGCCGCCCTGGCGCCAAGAGAGCAGAATTTCACGCCGAAACAGGCCGAAATAGGCTGGCATTATCAGAATTCAGCGAGCGTTTCAGTGGCGGCGAAGTCGCCCAGCCGCAACTCGGAAGCGCCGGAAAGCGCGATCGGTTGATGCGTCGCGACCACGAGCCGGCCGCCTGCCCGCCGATGTGCGACGATGGCGGCTTGCAGGCAAGCCTCGCCGTCGGCATCAAGCGCGGCGCCGGGCTCGTCGAGTAGCCAGAGTGGCGCCGCAATGGCCACGAGGCGGGCGAGCGCTAAGCGCCGCCGCTGGCCGGCGGACAGCCAGCGGCAGGGCCAATCAGCCACTTGGCTAAGGCCGAACTCGGCGAGCGCGCTGTCAACCAAGGTCGCGCCGCCTCCCCGTGCCATCGCCCAGAAGCCGAGGGTTTCACGCACGCCGAGGGCAGGTTTTATCGCGTCGAGATGCCCGACATAGTGAAGCCGCGCGCGATAGGCGGGCAGATCGGCCAGCACCGGCGCGCCGTCCCATAGGAGCCGACCCATCGCCGGTGTCAGCAAGCTCGCCAAGAGCCGCAGCAAGCTCGACTTGCCGCTACCGTTGGCACCGGTCAGCACCATGGCACCGCCCGGCGGCACGGTAAACGACAGCCGCGCGAAGATCAGCCGCTGGCCGCGCCGGCAGGCCAAATCTTCGGCGACAAGCTCACCTTCGGAAGTGAACGTCATCACTCGCGTCTACCGCAGAAAAAAGCGGCTCCGGAGGGGGAGTTCCGGAGCCGCGTGGCTCCCGTCCGAACGAATCGGCCGGATGCAAGGTTTGGGGGACAAACCTGTAAGGACTAGCCTTACGCATACGACATTGCCCCCCGATTGCGTCATCGCGTTGAACAAATTGGGGCGATTTGATGAATTCGAGAATCCCGAAAATCGCCTATCCGATTGGCCGACGGTCCTCAATCAGCTTGCCGTCCTGCGGCAGGCTCCCGACCGGCACGCAAGTGACTTCTGTGCGCAGTTTGGTCACGGCCTGCGCGATGGCGGCGATCGCCACTGCTTCGCCCGGCATATCGGTTTCAACGAAGAGAGTCATCACATCCGCGCTCTGCGGTCGCTCGATGATCAGCCGGGCGCGCCGTACCGCAGGATGGCGCCGGGCGATCTCGCCGACCTGCACCGGATGGACGAACATTCCGCGCACCTTGGCCGATTGGTCGGCGCGGCCGAGCCAGCCTTTGATGCGCTGGTTGGTGCGCCCGCAAGGGCTCGGTTCCAACAGCAGCGCCGATAGATCGCCAGTTGCGAAACGAATCAGCGGGTACTCGGCCGTCAGGGTCGTGACCACGACTTCGCCGACCTCGCCGGGGGCGACCGGGGCCCCGCTGCCGGGCTCGACCAGTTCGAGGATGATGCCCTCATCGACCACCATGCCCTCGCAAGCCGTGCCGTCCGGTGCGCTCGTTTCGTAGGCGATGAGGCCGAGATCGGCTGTACCGTAGCATTGCAGCGCGGTAATCCCGCGGTCGCGGAATTCGCTTCGCAGGACGGCGGGAAACGCCTCGGCACCGACTAATGCTTTCTTGATCGATGCGATATCGCCACCGCTCTCAGTCGCACGGTCGCAGAGGATCTTCAAAAATGAGGGCGTGCCGACATAGGCGACGGGCCGTAGATCAGCGATTGTCCTGAGCTGTAATTCGGTCTGCCCCGTTCCAGCCGGGATGACCGGACAGCCCAGCGCCAGCGCGGCGCTTTCCAGCATCGCTCCGGCCGGAGTCAAGTGGTAGGAGAACGTGTTGTGGATAAGGTCGCCGGCGCGAATCCCGGCAGCATAGAGCGCGCGCCCCATTCGAAAGAAGTCGGGCCGCCGCGCCTCGATCTCATAAATGGGGCCAGGGGAGGCGAAGACCCGCGAAACATTCGCGGTCGCGACCGTTGTGAAACCGCCGAAAGGCGGATTTTGCCGCTGCAGGTCGATTAGCTCCGATTTGCGGTTCAGCGGCAGCTCGGCAAGCGCCTGACGGCTGGCGATGGAGTCAGGCCGAATTCCAGCAAGGCTTCGGCGATAGGCCGGGGCATCGCGCTGTGCGGCGGCGATGATGCGCGGCAATGCTGTCATCAGCGCCGCCTCGCGTTCGCCGGGGTCGCGGGTTTCAGTTGCGTCGTAGTAGCTTTGTTCCACCGCGATCGCCTCCTCGCCGCTTTCCCGTTGGACGCGAGTTCGGACCGTCAGTTATGTACACTGGCCTCCCTGGCGGCGCCAGATTTCCGGGCGTCATGTTGTCGCGGGCAAGCAAAAACCCGCCGGCGTACGCCGGCGGGTTTCTGCGGTCGGAGCCGAATGGGTGCCGACTAGAAGCGGAATGCGAGCTTGCTGATCAGCACGTTCTGCGTGCCGTGATTGTTGTTGACCACGGTGCGTTGGCCCCAAGTGTATTCGAGGCCGACATCGATTGAGGACACCGGGTTCCAGATCAGGTTGGCGTGCGCGGTGATGATTTCCTTGTTCATCGCCGCCGCCTGCGCTGCACCAACAATGTTCGACTGGATCTGATGCTGATTGAAGCCGGCGTTGATGTTGCTGCGCAGGTTGTCCGTCCACCAATGCTGGTAGCCAATCTCGCTGCCCCACTCGAAGGTCGGCTTGACCAGGATCGCCGCCGCCGCCGCC
>DASYXG010000374.1:0-4098 GCA_035935235.1 Allostellaceae bacterium
CCGACATGGTAGTCGAGCCCAACATTGATCACCGCCGGGCGCAGCTTCAGCTCGTCCAGCACCTCGCCCAGCACCGCCGGCACGCGTTCCATCGCGTCCGACTCGCCATAGGCGATCTTGCCGAACAGGATGTTGTCCTGCAGCGAGGCGGCGGCGTTGTATTCGGCTGGGTCGAAGAATGCGACCTGGTGGCTCGCCTCGGCCGGGAGATCGGTGCGGAACACGCGGCGCGCCTCCAGCAGGCGCTCTTGCATGCGCTCGTCGAGCACGTCGAGGCGATGGCGCGCGGCGATCAGCTTGAATGGCAGCGACAGGAGTTTGTGGCGTTGCTCCTCGCTCAATGCGGCGATGCCGCTCCCGTCGATCGCACTGAGGATGGTGGCGAACTCCGGCAGGTCGTCGGCATTGATAAAGCTGAATTGCTCGAAAAATTCGTGGTCGGGCGGCAGGTCGGCGAAGATCTCGGTCATCGTCGCCGCAACTTCACGCCCGGCCTCGATCAGATCCTCGGTCAGCCCAACCTTGTCGAGCACCTGCAGCACGTAATGGTTCTCGGCCAAGGCGTCGAACTCGAACACTGGGCCGATCGGCGTGCCGAACAGCAGGTTCTCGGCGACAGTCGCGTTGGTGTTGTAGCGCTCTGGGTCGTAGGTCTCGACCAGCTGGGTGATGCCGTCGCGGATCAGGCGCTGCGACAGCGCCTTGCGCGCCTCGAGCAGCCGCGCCGCTGTCTCCGGGTTTGTTTCGGGATCGACCCGGCCGCGCAGCCCGAAGGTGTAGACGTCCTCCTCGAAGCCCAGTTCCGCCAGCACCTCGGCGACGCGTAGCGCCAGTTCCGCGGCATCCGCCACTCCGGCGCTCTCGTAATCGATCCAGTCGGCGTCGATGTCGAAATCGATATTGCCGGCCCGGCGCGCCTCGATGAGTTCCTTGACCCGCCTCTTTGCCGCCTCTTCGCCGTGCGGCGCCTGACGCACCGGGTGGTGGCGCAGACCGAGGAAGAGGTTGTCGCGCAGCGTCCCGGAAAACAGGTACGGCGTGGCGTTGACGTAGCCGATACGTCTGCCGACGATCGCGGTCGGGGCGTTGGCCAGGTCGACGCCGCCGACGGTGATCCGTCCGTTGGATGGCGAGGTCAGACGGGCCAGCAACAGTGCCAGCTCATCTTTGCCGCTGCCGGGCTGGCCGATGACTGCGGCATGCTCGTCGAGACCGAGGGTAAAGCTGACCGCGTCGACCACCCGGCTGTTGTCGTCGCCGGTCAGCGACAGGTTGGCGACCGCCAGCTCGCCGGTCAGATGCGGGATGACATCCGGCTCCGCCAGCAGCGTCTCGTTGGCGAGCATGTTCGCCGGCTCGAACTGCTCGACGATCTGGTCGTAGGTTAGCCGCGAATTCTGGTTGTTCTGGTAGAAGTCGAGCAGCTCCTTCCACGGCGACGCCAGATCCTTGTAGGCGGCGAGCACCGCGACCAGGGCGCCAAAGGTCAGGGAGCCCCGGATCACCAGATAGCCGCCGATCGCATAGAAAAAGAACGGCGTCAGCTGGCCAATGAAATTGTTGAGAAATTTGACGAAGAATTTGCGCTGATAAATCTCGTAGCGGATGTCGTAGATGATGCCGAGGATATGGGCAAAGCCGGTCAGCTGCAGCTTGACCGTATCGTTGGCCTGGATCTCGGCGAGTCCGGCCGCGGACTCTTGCACCTTGTCGGCGACCACCCGCACAGTGCGGATGCGGCGCTTGCCCAGCTGGTTCACGATGCGCTGCAGCTTGGGGATGATGTAGCCCTGGATTGGGTAGAGCGCGACCGCGGCGAGCCCCAGTTTCCAATCCTGGATGAACATGAAGATGATCAGCGTCACCAGCGTGCCACCCTGGAAGGCGGGCAGCACGAACGCGTCGCCGATAAACCCGCCCAGCTGCTCGCATTCGGTCGTGATCATCGGGATGATCTGCGCCGAGGAGGTCTTGTGGAAATAGCTCGCCGGGAAGCGCAGCAGCCGCAGATAGAGCGCATAGCGGAAGCGCCGCAGCATGCGCTCGCCGAGCTGCCCCTTCAGTGTGTTGATGTAATATTTGAACCCGCCATTGATGAACACCAGCGCGAGGAAGACGGCGCATAGCGTCATCAGGTACGGCACCTGGTCGAATTGCATCCCAAGGAACGTCGCCGGGAAATGCTTGCCGCCAATCGCCTGGTTGACGATCGTCTTGGGCAGGTCGAGCGAGTAGTAAAGAAACGGAAACGAGACCAGCGTAAAGATCAGCAGCATGATCTGCTGCTTGAAACTGTGGCGCAGGATAAAGCGGTAAACCGTCGGCTCGAGGTGCTCCTCAATCGCCGGCGCCGGCTTCAACGGCGGCTCGGCCGGGTGCGTCGGGGCCGCCTCCGAAACCGAGGGGGGATTGCCCGCCTTGGCAGCCGAAGCGGCCACCGCGGCCACGTCATTCATCGCCAAGCCCTTTTCAACAACGCCGTTTCACACAACCTATGCGCCAGTGTAATAGTGCGCTCGGTCGACAGCAAAGGAGGCGCCGCATGCCCCAACGGCGCGACCACAAGCGTGTACTGATCTATAGTCACGACAGTTTTGGCCTCGGTCACCTACGCCGCTGCCGCGCGATCGCCCATTCGCTGGTCGAGGCGGACTCCTCAGTTTCGGTCCTGATCCTATCGGGATCGCCCATTATCGGCAGCTTCGATTTTCGCTCGCGCGTTGATTTTGTGCGTATCCCGGGCGTGATCAAGCTGCGCAACGGCGAATATGTTTCGCTGTCGCTACATATCGACATCGAGGAAACGCTGGCGATGCGCTCCTCGATCATCCACCACACCGCCGATATCTTCGACCCCGATCTCCTGATCGTCGACAAGGAACCGCTGGGCTTGCGCGGCGAGGTGCGGCCGACCCTCGACCTCTTGCGCGATCGCGGCACGCCGATGGTTCTTGGCTTGCGCGATGTGATGGACGATCCCAGCGCGCTCGAAACCGAGTGGGAGCGCAAGAACGCGGTTCCGGCGTTGAGCGAGTATTACGACGAGGTCTGGGTATACGGCTTGCCGCAGATCTGCGACCCGCTGGAAGGGATCGAGCTGCCGTGGAGCGTGCGCCGGCGCATGGTCTATACCGGTTATCTCCGCCGCCAGGTCGGCGAGGCGGCGGCCGCCGGTGTCGACACACGCGGACTCACCGAGGGCGATTTCCTGTTGGTGACGCCTGGCGGCGGTGGTGACGGCGACGATATGGTCGACTGGGTGCTCTCGGCGTACGAGCATGATCCCGGGCCTTTGCCGCCGGCGCTGATCGTCTACGGGCCGTTTATGGTGCCCGAGCGTCAGGCCGCCTACGAGGCGCGTGTTGCTCGGCTGCCCAAGTTGCGCGCGATCACCTTCGACGCGCGCCTCGAAGCCTTGATGGCGCGCGCCAAGGGCGTCGTCGCGATGGGCGGCTACAATACGTTCTGCGAGATCCTGTCGTTCGACAAGCCGGCGCTGATCCTGCCGCGCACCGTGCCGCGATTGGAGCAATTCATCCGCGCCCAACGTGCCTCCGAACTCGGCCTCGTTGCCATGCTGTCGGATGAGAATGCGCGCGATCCGGTGCGGATGGCCGCGGCCTTGCTGCAATTGACTCAGCAGGCGCCGCCCTCGTCGGTGGTGGTGCCGGGCTTGCTCGACGGCATGCCCAACGTCAATAAGCTGGCGCAAAAATGGCTCAACTGGGGTCGCCATCCCCGTTTCGGCAGCCAGCTGCGGCGCAACGCATGATCCCGGGCGGAGGTCGCGTCGCCTTTGTTCTGAAAGGCTACCCGCGGCTGTCGGAAACCTTTATCGCGCAGGAAATCCTGGCGCTGGAACGGCGCGGGCTCAGCATCCTGATCGTCTCGCTGCGCCATCCGACCGACAAGGCGATCCATCCGGCGCACCGCGAGATCACGGCCGAACGCCTGTATCTGCCCGAATACCTCTATCAGGAGCCATTGCGGGTGTGGTGCGCGTGGCGCAAGGCACGGCGGCTGCCCAATTACCAGGCGGCGCGGCGCGCCTGGCTCGCCGACCTATGGCGCGACAAGACGCCGAACCGTATCCGCCGC
>DASYXG010000375.1:0-2275 GCA_035935235.1 Allostellaceae bacterium
TCACGATATCCTCAGAAAACAGTAAAATAACAGCGGCGAAACAGCGAGATATCAGCGAGAAAACAGCGGCTGATCAGCGGAGATTTTTGCTGCTTTGCTGTTCCTGCCTCCGCATCGACCGCGCCACCCGGCTGACCGTTCTTGATATGGAACATAACAAGAACACTTCAAGGGGCCACTCAAAAAATTTAGAACTCGCACGCGCCCTGGCGATGGCAGGGTCAGGTGGCGAGAACGAAGCTGGAGAGGCCGGTGAGGTCGCTTGTGCGACGCAGCGGCTCGGGCGCTTCCGGTGGTTTGGCCATGCCGATGCGGTCATGCCACCAGATGTCGAGGCCAACCCGCGACGCACCGACGAGATCGTAGGCCGAGCCGGCGACAAACAGACAGCGATCGGGCGCGATCCCGAGCTCAGCCAGCGCCAGCTGGTAGGGCGCGGGGTCGGGCTTGTAGAATCCGGCGCGCTCGGCGGTGGCGACGACGTCGAACCGGACACCGACACAATCCGCTGCGACTCTGCCAAGCGCTTCCGAACAATTGGTCGCGACGCCGAGCTTGATCCCGGCCGTCGCCAACTGCTCGAGTTCACTGGCAACACCCGACCATGGGCGCAGCTCACGGTAACGCGCGGCCAGATCGTCGGCGAGCCGCCGGTCGAGCCCAACCTCAGCCGCCGCCTCGGCAACCAGCGTTTCATAGGGCCGATAGGCGCCAGCCGCGTAGGTGCGGGCGAGATAGGCGCGGCGCCACCGGATTCCCGCCTCGTCGCTGCCCGCGACCGCATTCCACAACGACCAGCTATCCAACAACGCGGTCAATAGGTCGAACAACACGGCGTCATATCGGCGCGTCATGATCGAACCGTCTAGCGCATGGCTGAACCGTTCGCCATGCCGAGAATCCCGGCCCAGTGCCGCCTTACGATGCTATAATTGGCACAACAATCGGTTGAACCGCACCCAGACCGCACGGAGGGAATCCCATGGCGTATGACGTCCTGATCAAGAACGGCAAGGTGATCGACGGCTCCGGGATGCCCGGTTTCGCGGGCGACGTCGCGGTCAAGGACGGCAAGATCGCCGAGATCGGCAAGCTGTCGGGCGCCGCCGATCAGGTCGTCGATGTCGGCGGTCAGGTCATCGCCCCGGGCTTTATCGACAATCACTGCCATTACGATGCCCAGGTCACCTGGGACCCGATGTGTTCGTTCTCGTGCGACCACGGCGCGACCAGCGTCGTCATCGGCAATTGCTCGCTGAGCCTCGCGCCGGTGAAGAAGGGCAAGGCCCAGCGCATGGCCGAGTTCCTCAGCTATGTCGAAGCGATCCCGATGGAAGTGCTCAACACCATCGAGGTCGACTGGGAAACCTTCCCGCAATACATGGACAAGCTGGACAAGAACCTCGGGGTCAATGTCGGCACGCTGATCGGCCATACCGCGGTGCGCTATTACGTGATGGGCGATTCCTGCCAGACGCGCACTGCCAACGAGGCCGAACTCAAGGAAATGCAGGCCGTCGTGCGCGACGGCATGGAGGGCGGCGCGCTCGGCCTCTCGGTGTCGCGCAACCAGGGCCATTACGATCCGCAGGGGATGCACATCCCGGCGCTGTGGGCGGACGAGACGGAAATCTTCGCGCTCGCCGACGTGCTGCGCGAGATGGGCACCGGCATCATCCAGTCGGGTGGCGGCCGCGACGCCGAGATGAAGAACGGGCTGATGGCCCGCCTCTCCGAAGCCACCGGGCGGCCGGTCGTCTACAACAATCTCGGCCAATCGGTGCGCCGGCCGGGTGAATGGAAGAAGCATATGGACCGGGTCGACGAGACCTCGTCGAAGGGCATTCGCGCCTACCCGCTGGCCTCGCCCAACACGACGACGCAGACCTTCAACATGTCGAACACCCAGGTGTTCCGCGGCTCGCCGACCTGGCACCCGATCCTGTTGATGTCGGACGCCGACAAGCTGCGCGCCTATGCCGACCCGGCGGTCCGCGCCAAGCTCCACGAGGAGATGGTCGAGTGGAAGGTCGAGATCCCGGGCAACACGATCTCACGCGAATGGTACAACTACATCTGGGTCGAGGAGCCGAAGCTCGCCAAGAACGCCTGGATGAAGGGCATGACGCTCAATCAGCTGGCGCAGAAAGAGGGCAAGCGCATCATCGATGCTTTCCTCGATCTGGTGGTCGAGGAGAAGCTCGGGACTACCTTCATGCAGGCCGAGAACAACATCGACGTCGAGGCGATGAAGGCGATCCTCAACTACCCGAAC
>DASYXG010000376.1:0-16550 GCA_035935235.1 Allostellaceae bacterium
TAGCGGCGATAGACGTCCTCGTGCCGGGTGATCGCGGCCGGGTGAAACTCGCCTTCGGTTGGCGGTGGCAGGATGTCGAAATTGCCGCCAATATTCTTGCCTCGCACTAGCGGCGTCAGCATCCGCACCGAAGAGGTGATCCGGCAATGCGCCGGAATATAGCTGATGCCGATGCCGACACGGCGATGGCCGGCGCGGTTGGGCGCCGAGCGGTGCGTGCACAGCGTGTGATGCAGCGAGAAGCTGCCAGCCGGAACTGTCATCATCACCGTGTCACGCTGGTCGAATTCCTCGACCACCGCTTGGCCGCCGCCATTGATGCTGTCCTTGAGGCCGAGCGCCGCGTGATGCAGCTGCCGCGCCGCGCCGCGCGACGGCACTACTTCCATGCAGCCGGCCTCCTCAGTCGCGTCGGTCAGCGCCACCCAGGCAGTGACGTGCTCGTAGGGCTCGATCCCGAAATAGGTCGCGTCTTGGTGCCAGGCGGCAAAGGTGGCGCTGTTCGCCTCCTTGATGAAAAACGTCGTGGTGAAGACCAGGATGTCGGGTCCGACCAAATCCTCGACCGCGTCGAGGATGCGCGGGTGGCGGATTAGCTTATCCAGCCACGGCAGGAAGGCGTAGGCGGCCGACCGCCAACGCCAATCGCCCATATTGACCGGCTTGCCGAGCCAGGCTTCATAGCGCGCCAGTCCCTCGCGGCACTCGGCGAGCTCCGTGTCGCTAAGCGCTTGGTGGAGGAACGAATAGCCGTCGCGGCGGTAGGCTGCGATTTGTTGCGGGGTCAGCATCGGCGCCTCCCAAGACTCATGACAGGAGCCTACCGCCGCGTCATCGCCAAGTCGATGCTCGCCCGCTTAGTTGCTCGCTTGGATCAGCGTGCGCACCCGCGGGTAGATTTCGCTCGCCCAGCGGCGGCCGCTGAACACACCGTAATGCCCCACCCCGGTCTGCAGATGGTGCTGCTTGCGCAGCGGGTGCAGCCCGGTGCACAGCTCCTGTGCCGCGAGGGTCTGACCGATCGAGCAGATATCGTCGTTTTCGCCCTCCACGGTGAGTAGCGCGGTGCGGCGGATCGCCCGTGGCTCAACTTTGCGGTCGCGCGAGACGAGAACGCCGCGCGCCAGTTCGTGCTTCTGGAAGATGCGGTTGACGGTTTGGAGATAGAACGACGCGGGCAGATCCATCACCGCGAAATATTCCTCGTAGAAGGCGCGGTGTGCGGCGGCCTTGGGCTGGTCGTCCTCGACGAGGTTCTCGAAGTGCCGGGCGAAGGCGCGGAGATGCCGTTCGAGGTTCATCGCCATAAAGGCGCTGATCTGCAGGAACCCCGGGTAGACTTCGCGCGATGTGCCGCCCAGGCCCGGCGGCACGCGATAGATCAAATTAGCCGCAAACCATTCGATCGAATGCTGCATCGCGAGATCGTCGACCTTGGTCGGGTTGATCCGCGTATCGATCGGCCCCGCCATCAAGGTCATGCTGCGTGGCTGGCACGGGTTCCCGGCGGCCGCCATCAGCGCGACCGCGGCCAGCACCGCAACCGCCGGCTGACACACCGCGACGACATGCGCCCCGGGCCCCAGATGTTCGAGGAACGCGATGACGTGATCGATAAAATCGTCGAAATCGAAATCGCCAGCCGAAAGCGGCACGTCGCGGGCATTGTGCCAATCGGTCAGGTAGACATCGTGCTCGGGCAGCATCGTCTTCACCGTGCCGCGCAGCAGCGTTGCGAAATGTCCCGACATCGGCGCTACCAGCAGCACCTTGGGCTGCGGCTGGGGCGTGTCCTTGGCGAAGTGCAACAATGTGGCGAATGGCCTGACCCAGGTCTTTTCCTCTCGCACCGCGACGGTGCGGTTGCCGACGGTCACGCTGTCGATGCCAAATTCTGGGCGGTGGTGCTGGAGGCGGCCTTGGGCGAACAGCTCGCAGGCGGCGGCGATGCCGCGCTGGAACGGCGTCTCCGGCAGCCCCTGCCAGCCGCGCCCGACGACATGCCCAAATGCCGTCGCCATACCCTGGAAGGGCGCGAGCGCGTCGGCGTAGCTCTGGTAGAATTGGTACAGCACCGTGCGCTATCCGCTCCGAACGCTTGCTGCCGATGGGTCGTGCGGGAGAACGCTATCGGGCCGTCGAACAGAACCGGACCAATAAGATAATGCGGGTTGCGGTGCAGTGCGAGATGATTGTGCTCTGCAACATTGCAATTCTGTGGCGCAACGAGACAGGTCTGGCCTGGGTTTTGCCGGGCCGCGAAAGCCTGATAGATTGCCCCGTCTCCCCGAGGTCGTGCCCATGGCGAAAGCCATCCTGACGATTAGCAGCAAGAATTATTCGTCGTGGTGTCTGCGCGGCTGGCTTATGGCGAGATGGGCTGGCCTCGATTTCGACGAACAGATCGTGTCGGCCGATGATCCGTCGGTTCGCGCCGAATTGCTGCTGCAATCCTCGTCGATCCGCGTGCCGACCCTGATCCATAACGGCATCTCGATCTGGGATACCCTGGCGATCGGCGAATATCTCAACGAGCTCAATCCGAAGGCGGGGTTGCTGCCAAAGGAGCCAGAGGCTCGCGCCCGCTGCCGCTCGATTTGCGGCGAAATGCACTCGGGGTTCGCGGCGTTGCGTTCGGCATTGCCGGTCAACCTCAAGAGCGTCAAACCCAATTTCGTCGTGTGGTCGGCCGCACAGGCCGACATCGATTGGATCCTGAAGATTTGGCACGACTGTTTCGAGCGCTGGAAGGGGCCATATTTATTCGGCAAGAGCCTGACCATGGCCGACGCGATGTTTGCGCCGGTTTGCACCCGGTTCCGCACCTATTGCGTCAAGCTGCCGCCCGAAGCCGACGAATACTGCGAGCGCATTCTGTCGCTGCCGACGATGCTCGAATGGATCGAGGCGGCGAAAGCGGAGCCCGAGGAAATGCCCGAGCTCGACGCGGAATTTTAAGCCCGTCCCGTTAAGCGGGCGATCAAAGGGACGAACGCCAAAAGGGGACTATGATGGATTTCGCCGACCCCCCGGAGCATGCCGAATTCCGTCGGGAATTTCGCTCCTGGCTCGAAGCCAATCTGACCGACGACCTCAGGGTCGAGGACGCGCAGGATTCGCGCGTCGCGCCCGACCGCGAGACGCTCGAGAAGCGCATCGCCTGGCAAAAGAAAATGTACGCCGCCGGCTGGGTCGGCATTTCCTGGCCCAAGGAATATGGCGGGCGCGGCGCCAGCTTCATCCAGCAGGTCATTTTCGACGAAGAGTATTTCCGCGCACACGCGCCGATCCTGCCGGGTCACAGCGCGATCGGGCTGTTGGGCCCGACCTTGATCCAGCTTGGCACCGAAGCGCAGAAGACGCGCCACCTAAAGCCGATCCTTGCCGGTGACGAGCGCTGGTGCCAGGGCTTCTCCGAACCTGGCGCCGGCGGCGACCTCGCCAGCCTGCGGACCCGCGCCATCGATAAGGGCGATCATTTCGTCGTCAACGGCCAGAAGGTGTGGACCTCAGGCGCGCATTTTGCCGATTGGTGCTTTCTCTTGGTGCGCACTGACCCCGACGCGCCTAAGCACCATGGCATCACCTATCTGCTCGTCGACATGAAGACGCCGGGCATCACGGTGCGGCCGCTGGTGCTCTTGAACGGCCACAGGCATTTCAACGAGGTGTTCTTCGAGGATGTTGTCGTGCCGAAGGAGAATGTCGTCGGCAAGATCAACGAGGGCTGGAAGGTCGCGATCACCACCTTGATGTTCGAGCGCGGTGGAGCCGGAGGGCGCGACCATGCGGCGCAGATCGCTCGCCTCGTCGAGCTGGCCAAGCAATTCCCCAACCGCCAGGAGCCATCCTGGGACCAGACCCATGTGCGCCAGATGCTGGCGCAGCTGGCGATCGAGGCGCAGGCGCTGAAGGTGACACGTTTGCGCGGCTTGACCCGGCGGCTGCGCGGCGAACCGCCAGGCCCCGAAGGCTCGATCCTCAAGCTGTTCGGCTCGGAGCTGGCGCAGCGCATCGCCGACGCCTCATCGACGCTGCTCGGGCCTTACGCGACGATCGAGGGCGCGACCGAGGCGGTGCCGGATGCCGGGCGATGGGCGCATCGCGTGATGGGCGCGCGGCAATACGCGATCGCCGGCGGCACAAGCGAAATCCAGCGCAACATCATCGGCGAGCGCGTGCTCGGCCTGCCGAAGGGGTGAGCGGCGATGGATATTGGCTTCTCCGAAGAACAGGAGCTTTTGCGCGATACCGCACGGAAATTCCTCGATGCTGCCTGCACCACCAAGTTCGTCCGCGAGCGCATGGCGACGCTGGAGGCGGTGACCCCTGAGTTCTGGTCGCAAATCGCCGAGCAGGGCTGGCTCGGGATCAATTTCTCCGAGGACGACGGAGGGATCGGTCTCGGCCTGACCGATCTGGTGGTGCTGATGGAGGAGATGGGCCGGGCCGTAATGCCGGGACCGTATTTCGCAACCGCGCTGCTAGGCGGCGCGGCGATCCGCGAGGCGGGCTTGCCGACGCAGCGCCAGGAATATCTGCCGCGCATCGCTGCGGGCAATCTCAGGACGACCTTGGCCGCGATAGAGCCGAACGCGCGCTGGGACGCGTCTGGCATCACCATGAACGGGCAGCCGATGCGCGGCGGGTTCTCGCTCTCGGGGAGCAAGTTGTTCGTGCCCGATGCGCATCTCGCCGACATCATCGTGGTCGCCGCGCGCACCCGTGACGGCAGCAAGATGGAAGACGGCGTCAGTCTGTTCCTTGTGCCGAAAGATGCAGCGGGTCTGTCGGTCGCGTTGATGCCGTCGATCGACGAGACGCGGAAGCTGTGCGAAGTCCGGTTCGACAATGTCGCGGTCCCGCAGACCGCGCTGGTCGGTGAGATGCACGAGGGTTGGCTGGCTCTGGCGCGGGTCTACGACGGCGCGGCGGTCGCGCTTTCCGCAGAGATGTGCGGCGGGGCGCAGCGCGTGCTGGAGATGACGGTCGAGTATGCCAAGCTGCGCGAAACCTTCGGCAAGCCGATCGGCAGCTATCAGGGCGTCAAGCACAAATGCGCCGACATGCTGGTCGAGGTCGAGAACGCCAAGTCGCTGACCTATTACGCGGCCTGGGCGGTCGACGAGAATCGGGCCGACGCGCCGCTCGCGGTGTCGATGGCCAAATCCTATGCCTCGGACGCAAGCCGCAAGGTGTCGAACGCCGGCATTCAGCTGCATGGCGGCATCGGCATGACCTGGGAGCACGACCTCCACCTCTACATGAAGCGCGCCAAGGCGAGCGAGGTCGCGTTCGGCGACGCGACCTGGCATCGCGAGCGGGTGGCGTCGCTGCTCGGGGCGTGATGCTGCGGCTGGTGCCGCCGAGCCTCGCCGCGTTGCCAGGTTATGTGGCGGCGCTGGAAGCCGGTTGGTCGCCCAGCAACGAACGCGACGTTTCCGGCGAGCAGCTCGCCCTCTACCGGCGCGACCCGACCCTGCTGATCGAGGAGCTGACACGCCAGGGCGGAACGATCACGACCGGTTCGGGGGCGGTCATCCCCAGGCTACCGAATCGGGTGTTCTGGCTCGACGATGGCGAGTTTTGCGGGAGCATCAACCTGCGTTTCGTGGCCGAAAGCGACGAACTGCCTCCGCACGTCAACGGCCATATCGGCTATGCGGTGGTGCCATGGAAGCGGCGCCGGGGCTACGCGACCGAGGCACTGCGCCTGCTGCTGCCGGTGGCACGTGAAGTTGGGCTGAAGCGCCTCCAGATCACCTGCGACGACGACAACGAGCCATCCAGCCGGGTGATCGCCGCCAACGGCGGGGTGCTGGAGCGGAGCTACCTAGACGACAAAGGCAAGACCAAGCTCAAATTCTCGATCGATCTTGCCGCGTGTTAGGATCGCGGCGGAGGCGGCGAAGAGGTAACAGTGCCGGGATCGCTGGAGCAATATGACGCGGTGCATCTGGCGCGTAACGCGGCGAACTTCGCCGCGTTGACGCCGCTCAATTTCCTCGCCCGCGCGGCGGCGATCTATCCCGGCAAGGTCGCGGTGATCGACGGGGCGCGGTGCTTCACCTATGGCGAGTTCTATGCCCGCTGCCGGCGCTTCGCTGACGCGCTGCACCGCCGCGGGGTTCGCGAGGGAGACACTGTCGCGGTGTTCGCGCCGAACGTGCCGGCGCTGCTCGAAGCGCATTACGCGGTGCCAATGGCCGGTGGCGTCCTCAACGCGCTCAACTACCGCCTCGACGCCGCCTCGATCGCCTTCATCCTCGGCCACGGCCAGGCCAAGCTGCTGATCGCCGACCGCGAGTTCGCGCCCATCGTCATGGATGTGCTGGATCGACTTGACCGCAAAATTCCGGTCGTGGAGATCGCCGACGCGCCGGGTCCGCTGCAATTCGGTGCGATCGAATACGAGGATTTCCTCGCTGAGGGCGATCCCGATTTCCTATGGGCGCCGCCCGCCGACGAATGGGCGCCGATCGCGCTCAACTACACCTCGGGCACGACCGGCAATCCCAAGGGCGTCGTCTACCACCACCGCGGCGCGTTCTTGAACGCCATGGGCAATGCCATCCTGTTCGGTCTCGGGCCCCATTCGGTCTATCTGTGGACCCTGCCGATGTTCCACTGCAACGGCTGGACCTATACCTGGGGGGTGACGGCGGTCGCCGGCACGCATGTCTGTCTGCGCCGGGTCGATCCAGCGCTGATCTTCGCGGCGATCGCCGAGCACGGGGTGACGCACCTCTCGGGCGCGCCGATCGTGCTCAACATGCTGGTACACGCTCCCGACGCGGTGAAGCGGCGGTTCGACCACATCGTCGAGACGTCGACCGGCGGCGCCGCGCCGCCCTCGCCGGTGATCGAGGCGATGGAGCGCATGGGGTTCCGTGTCACCCATCTCTATGGCCTCACTGAAAGCTATGGGCCGACCACAGTGTGCGCCTGGCAGGAGGAGTGGGACGGACTGCCGCTCGCGGAGCGCGCCGGCAAAATGGCGCGCCAGGGGGTGCAGACGATGACGGTCGACCGCCAGCGCGTGGTCGACCCCGATACGATGCAGGACGTGCCTGCCGACGGGGAGACGATCGGCGAGGTGGTGGTGCGCAGCAATACGCTGATGAAGGGATACCTGCTGAACCCGGCCGCTACCGGCGAGGCCTTCGCTGACGGCTGGTTCCATACCGGCGATCTCGGGGTCATGCACCCGGACGGCTATGTCGAGATCAAGGACCGCTCGAAGGACATCATCATCTCGGGCGGTGAGAACATCTCCTCGATCGAGGTCGAGGACGTGCTCTACCACCATCCGCAGGTGATGGAAGCGGCGGTGGTGGCGCAGCCGGACGACACATGGGGCGAAACGCCGTGCGCTTTCGTCACTCTGAAGCCTGACGCAGGCGCCATTTCGGCGGCGGAGATCATCGCCTTCTGCCGCGCGAACCTGGCGCATTACAAGGCTCCAAAAGCCGTGGTGTTCGGCCCGCTGCCCAAGACCTCGACCGGCAAAATCCAGAAATACGCGCTGCGCGAGCAGGCGAAGGAGATCGTGGCGTGACCGAACTCCCCAGCTTCTCGGTCGAGAGTCAGGTGGCACTGGTCACCGGCGCGTCGAGCGGGATCGGGCTGCACCTGGCGGACATCCTGGCGTTGGCTGGAGCCAAAGTGGCGTTTGCTGCGCGCCGCACTGATCGGTTGGAGAAGGCGTGTGAGGACATTCGCAAGCGGGGCGGAACTTGTTTGCCAGTAGCGCTCGATGTCACGGACGCCAAGAGCATCGCCGCCGCGTTGGAGGCCACGGAAGCGGGGCTCGGGCCGCTGTCGATCCTCGTCAACAACGCGGGGGTCGTGGTCTCGAAGCCGTTCTTCGAGCACACTGAGGAGGATTGGGACCACGTCGTCGACACCAACCTCAAAGGGGCGTGGATGATGGCGCGCGCGTTCGCGCATCATCTCGTCGGCAAGAAGCGCCCCGGGCGCATCGTTAATATTGCTTCGGTATTGAGTTTCCGGACGATCGCGCGGGTGCCATCCTATCTCGCGGCGAAGGCCGGGCTGCTTCATCTCAATGGCGCGATGGCGATGGAGCTGGCTCGTTACAACATTCTCGTCAACGCGATCGCGCCCGGCTACGTGGTAACCGACTTCAACCGCGATTTCCTCGAAAGCGAAGCGGGGCTGAAGCTTGCCGCGCGGGTGCCGATGAAGCGAGTCGGGCAGGTCGAGGATCTGGGCGGCGCGCTGTTGTTTTTGTGTTCGCCCGCCAGCGCCTATGTGACGGGCGCGTGCATCTCGGTCGATGGCGGCCACGGCGTTGCCGCGATCTGAAGCGGGGCCCGCCGATCGTCAGCGCTCGCTCGCTCGCTTCCTCGCCGAGGCGAGCGAGGCAGATGCAGTCGAGATCGCCCGCGTCGCGCTGCTGCCGGGAGGGGCGATCCAGGAGAATTGGGCGATCGACGCCGAATTCGACGGTGGCAGGTTGTCCGGAGTGCAGCGTTTGGTGCTGCGTACCGATTCCTCCACCGGGGTACCGTCGAGCCTCGGTCGTGTCGAGGAATTTGCCGTGCTGCAAGCGGCCTTTGCCGCCGGGGTGACGGTGCCGGAGCCATTGTTCGCGTGCGCCGATGCGGCGGTGCTGGGCAAGCCGTTTTTCGTCATGCGCCGTGTCGCCGGCAGCGCGCTCGGCCGGCCGATCACCCTCGATCCCGCCTTGGAGCCGATGCGGCCGGCGCTGGCTGAACGTCTCGGCCGCGAATTGGCGCGGATGCAGTCAATCCGCCCGCCGCACGTCGACCTCGATTTCTTGATCACAACTGGGGCGGGGGAACATATAGCCGGCTTCCGCGCCTATCTCGACGGCCATCCAAACCCGCGGCCGGTGTTGGAATGGGTGATACGCTGGGCCGAGACGCATCTACCCGATCCGCTGCCACCAGTGTTGTGCCACCGCGATTTCCGCACCGGTAATTACATGCTGGATGGCGCCAAGCTCACCGCGATCCTCGATTGGGAATTCGCTGGCTGGGGCGACCCAGACGAGGATATCGGCTGGCTGTGCTGCAAGGGCTGGCGTTTCGGCCGGCTCGATCGCGAGGCCGGCGGCATCGCCGAGCGCGCGCCGTTCTACCGCGGCTACGAGAGCGAGAGCGGGCGGCGCCTCGATCCCGAGCGGGTTAAGTTCTGGGAGGTGATGGCGAATTTGCGCTGGGCGGTGATCGCTCTGCAGCAGAGCGACCGATTTCTGGTCGGCGGATCGCGCAATCTGTCGACCGCGATCACCGGTCGCCGCGCCACCGAATGCGAACTCGAGCTGCTGATGCTGCTCGATCCGGGTGGGATAGCGGAATACGCCCATGCGTGACCTGCCGGTGAGCCGCGACCTGTTGGCGCTCGCGCGGGAATTGCTGCTCGATGAGCTGCTGCCGCTGCTGCCGCCGGAGCGTGCGCGCGACGCGCATCTGATCGCCACCTCGATGGCGATCGCCGCGCGCGAGGCGGCGGGCGGCGGGTGGCGGGAGGAGCTGATCGGGCAGTTATGCGAGTTTTACGGCGAGGATGGATCGCTTGACCGTTTCGCCGCCGATCTGCGCAACGGAGCCTTCGAAACTTCCCCGTCGCGCGAGAGGGCGGCTCGCGCGATATTATGGCAGCTGACGATCGCGAAGCTGCGCGAGGGAAACCCGCATTTCCTCGCCGCGAATGGGTTCACCCAGGCGGGCCTGAAGGGCGAGTAGAACGTGCCGCAATCTGTCCGGGAAGCGATCGAGGCGTTCGGCCGCGGCGAAATCGTCGTCGTCACCGACGACAACGACCGCGAGAACGAGGGCGACCTCATCATCGCCGCGCAGCATGCGACGCCGGAGAAGATGGCGTTCATCATCCGCCATACCTGCGGCATCGTCTGCGCGCCGCTGACCGGAGCGGCTGCGCGCCGGTTGTCGCTGACGCCGATGGTTGCCGACAACGATGCGATCCACGGTACCGCGTTCACCGTCTCGGTCGATTACCGCCACGGCACGACCACCGGCATCTCCGCCGAGGAGCGCACCGCGACCATCCGCGCGCTCGCCAACGGCAATACCGGCCCGGCGGATTTCGTTCGGCCCGGCCATATCTTCCCGCTGATCGCCAAGGATGGCGGCGTCCTGATGCGCTCGGGCCATACCGAGGCGGCGGTCGATCTGTGCAAGCTCGCCGAGGTTGAGCCGGTGGCGGCGATCTGCGAGCTGGTCAATGACGACGGCTCGGTGATGCGCGGCAAGGAGGTCGCCTCCTTTGCCTCGCATCACAAATTGAGGCGGATCGCGGTCGCCGACTTGATCGCCTACCGCCAGGCGCGCGAGAAGCTCGTCACCCGGGTCGCGGAGTTCAAGGTCGATTCCGAGATCGGTCCCTTCACCGGCTATGTCTATGTGACGCCGTTCGACGAGGTGCATCACTACGCTTTTGTCTACGGCAAGATCGGCGACGGGAACGATGTTCCGACCCGGCTGCACCGCGCCAACGTCGTCGAGGACGTCTTTGGCGGCGCCAAGCCGATCCATGCCTCGTTCGAGCGCTTCAAGGCGGCGGGGCGCGGCGTCCTCGTCTATCTGCGCGCCGGCGTGTCCGGGGTGCCGACCCGCGCGGTGGGCGAGGGGACGGCATCGGAGCAGGAACGCAGCAAGCAGTGGCGCGAGGTGGGGCTCGGCGCGCAGATCCTGCGCGATCTGCAGATCAGCTCGATCCGCCTGCTGGCGACGCGGGCGCGCACCTATGTCGGGGTCGCCGGGTTCGGTATCGAGATCACCGCCACCGAGACGCTCGAATAATGCGCGCCGGTGGGCGATTTCATTACGCCTGGGTCATCGCCTCGCTCGTCTTCGTCGTAGGCTTGATTACCGCTGGCGTGCGCGCCGCTCCGGGCGTGCTGATCGTCCCGCTCGAAAGCGAGTTCGGCTGGTCGCGGGCGACAATCTCGTTCGCCGTCAGCGTCAACTTACTGCTCTACGGCGCCATCGGTCCGTTTGCCGCGGCGATCATGGACCGGTTCGGCGTGCGCCGGACCATGTGCCTGTCGATGACCGCGACCGGCGCGGCGGTGGCGCTGTCGCCGCTGATGCACGAAACCTGGCAGCTGGTGCTGCTGTGGGGCGTCATCGTCGGTCTCGGTTGCGGGTTTATCGGCGCGTATCTCTCGGCCTATATCGCGGCGCGCTGGTTTCGCGCGCGGCAGGGGCTGGTGATTGGGGTGTTGACCGCGGCCAATGCCGCCGGCCAGCTCGTTTTCCTGCCGACGATGGCGGCGCTCGCAACCCATGCCGGCTGGCGGATCATGGCGCTGGTACTGGCGGCGTCGGTGGTCGTCTTCGTCCCGATCCTCCTGTTGCTGATGCGCGACAGTCCAGCCGATCTCAACCTGCCGCCCTACGGCGCGAACGCCGTCGTGCCGCCGGTGAAACCGGACGGCAATCCGGTCACCGCGGCGTTCAGCGCGCTAACAGTTGGCGCTCGCTCGCGCGATTTCTGGCTGATCGCTGGCGGTTATTTCGTGTGCGGCGCCTCGACCAACGGCCTGATCGGGACGCATCTGATCCCGGCCTGCGTCGATCATGGGCTGACCGAGGTGGTCGGCGCCGGCCTCCTCGCGGCGACCGGCGTCTTCAGCTTTATCGGCGGGACGCTGTCGGGTTGGCTCAGCGACCGGTTCGACAACCGCTACATGCTGTTCTGGTATTACGGGCTGCGCGGCCTGTCGCTGATGTACCTGCCGTTCGCCTTCGACATGTCGTTTTACGGCCTGACCCTGTTCATGGTGTTCTACGGGCTCGACTGGATCGCCGGAGTGCCGCCGACGGTCCGGTTATTGAGCGGGGTGGTCGGGACCGAGCGAACCGGGATCATGGTGGCGTGGATCACGGTGATCCATCAGGTCGGCGGCGCTGCCGCCGCGTTTCTCGCCGGGGTCTTGCGGATTTCTTACGGCAGCTACCTGCAGGCCTTCATGCTGTCGGGGGTCTTGTGCATCATCGCCGCGCTGATGGTGCTGTTTATCGGCGCCGGGCGACAGCGGCGAGAGCCGGAAGGGATCGCGGCTCCAGCGCAGTAAGGGGTCTTACGGGCGCGCGCTGAAATAGCTGACCGCGAGCGCGGCGCCGAGCAATATCAGCGCCTCGGCCGCGATATGGGGGTTCGAAAAGCTGTAGATCACGCAAAACACCCCAAAACCGCCGAGAACCGCCGAAAGCACCGCCGTCGCGCGCTGCATCAAAAACGTCTGCAACATCGTTCCCCCGCCTCGCTCTCCTGCGGCATTACCGACAGTTGAGCATCGGATCGGAGGATAATCCATAAAATTTGAGGTTAATTTCCCAGGCTTTTTGGGAACACCGTTCGAGTACGGCTAAAGGGACGAGGGCGACCCGGCGCGCAATGGCAGATGATGCACCTCGCCCTTGCCGACCGCCGCGCATGTAAGCTCCGGCGCGCGCGGGGCAACCAGCCAGGTGAAGGCGGCCGCGACGCCGCGTCCGAGGCGGCGGCAGCCCTTGCGCAGGGCGAGGATGAAGCGGCGCGATGCGGAGCCGCGCGCGCAGGCGACGACGATGATCTCGCGCGTACCGATATCGATCGAATAGCGCGGCACCATGCGGAATGACACGAACTCGCGCCCACCGATAACGCGGTAGCGAAATTCGTCGAGCTGCCGGGCGCTTTCCTGACTTGCCCAACGCAGCACATCGGCGCTGTCGTGCACGACGAGACGCATCCATTTGGTCCGAGTCATGTGGTCGCTCCGGCGCCGCGCCTCGCGGCGCTGATGCCGAAAGCTATTTAGTAAAAGGTTACTTTCCCGTTAGCGAGCTAGAGGTTGATCTCCGGCTGGATCGTCTCGGCAAACGACGGACGCTGGGCGATCGTGTCGAGAAAGCGCGACAGCAGCGGCCGGCCGCGGCGCCAATCCCAGACCTTGTGACGTCGCGCGAAGTTTTCGAGCGCGGCGCCGAGCACGATCTGCGAGGCGTTGATCGGACCGCTATAGGCGCGGGTCGCAAGCGCCGCCTCGAGACCGTCGGCGACCCGGTCGGCGCGCGCTGTTTCGAGGGCGATGACCCCCGGCGCGCTCTGGCCGAAGCGCAGCTCGCGGTTCCACACGGTGACAGCGTCGAGAAAGGCGTAAGCGCGGCCGAGCTCGGACAATGTCTTCCAGCCATCCGAGCCGTCCATCGGCAGCAATTTGCGGCCGCTGTTCTGGGTGTCGAGAAAAGCGAGAATGAGCAAGCTCTCGTTGAGGATTGTGCCGTCATCGAGCTGCAAGGTCGGCACCTTGCCGCCCGGGTTGTAAGGCAGCAGCGACGAGTCGGGGTCGCGCAGCGTTACCTCGATTTCCTCGATACGGCCCTCGAGCTCGAGTTCGCGGATGACGACGCGGGCGATCCGGGCATAGGGCGAGCCCGACGCGTAGAACAGCTTCACTGGATTTCCCTCATCACGCGATCACCCGATGCTGATTTTGGCCGGTTCAACCCGACAATTATGATCGATCTTATCGGGCAATCGAGGAGCTAGACCATGCGGATAGCGATTATCGGGGCGGGCAATGTCGGAGGCGCTTTGGGCCAAGGCTGGGCGAAGCGCGGGCACGAGGTGCGCTATGGCGTGCCCAACCCGGCCGACGCGAAGTACCGGGGCTTGCCAGTGGCGAGCCCGGTAGACGCCACGGCGAACGCCGAGGCGATCGTCTTGGCGACGCCATGGCCCGCCACCGAGGCGGCGGTCAAAGCGCTCGGCAACCTCGCAGGCCGCGTCGTCATCGATTGCACCAACCCGCTCGGGATGGGGCCAGACGGTCTCGGTCTCGTTCTCGGCCACAGCATTTCGGGTGGCGAGATGGTGGCGCAATGGGCGCCGGGCGCGGCGGTGTTCAAGGATTTCAACACGACCGGCTTCAACAATATGGCCGATCTGGCCGGCTATGCCATCGCGCCGGTGATGTTCGTCGCCGGCGACGACGCGGCGAAAAAGCCCACCGTCATGAGCCTGGTATGGGACCTCGGCTTCGAGGCAATCGATGCCGGGCCGCTGCGCAACGCGCGGCTGCTCGAGCCCTTCGGCATGCTGTGGATCGACCAGGCGCTCAATCGCGGCATGGGCCGAGATTTTGCCTTCGCCGTGGTACGAAAGGGGAAGTGAGGCAAGCCGAAACGGGGTGCGGCGATGGTTTGGGACATTCTGATCCGCGGCGGCACGGCGATCGACGGGGGCGGCAAGCCCGGCGAGCGTGCCGATGTCGCGATCGAGGCAGGGCGCATCGCGCGAGTCGGGCCCGACCTGCCCGCCGAGGCGGAACGGGTGATCGATGCCGGCGGGATGGCCGTGACCCCGGGGTTTATCGACATCAAGACCCATTCCGACTTTGTCCTGCCGATCAACCCCAAGGCCGAAAGCAAGGTGCGCCAGGGGGTCACCACCGAGATCATTGGCCATTGCGGGTTCTCGGTGGCGCCGGTGCTGCCGGGCAAGACGCAACTGCTCGCCGATTATCTCTCCGGCGGCGCGCCATGGCTGCCGTTTCGCGAGGTGAGCTTTCCCGAGTACCTCGATACCTTCCCGGCGGCGTCGGTCAATGCCGGGATGCTGGTCGGCCATAACACGTTGCGGCTGATGGCGATGGGGCTCGAAGATCGGCCGCCGACCGAAGCCGAATTCCAGCTCATGGCGTCGCTGCTCGACGAGGGGTTGGCGGCCGGGGCGCTGGGGTTTTCGTCGGGCCTGTTCACCCCGCCGGGGAGCTTCGCCGCGCCCGACGAATTGATGCGCTTGTGCGAGGTGGTGAGGCATCATCGGGCCGGCTACTTCACCCATATTCGCGACGAGTCGGATGGGGTGCTCGACGGCGTCGAGGAGGCGATCGCGGTCGCTCGCGCGCACAAGATCCATGTCGAGATCGTCCACCTCAAATGCTCGGGGATGGACAATTGGGGCAAGGCGGCGACGGTGCTCGAGATGATCTCGCGGGCGCGCGGGGAGGGGCTCGAGGTCGATTGCGACGCCTATCCCTATGCCGCTGGCGCCAACCCGCTGAAGAATTTGCTGCCGCCCTGGGTGCAGGTCGGCGGCAACGCGGCGATGCTGGCGCGGCTCGCCGAGCCGCAGATGCGGGCGCGGATCGCCCAGGAGATCGCCGAGAGCGGGCTCAACAATTGGGGGCGCATTCCCAATTGGGATTGCGTGCAGGTGTCGATCTCGCCGAACCGGCCGGAGACGGCGGGCAAGACCGTCGGCGCGCTCGCGGAGGCGGAGAGCAAGGACCCGATCGATCAGCTCTGCGATCACCTCATCGCCGATAACGGCGCGACGCGTGTGCTGATCACCTCGATCAGCGAGGACGACATCCGCACCATCGTGCGCGACCCGACCGCGCTGGTCGGCTCCGACGGCAATTGCGTCGCCACCTACGGCACGGTCAGCCAAGGCATGCCGCACCCGCGCTTCTACGGCACGTTTCCGCGCATCATCGGCCGCTATGTCGGGGACGAGCATTTGCTGCCGCTGGAGGCGGCGGTGCACAAGATGACGGGGGCGACGGCAACGGCGCTGAAGCTGCGCGACCGCGGGTTGCTGAAAGAGGGCTGGCGCGCCGATGTCGCGATTTTCGATCCCGACGATTTCCGCGACCTCGCCACCTACGCCGACCCGCATCGCTATCCCAGCGGAGCACGCACCAGCGTTGTCGTCAACGGCGTCATCGTTGTCGATAACGCAACGCATACCGGCGCGACGCCAGGTATCGTGCTGCGCCGGGGCGCCGATGGGAGCGTTGGCTAGCCCGGTGTTCGCGGTGAACACGCGACGAGAACTCCAGATAAGATATTGTAAATGTTGGTCTATTGGTTTTCCGCCAGCGCGAAAACAGCGAAAATAGCAGCGGGTTATCAGCGGAATAACAGCGAGAAAACAGCGGCGGAACAGCGGCCACCACCGCTGTTTTGCGGCTGATCCGGCGGCTCTCCACGCGCAATGTCTTTCCGTTCGGCTGGCCAACATCATCTTCGCCCAGCATCGGATACGGCTCTCGTCGGCCCTTCGCACCCGCTCCTCCGCTTGCATGAGACTTATTTGGAACATAACAGGAACATTCTCAATGCGCGTTCCAGCAATTCAGCATCGCAATAATTGCATTAATCGACAGTGGTGGGATCACCCTCAGCTCCCCGCTTGCGCGGGGATGACGGCGTAATGCTGCGGCCTTAGCGGGCCTACTCGATCGCGGCGTGCACCAGATTGCTGATGCGGTCGAGCCGCGCCGAATGCCACGGGTCGGGCTGGACAAAGTTGGTCAGATAGCTGAACGACACGCCCGAAGCCGGGTCGGCCCAGGAATAGGAGGTGCCGGCGCCGCCGTGGCCGAACGTGCTCGGGTGCGCCATCGTGCCAAGGCCGCGGATGCGCGGGCCGGTGCCGCGCGAGTGCGGCCCGAGGCCGCGATGCATCGGGACGCCCATCGCCTCGTCGGGCCGGTCGCCGGTGAAGTCGCGGGTGACGAACTCGATGAGCCGCGGCGAGAACAG
>DASYXG010000377.1:0-10038 GCA_035935235.1 Allostellaceae bacterium
GCAACTTGCGCGACGCCTCGGTCGGCGGGCGGATCAATGACGCCGGGGCGAGCTCCGCCACCGCGTCGTGCAACGTGTCGGCAATTTGCGCGTACCCCTGCTCCGGGGTTCCGCCCGCGGATGCGCGAAATTCGATTGGAGCGCCAAACCGGACAGCGATCGGATGCCGCCGGGGCCACCGGCGCCCGCGCGGCAGCGCCTCGAACGTTCCCTGGATATACGCGGGCACGACCGGCCGCCCCGACTCAGTGACGATCTTGCCGATCCCGGGAAGAAAGTGCTGCAGCTCCCCGGTCGGCGAACGCCACCCCTCGGGGAACCAGATCAGCGCGTTACCGGCCGCGAGCACCGCGGTGGCGCGGGCAAGCGCTTCGGCGGGCTTGCGCTCGTCGACGGCAAAGACGTGCAGTGCGCGCCAAAATGGCCCTGACAGCGGAATCCAAAACAAGTACGCCGCGTCGCCGCCCCAAAACACCCTGCGCATATGGCGGTAAGGCAAAGCGGCCGCGAGGGCGAGCGGATCGAGATCGCTCACGTGATTGGCGACGACGATGTAGCCGCCGAGCTGCGGTAACGTGTTTCGCCCAGCCACCCGCAGTCGAAAGCCGAGCCGCATGATCAGCCTATTGAGGCCATAGGCGGCCAATCCTACCAGCCTCCCCAAAGGTCCAACGGGTGGTGGCGCTGACGGTACCGCGGATGGCTCTGCCTCCTCGCCGGCTGGCTGCGACTGCGCCGCTTTCGTGATCACCCGCAGGAGGTCGCGTACGGTCTCGGCTTCGGCGAGCTCGGCCTCGCGAACCCGAAGGTGAAAGCGCGCCTCCAGTTCGAGCGCCAGGGAAAGCCGCTCCAGCGAGTCGATGCCGAGATCGAGAAGCGGGCTTGCGTCGAGCGTCGAGAAGCGCGTCGGATAACGCGTTTTCAACAGCTCCCACACCTCGCGAGCAGGGGACGCGGCAAGCACGGCGCAATCCTCGGCCGAAAGCTCCTCGGACGGTGCGGCTGCGGCGCCCGTGCGCGCCTGGCGGTACAGTTCGGGCAGCAGAAACCGCCGGTATTTCCCCAGCCGCGTTCGCGGCAGCGGCGCGCGAGCGATCGCAAACCCCGCGAGCCGTTGATAGGCGGGCAGGTCGCGCGAAATCTCGCCGAGCGACACCCTCAGCGCGTCCTCGATCGCGAGCCGGCCGGCCGTGCGCATCGCCTCGATATTCGGTCGAACCAGGGCGACGAGCGCCCCTGCTTGCTCCAGTATCGCGATTTCCTCGATGAACGGCGAAGCGGCGTATTTGCGTTCGAGGTCGTCGGGAAAGAAGTGCTTGCCGCCGCCAAGAACGATCAGCTCCGTCGCCCTTCCGGTTACCGTGAGAAACCCGTCGGCATCGAGGGCGCCGAGATCGCCGGTGCGGAACCAGCCGTCGGCGGTGAAAGCCGCCCGCGTCGCTTCCGGGTTATTGCGATAGCCGGAAAAGACGTTCGGCCCCTTGAGTTCGATCTCACCGACGCCGGTGGCGTCGGGCGCGGCGATGCGGATCGCGCCATGTTGAAGCGCCCGGCCTTCGCTGCCGATGCGTTGGTGCTGGGGCAGATTGCCGGTGAACATCGACGCCGTCTCGGCCAGCCCGTAGCCACTTAAGACCAGCCAGCCGAGCGCCTCCAGCTTCCACGCGAGGTCTGGGTCGATCCGGGCCCCGCCGGCAACGAGAAGCCGCAGATTCGGCGCGAACCGAGCGTGCAAACCGCGGAAGAGCCGCCGGCCGATCCGGGCGCCAAAACGGCGGCGCAGCCACAGCGAAGCGCCAAGGAGTGCCTCAAAGCCGTGACGAAGCCAGGCGCCACGCGCTGCGACACCGGCCTCAAGCGCGGCGACGATCGCCGCGTACAGCCGCGGCACGCCGACAATCGCGCTCACCCCGGCGGTCCGCAGCGCGTGCGCAAGCTCGGTTCCGGCCACCGCCTCGGGCAGAACGACGGTCGCGCCGCTGACCAGCGGCATCAGCAATCCGATGATGAACGGGTAGGCGTGATGGAGTGGCAGCGGCAGCAACACCCGGTCGGTAGGCCCGATCAGATGCTTCTCGCGCAGGGCGCCGAGATTGGCCCAAACATTCGCGCTGGTCAGGGTGAAGCACTTGGGCGCGCCGGTTGTCCCCGAGGTGTAGACGAGCATCGCCGGATCGTCGCTTTGGACGGCGGGAAGGGGAGCCGGTTTTTCGGCAAGGAGGGCCCGCCAGTCCTGTGACGACGACCTCCCAAAAGCGGATCGATCGATCACAAAAATGGCGAGACGCCCCTTGTGCTGCTTCAGCGTGCCGGCATGCGCGGGGCTCGCGAACAGCCACTGGCAGCCGGCATCACGCAAGATCGCCGCCGCATCCTGTGGCCCGGCGAGGTCGTCGATGGTGATTGCGAGGGCGCCGATCGCGCCGATCGCCAGACGAAGCATGACCCATTCGGGGGAATTGGGCGCCCATAACGCGACCGCAGTACCGGGCTCGACGCCAGCGGCCACCAGCCCGCTTGCCAATCTCCGGCTATCGTCGACGAGATCCGCGTAACTCAAGGTCTGCGCCTGCCCATCCGCAAAGCAGATCAGGGCCGGGTGCGACCCCCGCGCGCTCATCTCGTCGAGCAGCGTCCGCAACGTCCAGCCGTCGGTCACGGCTTGTCGAGGGGCGTCGGCCGCCGCCGCGTCGATTACGATTGCCGCTTGCTGCGCCATCATGCTTCGCGTCGTGGCGGCCGGAACAGCCAATAGCTGATGGCGAAAAGGATCGCCGCGAGCACGAATGCGACAATCCCGATCCTCGCCGCGAATGCCCAGAGCAGATTGGTCAGCGGCCCGATCGCTTTGTCGAGGTCGTCCGGATAGACGGGCCTGCCGAACCAAGGTTGGTCCTGAGCCTGGAGGCCAACGCCAACTACCGCGCTCAGCACACCGTTAACCAGGCACCCGCGCGCCCATACCGATTTTGCCAACCTCGCTCGCGCGGCGAGCCAAATCCCCACGAGAGCGCCCACCAATGCAAGTAATGACGCCGCCCGAATGGGCGGTTTTGCGCTCACAGCGAAAACCGCGAGCAAGAGGACGACGAGGGCCCCTGTGACGGCGAGAGCGAAGATGCGGCTGCGTGTGTCGTGCGGCATTGTCGGGGTAGCCTTTTGACGATTGCCCACCGAACCCGGCCGATTGGTTTTAGGTGGGAAATCCAACGGTCTGCGCGAAGGTGACGAATTGTTCGGGCGGTAGCGCGAGTTTCCGGGTCAATTCTGCGTAAGGTACCGCGCCGCGAAACACCGTCGCCAGCCCCGCCGAGGCGCAGAACAAGTAGACGTTTTGGCCGATAAATGCTGCATCGACGGACGCATAGAGGCGCCGCTCCTCCGGGCCGATATCGGTCATTCGTTCGCCGTGCGCGACATAAATCAGGTCAAGCGGTGCGACGCCGGCAAAGTCCTGCAATCCGGTTGCGGCGCGGATATCCCCTGTCAGATACGGTTGCAGCCGGTGCGATTGCGGCTCATAGAGCCAGACGCCATCCGCCAACGCCGCGTAGATGTCGATCACCATGATATGCCGCCAATACGGCGCGGTTCGTTCTCCCGTCGCTAGGCGATTCACGCCGTTGGCCGCCCAGAGCAGGTCGGAGAAGAGTTGCGGCGGCAAGGGAGTCGGCGCAAACGACCGGGTCGACCGGCGCAACGTCAAGGCCTCCATCAGGGGCATACCGCCTTGGCGCGTCGGTGCGGGCAGGTTCATCGCCGACAATTCAGCCGCTGCCGTGACGACGCCGGGCACTGCCGTGACGGCGCCACTTGCCGCCAGTCCGAGAGACATGCTGCGACGTGTCATCATCTTTACTCCTTTGGTCGCGCCGCGCGCGCGAGGATCTCGGTGACTTCCGCGTCACTGACTTGATGAAAATCGCGGTAGTAAAAACCGATGGCGCCAAGCCCAGCGGGGGTCTCGACACAAACCACCTCGTCGGCTTCCGCCCGCAGTCTGGCGATCGTGTCCGGGGCGGCCACGGGCGCGGCAAGGACGAGCCAGGACGGGTTGCGGCGACGCGTGGCTTGTAGCGCGACGCGCATCGTCGCGCCGGTGGCGATTCCGTCATCGACCACGATCGCGGCGCGGCCGGCGATGTCGAGCGGCGCGCGGCCAGACCCGTAGACGCGCTTGCGCCGCTCCAGCTCCTCGATCTGGCGCGCGGTTTCCTCGGTTATGTAGTCTTCGGGGATCGCTAGCTGAGCGCTGAGATCGCGATCGATAAAGACGCTCGGATCGTCGCCGTCGGTGACCGCACCGAGCGCGAGTTCCGGTTGCCACGGAACACCGATCTTGCGCACCAACACGAGGTCGAGCGGCGCTTCCAAGGCTTGGGCGATCTCGAACCCCACCGGTACCCCGCCGCGCGGCAGGGCGAGCACGACCGGATCCCGCTCCTTCAGATGGTGAAGTTTCGCGGCAAGCTGCCGGCCCGCATCGGCGCGGTCGCGAAAACTCATGCCGGCACCTTGGCCAAGTGCGAAGCAAACCAGTCGCTGGCCAGATCAGCGACCGCCTCAAGCGCGCCAGGCTCCTCGAAGAGGTGTGTCGCGCCGGGCACGACAACGAGATGCTTCTCGCATTGCAATTCGGCGAGCGCCGCCCGGTTGAGGTCGAGCACGAGCGGGTCGTCACCGCCGACGATCAGCAATGTCGGCGCCTTCACCTCGGCGAGATCGGCGCCGGCAAGGTCGGGGCGTCCGCCGCGCGAAACGATCGCCGCGATCGGCCATGCCCCCGGGGCAGCAGCCGCCACGAGCGCCGCCGCGGCGCCGGTGCTCGCGCCGAAATAGCAAACCGGCAGTGTCGCCGTTCCTGGCTCTTGCTTCGCCCATGCGGTCGCCATCAGCAGACGCTGCGCCAGGAGGGGAATATCGAAGACGTTGCGGCGCTCCTGCGCCTCCTCTTCGGTCAGCAGATCGAGAAGAAGAGTGGCACAACCCGCCTCGCGCATTGCTCGAGCGACATAATTGTTGCGCGGGCTGAATCGGCCGCTACCGCTGCCATGGGCAAAGAGGATGATGCCCGTGGGCGCCCTTGGCACCCCAAGCATCCCGGCCAGCTGCAGCGGTCCGATCGCGACCTCGCGGGTTTCCGTTGATCGGGCCAGCCGCATCACTGGACGGCTCCTAATGGCGGGCGTTGCGCCAAAACTCGCGCACCGGCTTCGGCAACGCATCGAGGACATGATCGATCTGCCCCGGGTCGAGCTCGTGCGCGATGACGTGCATTACCTGCGAGGCCACCTTTTCGACGTGCTGGAGCTCGTTGTGACCCTTTAATTCGCGTCGCAGTGAATCGGCAAAATCCTCCGCGTGCGCCGCTTTCAGCCGCGCGGCCGATGGATGCCACCCGTCGTAATAGATGCCGCGGATCATCGTCGGCAGCCCGGCCCCGAAATGGGCAACGAGCTCGACCGGAAGACGGTCGCGAACGATGTGCAGCGTCGCGCGCAGCGCCGCATAGGCGGCGTGCTCGTTGTCAAAACCGAGCCCGTGGCCGATTTCGTGCAGCCATTCGTGGGTGCGTTGCACCGAGGTATCGAGGATTGGCGCACTGGTCATGGAGGGGCCTCCTTGGTCATCGGACGCGGCAAGGGATGCGGCTGTAGTCCGAATCATTACGGTCGCAGCTAGGTTATGCGCGAACCCCGAGTTCCGAATTGATGCAGGTCAACGATCGCGCGCCTACCGTCGGTTTGGCATCTCATGGCCGGTCGGACCCGGATTGATCCACGTCAAGGCCGGCCGCGGCGCGGCGCTTATCCTTCTGGATGAACCCCATGGGGCATCCAAATGGAACAATCCGCCGCCTTGCTGTTCGCCCTGGAAGGCTCCCGCCCCTATGGAGAGCGCGTGGCGTCACGGCTGGAATGGCCGCTGAGCAAGCACGAGGAGCGGGAATTCGAAGACGGTGAGCACAAAATCCGTCCGCTGGTCGACGTCAGCCGCCGCGATGTCTTTGTCGTCCACTCGCTCAACGGCGGTCCTGGCGGCAGCCCAAGCGACAAGCTCTGCCGGATGCTGTTTTTCATCGGCGCGCTGAGGGACGCGGGCGCGGCGCGCGTGACCGCCGTGGCGTCGTATCTTTGCTATGCGCGCAAGGATCAGCGCAGCCAGCCGCTCGATCCGATCACGACCAAGTATGTCGCCCGTATGTTCGAGGCGTGCGGCACCGACGCGGTCATAACTTTCGACGTGCACAATCGCGCCGCCTATGAGAATGCGTTTCGCATTCCGACGATAAATATCGAAGCGATGCCGGTGTTCGTCGAGCACTTCGCAGCACGGCTTCGCGGCAAAGAACTTGCGGTGGTTTCGCCCGATATTGGTGGGGCGAAGCGCGCCGAGCGATTTCGCCGCGCCCTCGCCGCAGCGCTCGGAAGCGAGCCAACCGCGGGGTTTGTCGACAAGCGGCGCGCTGGCGGGGTCGTCACCGGCGATCTCTTCGTCGGCGACGTGAGCGGCCGGGCGGTGATCCTTTATGACGATTTGATCAGCACCGGAACGACGCTTTGTCGAGCCGCCGCGAAATGCCGCGAGGCGGGCGCAAGCCGGGTTTTCGCCGCGGCGACCCACGGGTTGTTTATCGGCGATGCCCCCGCCGTGCTTGGCTCGGCGGGGTTCGATGGCGTCGTCGTCGGCGATACGGTGCAGTCGGGCGCGGAGGTCGCCGGGCACCTGCCTGAGAATGTTACAATTCTCGATACATCGCGCCTCGCCTGCGAGGCCATCGCGAGGGCCCACGCCGGGCTTTGAGCATCCCAAGGAGGACCTCATGAAGCGGATACTGGTTGCCGATGACGGCTCGGAAGCCGCCAACTCAGCGGTCGAAATGGCCGCTTTGCTCGCGGCAAAAACGGGAGCCGAACTCGTCGCTCTCGCAGTGGTCGATCCAAGCCGCATCCGTACCGCGGACATCGCGGACCTGGCCAGGGCCGAGAAATTAGGCGATGCCGAGGCGCTTGAAACCCTGATCGATGCTTCGGCTCCCTATCTCGCGCGCTGCGAGGCGGCGGCGAAGCGCGCCGGCGTCACGCACTTCCGCGGCACGCGACGCGCAAGCGATGACGTGGCGCTTGAAATAGCCGACTTTGCCCGGGCCCAGGACGTCGACCTGATCGTCGTCGGCAGTCGCGGCCGCAGCCGCCTTCCCGGCCTGCTGCTGGGCAGCGTCTCGCAGAAGCTGGCGACCTACGCGCCGTGCTCGGTCCTGATCGCGCGGTAAGCTCCCGCCCCGATCACAAATCCCGGCCGCGGCGAGCCAGCGCCTTGTCCCACACCGCGTTGCGATCCTCGTCGAAGACGAGAGCCGCGTCTTCCGGCACGGTGAACCAGTCGTTGCGCGCGATTTCCGCCTCGAGCTGGCCGGGGCCCCAGCCGGTATAGCCGAGCGCGAAGAGATATTTCTGCGGCCCCTTATGCTGGGCGATATCGCGCAGCGCGTCCTTGCTGCCCGTCATCGCAACCTTGCCGTCGACATCCATGGTCTCGGCGCGGCGGTAGTCGGCGGTGTGGATCAGAAAACCCAATTCAGGCTGCACCGGACCGCCCAGGAATACGCGGACCGAGCCCTCGACACCGCCAGCATCGTCGCCTGTCGCCTCGAGCAGCTTGGCGATCGTCTCTTCGGCGAGCGGATGGTTGATGACGATGCCGAACGCGCCATCCTTGTCGTGGCGCACCAGCAGAACAACCGCATGGTGAAAGCGCGGGTCGCCGATCTGCGCCGAGGCGATCAGCATCTCGCCCGGCGGCGGGTCGGCCGATTGTTGCGGCGCGGCATCGGGCCCCGGCGGCGCACCCGGCTCGGTCGCCGCCAGACCGAGTGCGGCGACGGTCAGGCAACAAGCCACAAGCGCGGCGCGCCCGATCATCATGTCGTCCTCTCACGAGTCGCGGTCGGCGGGTTCGCGGCCTATCATACCAACATGCAGGGCGGCGACGAACTCGCACTCGACAGCATAGAACGCTGGCTCGGCGACCATGTCGCCGGGTTTCGCGGCCCGCTTCGCGCCGAGCGCTTCCCGGGCGGACAGTCGAACCCGACCTACCGGCTCAGCGCCGCTTCGGGCGACTATGTGCTGCGCAAGAAGCCGCCCGGCCCGCTGCTGCCGAGCGCCCACGCGGTCGAGCGCGAGTTTCGCGTCATGCAGGCGCTGGCGAAGACCGCGGTGCCGGTGCCCAAGGTCTACGCGCTGTGCGAGGACGAGGCGGTCACCGGCCGCGCCTTCTTTGTGATGGAGCACCTCGACGGCCGCATCTTCTGGGACCAGCGGCTGCCCGGCCTTTCGCCCGGCGAACGCGGCGCGATGTTCGCCTCGATGAACCGGGTCATCGCCGACCTGCATTCGGTCGACTACGCCGCGTTGGGCCTGGAAGATTTCGGGCGCCCGGGCAACTACATGGCGCGGCAGATCGCGCGCTGGAGCCGGCAGTACCGCGCGTCGGAAACCGTGAAACAGCCAGCGATGGACGCGCTGATCGACTGGCTGCCGGCGCATTTGCCGCAAGAGGGCGCGCCGGCGATCGTCCATGGCGACTACCGCATGGACAACCTCGTGTTCCACAAGACCGAACCCCGGGTCATCGGCGTGCTCGATTGGGAGCTTTCGACCATTGGCGACCCGCTCGCCGATTTCGCCTATCACACGATGAGTTGGCGGATCGACCCGGCGATCTATCAGGGACTTGCGGGCGTGGATTTCGCCAGGCTCGGGATACCGGACGAGGCAGCGTACATCGCCGCCTATTGCGCCCAAACGGGGCGGTCATCGATGGCCGATTGGGAATTCTATATGGCGTACAGCCTGTTTCGCTTTGCCGCAATCTGTCAGGGCATCGCCAAGCGGGCGATCGACGGCACCGCCGCGAGCACCGAGGCGGAAAGGATTGGCAGCCTCGCCCGGCCCTTCGGCGAACAGGCGTGGGAGCTGGCGCGCTCGTTGGGTTGAGACAAAGGAGTATCGAGAATGGCCAAGGAAAAAATCGGGGTTGTCGGCGCCGGGCTGATGGGCGCGGAGATCGCGCTGGTGTTCGCGCTGGCGGGGCACGAGGTGCGGCTCTCCGACACCGGTGAGGCGCAATTATCGGCGGCGTTCGAGCGGCTGAACCGAACCCTCGACCGCGGCATTCAGCGCGGCTGGTACAAGGACGACGAAAGACCTTTGGCGCTGTCGCGCATCGCCACCTCCGTCGCGCTCGACCCGTTCGCCGACTGCGACTTCGTCACCGAGGCAGTGTTCGAGGACGAGGGCGTGAAAGCCGAGACCTATCGGAAGCTCGACGCGCTCTGCAAACCCGGCTGCATCTTGGCCAGCAACACTTCGACGATCCCGATCTCGACCCTCGCCTCTTATGTGAGCAAGGCGCGCCGGCCCAATTTCATCGGCACGCATTATTTCTCGCCGGCGTCGCGGATGAAGCTGGTCGAGGTCATCCCGGCCTTCGACACCGCGCCCGAGACGGTCGACACCGCGATGCGGCTGATGCAGCAGAACGACAAGGTCGCGATCAAGGTCAAGGACGTCGCCGGTTTTGCCGTCAACCGCATGTTCCTCATCTTTTTGAACGAGGCGGTGCGGCTGGTCGAGGACGGGGTGGCGACGCCGGAGGACATCGACACCGCGTGCAAGCTCGGTCTCGGTCATCCGATGGGCCCGTTCGAGCTGATGGACGCGACCTCGTCGAAGCTCTGCCTGCAGGTGTCGGAAATCCTCCACCAGGCCTATGGCGAGCGCTTTCGCCCGCCCGCGCTGTTGCAGCAGCGGGTCAAGGCCGGGTTGGTCGGCGGCCGCAACGCTCGCGGCTGGCGGAAGTGATCCGAGCAAGACGCCGTAAACCCCTCTCCGCCCGTTGGGGGGAGAGGGAAGCCGGCGCGAAGCGTCGGCAGGGTGAGGTGGGCATGCATCGCCGGTTCCCCCACCTCACCTGGCCTCTCCGCCCCCAGGGGCGGAGAGGGAGTTAGGGGCGTGCCATGAAACTCGCCGACAA
>DASYXG010000378.1:0-8365 GCA_035935235.1 Allostellaceae bacterium
GTCCGGCGAGCAGCGCCGCAAGCTCTTGTGGGACAACGCGGCGCGCTTTTTCAAGCGGAGTTGATCGCCGGACGCAGCCGTCCCGCCGCCGCGATGCTTGCGCCGCCCGAACAAGTTCGCTGAACTGCTCGCAGAAGCGCGACGCCTCGATCACGGGAGACTGGCAATGGCGAGCAGCAGCAAAATTCGCGTCGGGATCGTCGGGCTGAGCCCGAACCGGGGGTTCGCCGCGATTGCCCATGTTCCGGCGCTGCGGGCGCTTCCGGAATACGAAATCGCCGCCGTCTGCACGACCCGGCAGGAATCGGCCGAAGCGGCGGCGAAGCATTTCGGCATTCCGCTGGCATTCGCCGACCCGGAGAAGCTCGCGCGGCACCCCGATGTCGACCTGGTCGTGGTAACCGTGAAGGTGCCCGACCACTACGATCCGGTGATGGCGGCGATCGAGGCCGGCAAGCACGTCTATTGCGAATGGCCGCTGGGCCGGAATACCGGCGAAGCGCAGCGCATGCTCGAGGCGGCGGAAAGCGCGGGCGTCCGCCATGCGGTCGGGCTGCAGGGCCAGTGGTCGCCAACGATCGCTTACGTCAAGGACCTGGTCGCCCAGGGCTATGTCGGACGGGTGTTGACGGCGTCGCTGCTCGGCTGCGCGCCGAATTGGGGCGCGACGCTCGATCGCGCCTACCAGGCGGATTTCGCCAACGGCGCCAATATGATGACGATCACCGGCGGGCACCAAATCGACGCGCTGTGCCATTGTCTCGGCGAATTCCGCGAGGTAAGCGCCTTCGCGGTGAGCCAGCGCGACCGGATCGTCACCGAGGACCAGGGCGAGATCCCGCTGACCGCGCCCGACCAGCTGGCGGTGAGCGGCATCCTCGGCAACGGCGCGGTGGTGTCGTTCCAGATCCGCGGCGGCATGGCGCGCGGTACCGAGTTCTTGTTCGAGATCCATGGCAGCGACGGCGATCTGGTGCTCGCCTCGACCACCGGCGGCTCGATGCAACGGCAAGAACTGTCGCTGCACGGCGCGCAGGGCAAGGGCGCCAAACTCGCCGAGCTGCCGATCCCGGCGAGATACCGCTATGTGCCCGAGAGCACCCCGGCAAACTCGCCGTACAACGTCGCCCAACTTTACGCGAAGCTGGGCGAGAGTATCCGCGACGGCACGCCGGCCAGCCCGGGCTTCGACGCTGCGGTCAAGCGGCACCGCCTCATCGATGCGATCGTGCGCGCGTCGAAGACCGGGCAGAAGCAAACCATCGGCTGAGGAGCGCCCGACGCGTGGATTTCAGCCTCAGCGACGAGCAGCGGCGCTTGCAGCAGCGCTGCCGCGAATTCGCGGCCGATTTTGCAACCCGGTCGGCGGCGCATGACCGCGACGCCAGCCATCCCGTCGAGAATTATCAGCGCCTGCGCGAGGAAGGCTTCCTGGCGCTGAGCGTGGGCAAGGAATGGGGCGGCCAGGGCGCCAGCTTTCTCGATCATACGATTGCCTACGAAGCGCTTGGCGCGGGATGCCCATCGACCGCGCTGGCCTTCAACATGCACGCCTCGGTGATAATGCCGCTGCTGCAAAGCCCCGAGGTCACGGCCGAGACCAAGCGGCGCATCGCCGACCTCGTCGTCGGCGAACACAAGCTCATCGCCGGCAATTTCTCCGAGCCGGTCACCACCTCGCTGATCGGCGAGCGGCCGCTCAAGGCGCGGGCGCGGCGGGTCGAGGGCGGATACCGCGCGACCGGGCGCAAGATGTTCGCCTCGATGCTCGAAGCCGCCGATTTCGTCTTGGTGATGGTCTATCCGGAGGAGGCGACGAGTCCCGCGGCGGGAATGATCCTGCTGCTGCCACCCGACGCCCCAGGCCGCGGCGTCGACGCAAACTGGGATGTGCTGGGGATGCGCGCGACGCGCAGCGACTCGCTGATCCTCGACGAATGCTTTCTGCTGGAAAGCGCCGCCGTCTATCGCTCGGACGATATGCGGCGGTTCCGCCACGACAATCTCAACTGGTTCTGGGGGTCGTACACCCCGGTCTATCTCGGGGTGGCGCAAGCGGCGTTCGACGAGCTGCGACGGGTGATGCATGAGCGCCAGCCCGAAGGCTACAGCCAGCCGCTCGCCTTTCATCCCGATGTGCGCCGCCACGTCGCCGAGATGAGCGCCGATCTCGAAGCGGCGCGGCTCATCACCTATCGCTCGGCCTGGCTCAGCGACCGCGACGGACCGACGGCGGAGACCACCGCCGCGCTCTACCGCGCCAAATACGCGGTGGGCGAGACGGTGAGCCGGATCACCCGCACCGCGCTCACGCTCGGCGGCGCGCACGGCATCTTCAAGACCTCGCGGCTGGAGCAGCTATTTCGCGACGGCGCACTCGGCCCGCTGCACCCGCCGCCGGCGGATTTCTGCCTCTACAATATGGGCCTCTACGAGCTCGGCATCGACCCGGCGGAGGTGACGCCGCCGCTCAAGCCAACTACTTAGCCGCGTCGCGGACCTTGCTGAAGTCGATCGCGTTGCTGGCCGAGGCGACATCGCCGAGCCGCGAGCCCTTGGTTTTGGCGAGCGCAGCGACCGCGGCCTCGTTCTCGCTGATCTTGGCCATGATCGCCTCTTTGGCGCGATCGAAGACGCCGCGGTTGGTGGCGACGAAATCGCGCGACTCGCGCAGCTTGGCGAGATAACCGTTGATCTCCGGAATCACGTAGCGGGCGACCATGTCCCAGCTGCGGAAGGTGTTTTCCGGGTTGGCCCAGTCGTGGACGAACCCGACGACGGTGCCAAAGCCGCCGCTCATCTCGATCACCGATTTGAGCCGGGCGACGAGATCGTCGGGCGTGCCGATCGTCGCCGAGGCGCCGGGTCCGAACGCGGTCTTCTCGATCGCCTCGTCGGGATCGGTGAACGCGGTCGCGCCGGGACGCTGCAAGGTGCCGACAATGTATTCGTTGTGGTGGCGCAAGAGGCCGTGGCGCGCCTCGGCGATCGCCTGCTCGCGGGTCTCGGCGATGTGCCAGGACAGCAGCACCCGCCAATCCTGTCGGCTGACCGTCTGGCCGTGTTTTTTCGCGGCGGCTTCGGCAAAGCCCCATTGCGTCGGCAGCGCGTTGAGCCCCTCCTCTGCCAGCGAGCCGATCGAGATGACGCCGCAGCCATGCTTGCCGGCAAGGGTCATGCCCGACGGGCTGATCTGCGAGGCGACCGCGAACGGCATGTCCTCTTGTAGGGGAAGCAGTTGGAGCGCGGCATCCTGCAGGGTGAACCAGTCGCTCTTGTGGGTGACGCGCTCGCCGCGCATCAGGCGGCGGATGACGCCGATCGCCTCGTCCTGCTGATCGCGCTGCACCATCGGATCGATCGCAAGGGTGTGCGCGTCGGAGGCGAGCGCGCCGGGGCCCGAGCCGAAAATCGCCCGGCCGCCGGTCATCCAGTCGAGCTGCACCATGCGCTGCGCGACGTTGAACGGATGATGATAGGGCAGCGAGACGACGCCGGTGGCGAGCTTGATCCGCTTCGAGCGCTCGCCCGCCGCGGCGAGAAACATCTCGGGCGAGCCGATCATCTCCCAACCCGAGGAGTGATGCTCGCCGCACCAGAACTCGTCGTAGCCGAGCTTGTCGAGCAGCTCGACCAAGTCGAGGTCGCGGCGGAACTGCAGCAACGGGTTCTCGCCGACCGGGTGATGCGGGGCGAGGAACGCGCCAAAACCTAAGCGGGGCATCGACGACTCCTGTCTTAGACGGCGCGACGCGCCGGAAATTCACCTCGGAGGCACAGAGGCGATGAGATCGCCGCTCACTCTCCAAACTCCGTGCCTCACTGTCTCGGTGGTTATTCTTTAGGCCGCTGCGCGGCCGATTTGACTAAACGCCTTCGACGATGCGTATGTCGCGGTCGGCGCCGTTGCCAAGCGCCCTCAGCGCTTCCTGGTATCCGGGGCTGTCATGCGCCGCCTCGGCCGCCGCGACGCTGTCGAACTCGATCAGAACGGTGCGCTGCAGCAACCCCGCCTCGTAAGCCTTGGCCGCGGTGCCACGCGCCAGGAAGCGCCCGCCAGCCGCCTGAATCGCCGGGCCGGCGATCTTGGCGTAGGCCGCCAGCGCATCGGGGTTCGAGACCGACTTGTATGTCGCTATCCAATATGCCTTTGCCATCGCCGTGTCTCCTTTGCGGGTTGCCGTCAGCCTAGCGTGCCCCGCGCCGTTCGCCAAACCCAACCGCTCGCAAAATTACCTGGCTAGAAACTGCAGAAGTGATCGCGATCGTGCGGCGCACGCAGTGCCCGGGCGAGTTCATGGGCTAGAAGCTGAGAATAAACACCCGCACCCCGGATGTTGAGGTGATCATCGTCCATGCGGTTTCGCTGATCCCACAGCGCGGGGTACCTGGTCGGCGAGGTAAAGTCGAGGACGAGCGGATCGCGGTCGCCGCAGACCTTGGTGATTTTCGCCACAAGGTCATGGGTCAGCCAAAAATTAACATATTGCGGAGTGGTAACGATCACCGGTATGGCCCCGTGTGCTCGGATATGGCGCGCAAGCGAGAGGACGAGGCGGACCTGTGCATCCGTGATGTCTTCGGGTTGCGGCTTGAACGTCTCGATGTTGCGCACACCTTCCGCGTAGGCCTCGTCGTCTTTTAGGCTGCCATTCTCACGAGGCTCACGCGGGTGTCCCCGCGGCGGATACCAAGGGGCATATTCCTTTTCAGGCGGTGTCCAAGAGAGGCCGGTGTAGTGCTGCGCCAGCAAGGTTAGGGCGCGCAGCGCATAATCCGGTTCGGTTGTGTCCATCGCCCGCTGCAGGCGGCCGCTCATCATCTGATTCACCAGGTAAGCGCCGTGTAGCGAAAAAAGCCTGATGGAGCGCTGGGTATTGGGCGCAAAAAACGCCAGGCCGCCGAGATTTGGTTCGAAGAGAACGTATCTAATACCCTTGGGCCGTAGGATAAAAAACCGTTCTACATCGATAATAATCTCGGCAAGAACTTCGTCCGGCAAACCGACATTGTATGAATGAGTGTCGTCAACGCCTGATTCTGCCATGGCGAAATCGAAAACCTCGGGGTCGAATCCGTTCTGTACTCTACTACTCCCGAAAAACACCAAATTGGTTTGGGAGTCAGTCGCGGCAGCGGTGAGCGCGGGCCGCACCGTGAACACATCCGCCCGCGCCGACGGTGCGCTCATCAGCGCAGCGACACAGGAAATTACCGCGATCGCCTTGGAGCGACGCAAGCGGCGACAAGACATGCGTGAAGGATGAACGAAGGCAGACAGCCTCGGGCAGCCTTCGGCCGACGCGGCTCAGACTGACCCATTACCACGTTTTTGGTCTCCTTTGGTCGTCGCGCGGAAGGTCCAGCCGCTGGGAGAGGCTATTCCTTAAACCAGTAGTTCGTCGCCGCCGGAAAGACCGTCTGGCAGCGGGTCGCCTGAGCGGGTCCGTCGAGCGTGTCGGCGGCGGCGCGCCACACGGCGTAATGCGGGGCCGCGCGATGCGCCTCCAGTGCCGCCTCGTCGCGGTAGACCTCGTAGAAGTAATAGGTGTTCTGGTCCTGCGCGTCTTGGAGCACGTTGAAGCGGGCGCAGCCCGGCTCGTCGCCCTCGGAACCGAGCGCATCGACCTCGATCGCCTTGAGAAAATCGCCGCGCCGTTCCGCCTTGACCTTCACCTTCACCCAGATTGCGATCATAGAAGTCTCCTTTGTGCTTAACGGTTACGGCCGCGATCGTCCTGCCAGAGGAAATCGGGCCCGAGATCGGCGAGACTGGGAGCGCCGATCTGGCCCATCACCAAATCGATCTCGTTGACGAAGATGTCGATGGCTTTCTTGACCCCGGGGAGGCCGTAGGCGGCCGCGCCGTAGAGCGTCGGCCGACCGAAGAAGCAGAAATCGGCGCCGAGGCAGAGCGCGATCAATATGTCGGCGCCGCGCCGAACGCCGCTGTCGAGCAGCAGGGTCAGCTTGTCACCAACCGCGGCGCGGATCGCCGGCAGCACATCGAGCGAGCCTGGCGCCTGGTCGAGCTGCCGCCCGCCATGATTCGAGACAAGGATGCCGTCGCAGCCGACATCGATGGCGCGCAACGCATCGTCGGGGCTCATAATCCCCTTGATGACGAGGCCGCGCGGGAAGAGCTTGCGGTACTGCTCGACATCCTTCCAGGTCTGCGCGTTGAACGGCCGCACCGAGGAGGCGTACTTGTAGACGGCCTCGGCATCCGATCCGGCCGGCGCGTAGGGCTGCCAGTTGCCGAGCATCGGCGTGCCGCCGCCGCGCCGAAAATACTCGACGATCCAGGCGGGATGGCTCATTGCTTCGAACAAGATCGATGGTTTGAGGCTTAGAGCCTGCAGCAAACCGCCGCGCACATTGGCAAAGCCGTTGCGGATGTTGCGCTCGCGCTTCGAGCCGACCGGGGTGTCGACGGTCAGCACCAGCGCGCCGAGCCCGGCATCGTTGGCGCGGCGGATCATGTCGGCATTGACCGCCGGATCGCGCGCCGCGTAGAGCTGATACCAGTGGTTCTTGGGCGCGATCTTCGCCGCCGCCTCGATCGAGTCGTTGCTGGCGCCCGACATGATGTAGGGGATGTTGGCGTCCTTCGCCGCCTCGGCCAGCATCAAATCGGCATGATAGCGGAAGAGACCGGCGCCGCCGGTCGGCGAGATGCCGAACGGCGAGTTGAAGGTCTGGCCGAAAATGGTTCGGGTCTGGTCGCGCTTGGAAACATCGACGAGATAGCGCGGCAGCAGCCGGTGTTTGTGGAACGCGGAGGTGTTGGTTTCGAGGCCGCGCTCGTCCTCCAGCCCGCCCTCGATGAAATCGAAGGCGATCTTCGGCAAGCGTCGCTTCGCCTGCCGGTGCAGGTCCTCGATGTTGACGACGTCGTTGAGTCTCATGGCGCTACTCCCCCGCGGGTCTTTGCAAACAGCATGAAGCCATTTGGCCCCGAGCGGCAAGCACGGTACGGCTGTTGCAGCGCGCTTGAGCCGGTTAGGTTGTCGGCAAATTTGCATGGGGAAACGAATGGATTACACCACGCTCGGCCGTACCGGGTTGAGGGTCAGTATCGCCGGGCTCGGCTGCGGCGGGTTCAGCCGGCTGGGGCTCGGCACCGGCGGCGATGAGGCGGGCGCGATCCGCATCGTTCGCGAGGCGGCGGAACTCGGGGTGAATCTGTTCGACACGGCGGCGGCTTACGGCACCGAGCCGGTACTGGGCAAGGCGATCAAGACGCTGCGCCGCGATGAGATCGTGATCTGCACCAAGCCGCCGTTTGCGTGGTCGAGTGGGCGCGCCGATCCAGCCGGGATCGTCGCCGCGCTCGACAATTCGCTGCGCCAGCTCGATACGCCCTATATCGATGTCTACGAGCTGCACGGCGTGCCGCCGCGCAATTACCGGCACGCGCTCGAAGAACTCGCGCCGGTGCTGCTTCAGGAAAAGGAAAAAGGGAAAATCCGCTTTCTCGGCATCACCGAGACCGCGCCGCACGACCTCCAGCACGAAACGCTGCATCAGGCAGCGCAGGACGGCGTGTGGGACGTCGTCATGGTCGGATTTTCGATGATGCACCAGAACGCGCGCGAGCGCGTGTTTCCGCTGACGCGGCAGCACAGGGTCGGGACGCTGCTGATGTTCGCGGTGCGCAACATCTTCTCGCAGCCCGGCCGGTTGCAGGCGACGCTGCGCGAATTGGCGACCGAAGGCCAAGTGCCGGCGTCACTCGCCGAGAATGACGACCCACTCGGCTTTCTGATCCATCACGGCGGCGCCAGCAGCGTCGTCGACGCCTGCTATCGCTATGTCCGGCACGAGCCCGGGGTCGACGTCGTGCTGTTCGGCACCGGCAGTCCCGCGCATCTCAAGACCAATATCGAGTCGCTGCTGAAGCCGCCGCTGCCGGCGGCCGATCACCAGAAACTTGGCGAGCTGTTCGGCCATCTCGTCGGGGTCGGGCTCGACGCGCCGCATCTATCGAGCCCACGACCCAGAACCTAGGATATAACAGGAGGCATGGCGGCGAACGTTGACGAGTGGCTGCGTGAACTGGGGCTCGACCAGTACGCGGCAGCGTTCCGCGACAACGATATCGACGGCGACATCCTCGCCGACCTAACCGCCGACGATCTGATCGGCCTCGGTGTCACCTCGATTGGCCACCGGCGCAAGCTGCTCGCGGCGATCGCGGGTTTGCGCGAGGCGCCATCGCCGCAGGCAACCGCAGCGCCAGCGCCGGCCCCCGCCGAGCCAACGGATTCCGCTGGGGCCGAGCGGCGCCTGCTGACGATCATGTTTTGCGACGTGGTCGGCTCGACCGAGCTCGCGACGCGGCTCGATCCGGAAGATTTGCGCG
>DASYXG010000379.1:0-18708 GCA_035935235.1 Allostellaceae bacterium
GCGGCGCCTCCCAGCCGTGCTGTTGCACGGTGGCCCAGCCGTCCGAGAGCCAAAACTCGGGCTCAGCATATCCGCCAGCAGCGATGAATTCGGCAAACTCACCGCAGGTTACCGGCCGGCTCGCCAGCCGGAACGGGTCGAGCCACACGCGATGGCGCGGTCCCTCAGTGTCGAAGGCGAAGTCCGCACCGGAATGACCGATCTCCACGAGGCCTCCTGGATGCGGGACAAACGTGAGCGGCGTCGCTTCCGCTGCTGCGCGCCGGCGAGGTGGCTGATACGCCGGCAACAGCGGGTTAAGCGAGAACACGTGCTTGATGTCCATCAGGATCAGTTCCTGATGTTGCTGCTCATGATGCAGCCCTAGCTCGAGGAGTGGGGCGATTTCGCCCCACGCCTCGCCGGTCGCGCTCTCGACCAGCGTCGCTATCGCTGCGCCGACATGATCGCGATAGGCGGCGACATCGGCGCAGCTCGGCCGCGACAACAGCCCCCGTTGCGGCCGCGGGTGACGCGGCCCTTCGGCCTCGTAATAGGAATTGAACAGATAATGGAAGGCCGGGTCGAAAACGCGATAGGTGGGATCGAAGCGGTCGAGAATGAAGGTCTCGAAGAACCAGGTCGTGTGCGCCAGATGCCACTTGGTGGGGCTAGCGTCCGGCATCGATTGGATCGACTGGTCCTCCGGGGTCAGCCGGGCGGCCAACTCCTCGCTTTCGCGGCGGATCTGTCCGAAGCGGTGGCCTAGGGCAACGCGGCTAGTCTCACGAGCGTCGTGTTTGGCGCCAATTTCGATCACCGGGAGTCCCCTTGACGTGTGGTCTTCTTGCCGAGCGATCGCCACTGGCGCGCCTTGCCTCCGGCGAGATATGGCCGCTCCCGGCTATCCTGTAAACCTTTAGGTCGCCGATTGGTTCAGGCAACTATTCGTCCGCCGTCGAAGTGCGGCGATGATAGACGACGTAGATGACAATCAGCGCCAAGGCCAGCGCGTACCAGGTTATCGCGTATTGCAGATGGTCATTCGGCAGCTCCAGCCTGGTGACCCCGCCCTTCGGCCAACCGCCCGGGTTGGGCGTTTTATCGGCGTCGATATAGAACGGCGCGGCGTCGGGCACCCCCGCCGCCTTCGCCATTGCCGGCAGATCGACCCAGAACCACAGATTGAGGTCGGCGCGATTGTCCGGCAGGAACCAGGTCGGCTTTTCCGCCGGCGGCGCCCGCAGTAGACCGGCGACGCGCACCGCTCCGGTGAGTTGGCCGGCGCTACGCTTCTTTGGGTCCTTCAACTCGAGCGGAACAAACCCGCGATTGACGAAGATGACCCGTCCGGCCGCCTCCTGCAGCGGGGTCAGAACCTGATATCCCGACTCACCCGAATCCGAGGTCGCCGCCAGATAGATTTCCTTGTCGTTGAGCAGTGTGCCGTCATCCGCGACGTGACGGAATTGATTTGCCTGGGCCTCGGCGAGAGTCTGCGGCGGGGCGATCGGCGGGGCGGCGACCATCGCCGCTCGCTGGGCGATGAGGCCCTCCTTCCAATGGAGGCGCTGCACCTGCCAGGTGCCAAGGCCAAGAAGGATCAGCAGCGCCGGCACGGTGAACAGTGTCGGCGCCAAGCGTGGGCGAAACCCGGTCATCGCCGGCTTAGGACGCTGGCGGGTTCAGCAGGTTGTGCCGGTATTGCAATGCGATCATCCCAGCCTTTAGCGGCCGCAGCAGACCGATCGCGCCACCGACGATAAGCGGGGTCAGCACAATAATGTGCACCCAGATCGGTGGCGCGAATTCGAGTTCCAGCCACGCGGCGATGCCGACCGCGATCGCGCCTAGAAAGAAGATGAGGAACACCGCCGGACCGTCGCCGGCATCCTCGGCCGAGAGATCGAGCCCGCAGCGCGGACACGCCTCGCGCACGGTCAAGAGGCCGGTGAAAACCGGCCCATCGCCGCAGCGCGGGCAGCGACATTTGAGCGCCGCCTGAGTAATCGAGACCGGGGCGTAAGCCACTCCCGGATAGGCCCCTATTCGCCGAGCGGGAGGGCCGCCCCCATGCCCCACCAATAGATGCAGACAAACAGGAACAACCAGACGACGTCGACGAAATGCCAGTACCAGGCCGCTGCTTCGAGCCCGAAATGATGCGTCGGCGTGAAGTCGCCGCGCTGCGCCCGCCACAGGCAGACCGCGAGGAAGGTCGTGCCGATGATCACGTGGAAGCCGTGGAACCCGGTCGCCATGAAGAAGGTCGAGGGGTAGATGCCGCCGGTGAAGCTAAAGGCCGCGTGCGAGTACTCATAGGCCTGGACGCAGGTGAAACTGAGCCCGAGCAGCACCGTCACGGTCAGCCCCTGCACCAGCCCCTTCTGATTGCCCTCGAGCAGCGAATGGTGCGCCCAGGTCACCGTCGTGCCAGACAGCAGCAAGATCAGCGTATTGAGAAATGGGAATTCGAACGGGTTGAACGGATGGATGCCCTGAGGCGGCCACACGCCGCCGACCGGGAACAGGCTCGAGGTGAAGAAGGCCCAGAAAAATGCGGCGAAGAACATCACCTCCGAGGCGATGAACAGCGCCATGCCGTAGCGCAGCCCGAGTTGCACGACCGGAGTGTGATAGCCCTCGAAGGTGGCTTCGCGGATCACGTCACGCCACCACACCGCCATTGTCAGCAATACCGAGATCGCGCCAATGATCAGGGCCGCGAAGCCATGCCCGTGCATGAACAACACGCCGCCCATGGCCATCACCCCGGCCGCGATCGAGCCGACAAGCGGCCACGGGCTCGGATTGACTAGGTGGTACGGGTGCTTGGGGCCGTCATGCCCGTGAGCGTGCCCGTGCGCGTCGGCGTGCGTATCGGTCATGAGTTCGGCCCCAATTTGTCGGGTTTCTGGTTCGCTGCCTTGAACATCGAATAGGACAGCGTGATTGTGTGGACGTCGCTGGTGTCGGGATCCTTCAACATATCGGGGTCGACAAAGAAGACCACCCCCATGTCCTTGCTTTCGCCCGGCGCCAGGTACTGTGCATTGAAGCAGAAGCACTGCAGCTTGTCGAAATAGATACCGCTCTTGGCCGGAGTGACGTTGAAGGTCGCCTGCCCGGTCACCCCTTCGTGAGAGCGGTTCACCGCACGAAAGAACACCTGCGCCTGCTCGCCGGGATGGACCTGTATTTCACTCTGAAGCGGCCGGAATTCCCAATTGAGGTCGTTCGAGATCTCGGCATTAAAGCGCACGACGACGATCGACTTGGCGATGTCCGCCGGCGCCGCGGTGGCGCGCTGGGTCGTGCCGCCATAACCGGTCGCGGCGCAGAACAGCCGGTAGAGTGGCACCGAGGCGAAGCTCAAGCCGACCATGCCGGCCACCACCGCACCCAGCAGGACGGCGGTTATCCCGTGGCGACTGCGGCGTTCGGCCATGCTAATGCCCGCCCATGCGCACGAACGTCAGCACGTAAAACAGCGCGACCAAGCCAACGAGAACCAGGAGGAGCGCGCGATTGCGCGCCCGGATCACCCGCATCCGGGCGTCAGAGGGATCATCCGCCATCACTGCCAGCCTCCGATACCATGATCGGCCAGCAAGAGCGCGAAGATGAGGAACAGGTAGGCGAGCGAGAACGCGAACATCTGCCGCGCGCTGCGCTCGCCCTCGTCGCGACAGACTCGCACCGCGCACAAGGTGAACAGCAAGCTCAGTAGACCGGCGCCCATCGCATAGACCGGACCAGCGAGGCCGAGGAGCCATGGCGCTGCTGTCACCGGCCACAGCACCAGCGTATACAGCAGCATCTGCCGCTTGGTCTCACGCGCCCCGGCAACCACCGGCAACATTGGTATGCCAGCGGCGGCGTATTCGTCGGCCTTGTAAAGCGACAGGGCCCAGAAATGGGGCGGCGTCCAGAAAAAGATGATGGCGAAGAGCGCGATCGCGCCCCAGCCCAGATCGCCCGTTACCGCAGCCCAGCCGATCAGCGGCGGCAAGGCGCCGGAGGCGCCGCCGATGACAATGTTCTGCGGCGTCCGCCGCTTGAGCCACATCGTATAGACGAAGACGTAGAAAGCGATGGTCAGACCGAGTAGCGCCGCCGCGGCCCAATTGACCGCAATCCCCATAACCGCGACCGACCCGATCGCCAACACACAACCAAAGCCCAGCGCCTCGCCCGGCAGCATCCGCCCCGCCGGCAGCGGCCGCGACGCGGTACGAGGCATCACCCGGTCGATATCGCGGTCGTACCACATGTTGATCGCGCCTGAGGCGCCGGCGCCGACCGCGATGCAGAGGATCGCCACCGCGGCGAGGAAGAGATGCAAATGCCCCGGCGCAACGGCGAGCCCGACGATGCCGGTGAACACCACCAGGGACATCACCCGAGGCTTCAGGATCTGGACGTAATCGCCAACCGCTGCACCGGCGACTGGCGCGACGGCAGCTGAGGGCATCTCGCTCACGATTCTACTCGCCGGAACCCCATCCCAGCGCCGCTAGTGCCCAGCGGCCGGCTCGATCACCGGCAGCTCCTCATAGGTATGGAACGGCGGCGGCGACGGCACCTGCCACTCGAGCGTGGTCGCGCCCTCGCCCCAATAATTGGCCCCGACCCGTTTGCCGGCAAGCAGGGTGTAGAAGACGATGAAGATGAACCACACGGTCGAGGCCGAGGAGATATACGAGCCGATCGAGGCGACGTGATTCCACCCGGCGAACGCGTCGGGGTAGTCGGCGATGCGCCGCGGCATTCCAGCCAGGCCGAGGAAATGCATCGGGAAGAAGGTCAGGTTGACACCGATAAATGTCGTCCAGAAATGAACCTGGCCCATCCATTCGGGATAGGTTCGGCCCGACATCTTGCCGATCCAGTAATAGAAACCGCCGAACAGCGCGAACACCGCGCCAAGCGACAGCACGTAGTGGAAATGGCCGACCACGTAATAGGTATTATGGAGCGCGATATCGACGCCGGCATTGGCGAGAACGACGCCGGTCACACCGCCGATCGTAAACAGAAAGATGAAGCCCATCGCCCACAACATTGGCGTCTTGAACTCGATCGAGCCGCCCCACATCGTCGCGATCCACGAGAAGATTTTGACGCCGGTAGGCACGGCGATAACCATCGTCGCAGCGGTGAAATAGGCTCGCGTGTCGATCGAGATCCCGGTCGTGTACATATGGTGCGCCCACACGACAAAGCCGATGCCGCCGATCGCCACCATCGCGTAGGCCATGCCGAGATAGCCGAATACCGGCTTCTTCGAGAAGGTCGACACGATCTGCGAGACCATCCCGAATCCCGGCAGGATCAGGATATAGACCTCGGGGTGACCGAAGAACCAGAACAGGTGCAGGAAGAGAAGCGGATCGCCGCCGCCGGCTGGGTCGAAGAACGTCGTGCCGAAATTGCGGTCCGTCAGCAGCATGGTGATCGCGCCCGCCAACACCGGCAGCGACAGCAGCAGCAGGAATGCGGTCACCAGGATCGACCAGACGAACAACGGCATCCGGTGCAGGGTCATGCCCGGCGCCCGCATGTTGAAGATCGTGGTGATGAAGTTGATCGCCCCCATGATCGACGAGGCGCCCGCCAGATGCAGCGAGAAGATCGCCATGTCGATCGACGGGCCGGGATGCCCCGCTTGGCTGGCGCCGGATAGCGGCGGGTATATCGTCCAACCGACCCCGGCGCCGCCGTGTAGCGCGTTGTTCAACCCCTCACCCTGACCGACAAAGGCCGAACCCAGCAGCAGCAGAAACGCGGGGATCAGCAGCCAGAAGCTGATGTTGTTCATGCGCGGGAAGGCCATGTCCGGCGCACCGATCATCAATGGCACGAACCAGTTGCCAAACCCGCCGATCATCGCGGGCATGACCAGGAAGAACACCATGATCAGCCCGTGCGCGGTGATGATCACGTTGTACAGCTGGTGGTCGGAAAGGAACTCGTTGCCGGGGTGCGACAGCTGGATGCGCATCAGCAGCGAGAAGAACCCGCCGATGAGCCCGCCGATAATCGCGAAGATCAGATAGAGGGTGCCGATGTCCTTGTGGTTGGTTGAGCAGAACCAGCGGACGAAGAAGCTCGGCGCGCCGTGCGCATGATCGGCGTGGTCGGCGTGAGCCTGGTATGCCATCGGATACCTCTTCCCTATCGATTGCCGGTCTGAGCCAGCTCGGTGACCGCCGCTGGATTGGCGTTAGTCACCTTGGTCGTGTCCTCATTCGGCGCCGCGAAGGCGGTCTTCGCCTGTGCCACCCATTTGTCGAAATCCGGCTGGTTCATGACGACGACCTTGATCGGCATCATCGCGTGGTTCACGCCGCAGATCTGGTTGCACTCGCCATAATAGGTGCCGGGCTGGTTGACATTGACCCAGGCCTCGTTGAGGCGGCCGACCACAGCGTATTCCTGGACCCCGAAGGACGGCACGAACCAGCTGTGGATGACGTCGGTGCCGGCGACCTGGAGGCGGATCGTCGTGCCAACCGGGATCACCAGCGGATTGTCGACATCGAGCAGACGCTTGTCGCCAGGCTTCAAATCCTTGTCGGCGATGACGTTGCTGTTGAAGCTGAAATTGCCGTTATCCGGGTAGGTGTACTCCCAGTACCATTGATGCCCGGTGATCTTGATCGTCATCTTCGAATCGGGCACCCGGTCCATGTAGTACATGAGCTTGAACGACGGGATCGCGATCATGACGAGGACCAGCACCGGGCCTATCGTCCACAGCACTTCGATCAGCGTGTTGTGCGTGGTGCGGCTGGGCACTGGATGCGAGCGGGCGTTGAAGCGAAGCATGATGAAGAGCAGCAGACCGAACACGAGCAGCGAGATGGCGAAGATGATGATCAGCAGCTCGTTGTGAAACTGATGGATCCGCTCGGTAACCGGGGTCGCCGGCGCCTGCATCCCGAGCTGCCATGGTTCGGGCTGATCGGCGAAGGCCCCGCCGCCCAGCAGCATCACCGCCAGCCCGACGCAACTCGCCGCCGAAAGTTTCCGGATCATCGCTGTCGTCATCCGCACCATGCCCTCGCAGCTCCCCTCCGCCGCGGATGCCTCATCGAGGCAACCGCTCCGACCTCCCGGCGAGCCGCCCGGAGCCGCTGGTCGGAAATGGCTGATCCGAGCGGGACCGTCCGGGCTTCGCGCCGCTAGGCCGAAGCCGCGCCGCCTTCCGCCTTCAACGGCCAAGCGGCGGCAGCAATCGATCGTGCCGACCCTACACCAAAGCCCGAGGCGGCAACAACTGCGTCAAACCCGCGCTAACCCATTGCGGCAAGCCGCCGCACGCCGTGCGCGCGCCCGACACGATGCCGCGATCGTGGCTTTCATGATGCCCACTTCGACATCATATTGAGGGCAGCAAATACCCTGGAGCACTCGATGACCAACCTCGCTCAGACCGACGAATTGTTCTTCAACCGCACGGGCATGGACCCGCAGCGCGTCGAGCGGCTGGTCGGCGAGCTCTTGCACGGCATGGACGACGGCGAACTGTTTCTCGAGTACAGCCAGTCCGAGAGCGTCGCGCTCGACGACGGCCGCATCCGCAGCGCCGCTTTCGATACGACCCAGGGATTTGGCCTGCGCGCGATCGCCGACGATGCCGCCGGCTACGCCCATTCGTCGGAGATTTCCGAGGCGGCGATCAAGCGCGCCGGCGCCACCGTGCGCGCGGTCGCAACCGGCCATCACGGCGCCATGTCGGACGCGCCGCAGGGCACCAACCGCCTCCTCTACACCGACCTCAACCCGCTACACGAGGTCGCGCTGTCGGCCAAGACCAAGCTCCTCACCGACATCGATACCTATGCCCGGGGCCTTGACCCGCGCGTGCGCCAGGTGATGGCCTCGATCAGCGGCGTTTGGCAGGCGGTGCAGATCATTCGCGCCGATGGCAGCCGTGTCGCCGACATCCGTCCGCTGGTCCGGGTCAACGTCTCGATCATGGTCGGCGAGGGCGACCGCATGGAAACCGGCTCCTACGGCAGCGGCGGCCGCTTCGCCTATGAGCGCTACCTCGATCCAGTCAACTGGCAGCGCCATGTCGACGAGTCGCTGCGCCAGGCCCTCGTCAATCTCGGCTCGGTGCCGGCGCCGGCCGGAGAGATGGTCGTCGTCCTCGGCTCAGGCTGGCCTGGCGTGATGCTGCACGAGGCCGTTGGCCACGGGCTCGAAGGCGACTTCAACCGCAAGAAGACTTCGGCGTTTTCCGGGCTGCTCGGGCAGCGTGTCGCCTCGAAGGGCGTCACCGTCGTCGACGACGGGACGATCCCCGACCGCCGCGGCTCGCTGACCGTCGACGACGAGGGTACCCCTTCGGGCTACAACGTGCTGATCGAGGACGGCATCCTCAAAGGCTATATGCAGGATCGCATGAACGCTCGGCTGATGGGGGTGCGGCCAACCGGCAACGGCCGCCGCGAGAGCTTCGCCTACGCGCCGATCCCGCGCATGACCAACACCTACATGCTCGCCGGCGACAAGGACCCGCAGGAGATTTTGCGTTCGGTCAAAAAGGGTCTCTACGCGGTCAATTTCGGCGGCGGCAGTGTCGACATCACCTCGGGCAAATTCGTGTTCTCGGCCTCGGAGGCCTATCTGATCGAGGATGGTAAGATCGGCCCGGCGGTCAAGGGCGCCACCCTGATCGGCAACGGCCCCGACGCGATGAACAAGATCACCATGATCGGCAACGATCTGCGCCTCGACGACGGGGTCGGCACCTGCGGCAAGGACGGCCAGGGCGTGCCGGTCGGCGTCGGCCAACCCAGCGTGCGCATGGACGGCATCACCGTCGGCGGCACCGCGGCTTGATCTTGAGGCCGCGGACGTCTGCGTTAAGCCGACTGCTTCGCAGCGTCCCAAGGATGAGGTAGAGCTTAACCCGCCACAACCTTCCTCATCCTGAGGAGCGGGCGCAGCCCGCGTCTCGAAGGACGCACCACGGTTGCGCAGACTGTGCTTACTCGCCATCGCGGCACTTCTCGTTCTGGAAGCACCAGCCGGGCACGCTTGCAATCTGGCAACCGCCCCGACCACGCGCTGGTCCATCGTCAAGGATCATGGAGCCAGCTGGCTAAAGACCCCGTGCGGCGAGCGCTTCTACAGCCTTGGGGTCAACGCGCTCGACGGCGGTTATCCGTGGCGCGAGCACGACGGCAAGACCTGGTACAGCTGGACCGCATTCACCCCTTCGCTCGTCGACTGGGTGAACGAAACCATGGCCCGCCTTAAGCAATGGGAGTTCAACACCGCCGCCGGTTGGTCGCTGCCGCCACAACAATTGCCGATGCCCGCGGTGATCAACCTGGAACTGGGCCGGAATTCCCAATTCCATTGGTTCGATCCGTTCGACCCAGCGGTCGAACCGCGGATGATGGCGAAGGCAAGGGAGCTGGTCGCTCCGTATCGCCATTCGCCCTACCGGATCGGCTATTTCTCGGACAACGAGGTCGGCTGGTGGGCCGGCGCCCTATTTGTCTACTACTCGACAAAGCCGCCGGCCAATTTCACCAAGCAGCGTTGGGTGGCGATGCTGCGCCGTCATTACGGCGACGATTGGCGTCGCTTTACCGCTGATTTTCAACCGCCTGACGGCGTCGGCTCTTGGCGAGCTTTGCTTGCCAGCACAGCGGCAACCCGCATGAAGCCGGGCGGCAACGGCATCGCGGCGGTGCGCGAATGGACCGGGCTCGTCGCCGAGCGCTATTACGCGTTGGCGGCAAAGTCGATCCGCGCCGCCGATCCGGACGCGCTCTATTTTGGCGACCGCCTGCCGATCTACTACGACCCGGCCGCAGTCACGGCGATGGCGCGCCACGTCGATGCGATCGCCACTAACTACAACCCCGATTCGAGCGACGGCTGGATAGCGCATTATTTTTTTGACGGCCTTGAAAAGCTATCAGGCGGCAAGCCCGTGCTGGTGACCGAGTGGTTCTTCGCCGCCAATGAAAACCGCACCGGCAATAGCAATAACGGCCATCTGATGACGGTCCAAACCCAGGTCGAGCGCGCCGCTGGCGCCGCCGCCGCGACCGCAAATTTCGCCGCCTTCCCCGAGATTATCGGCGCGCATTGGTTCCAGTATTACGACCACCCCAAAGGTGGCCGCCCCGACGGCGAGGATTACGATTTCGGCCTCGTCGACATCAACGACAAACCCTACGAGGAGCTGACCCAAGCCCTCACCAGCGCCAACGTCCTCGCGCCGAGAATTCATGCTAAGGCGATCGCCCCGCTTCAACCGGGCAACGGCGCCGAATTGCCTCGCGCGGCGATCTTGCTAACCAACCGCTCGCTATCCGACTGGCCAAAGCCCGCGAGCCTGCTGCCGCCGCTGGTGCCGTCGCCCGGCGCAGTCGATTTCGGCGAGATCTACCTCTCGTGGAGCGACAAGGGCCTCAGCCTGGCGACGATCGGCCAGGATTATTACGACATCGACTTGTTCACTTATGCCGGCCCGTTTCCGCTCGCCGAATCCTACCGCCTGGAAATTGGCGTCAACGCCGGCGCCGGGCCGAAACGCATGACCCTATTCTTCATTCCGCCCCGCGAGCGCGACAAGGTGCATCACGATTATCAACCGATGGTCGCCGAGTTGTGCGATGGCGCGGCCGCGCAGGCGATCGCGCACGGCTGTGCCGCGCCGCCGGGCGCCGAGGCGGTCTATTTCGGCGCCGACCAGCCGCGCGTCACCGCCGAGATGACGATCCCCTGGTCGGCGCTCGGCGTCGCCGCCCCAACGATAGGCGCAACCATCCGCGCGGAAGTGGCGATGACCAGCTGGCACCGCGAGCGTTGGATGTCGATCTCGGGTAGGCCACCGGAAGCCGATCTCGCCGATCCTGCAGGATGGCATGCGTTCAAACTCGGCGACGGCAAGCATTGAAATAGGGCGAGCAAGCGAAGCGCTGTTTGCCGCGGCCGGTCGATGGCGGATGTCGCGCTCTTCGCCCTACGTCTCTCGCTTGGTTCTTCAGTACGCGTAGTCGGTATAGAGCTGGTCGAGATCGCCGTTCCATCGCGTGTTGTAATCTTCGAGCAGCTCGGCCGCTGGAGTGCGGCCCGAGCCGGCGATCGAGAACAGCGTGTCGAGGAAATGCGTCTCGTCCTCGCCGGCGCGGTCGCGGCGGGCACGGCGGTGCAGCCCTTCGCGAGCGATGTCGAGCATTTCCAGCGCGACATCGCGCAGTGTGCGGCTGCGGATGTGTGCGTCGAGCCCCATTTTCGGCACCTCGGCGCGCATCGCCTGGCGCTCTGCCTCGCTCCAATCGGCGATAAGGTCATAGGCGGCGTCCAGCGCGGCCTGGTCGTAGAGCAGCCCGGTCCATAGCGCCGGCAGCGCGCACAGTCGCCGCCATGGTCCGCCATCGGCGCCGCGCATTTCGAGATAGGTCTTGAGGCGGACTTCGGGAAACGCCGTCGTCGAATGATCAACCCAGTCGGTCATCGTCGGCACTTCGCCCGGCAAGGCCGGCAACCTCCCCGCGATAAAATCGCGGAACGACTGGCCGCTCGCGTCGATGTAGGTGCCGTCGCGATAGACAAAATACATCGGCACATCGAGCAGATAATCGACGTAGCGCTCAAAGCCGAACCCATTCTCGAAGACGAAAGGCAGCATGCCGCTGCGGTCGGGGTCGAGATCGGTCCACACGAAGCTGCGATAGCTCTGGAACCCGTTGGGCTTGCCTTCGGTGAACGGCGAATTGGCGAAGAGCGCCGCCGCCACCGGCTGCAAGGCCAAGCTGACGCGGAACTTCTTCGCCATGTCGGCTTCGGACTCGTAATCGAGGTTCGCCTGCACCGTGCAGGTGCGCAACATCATGTCGAGCCCGAGTTGGCCTTTTTTCGGCATATAGGCACGCATGATCCGGTAGCGGCCCTTGGGCATCCAGCTGATATCCTCGCGCCGCGATTTCGGGTCGAAGCCGAGCCCGAGCATGCCGAGGCCGAGCTCGTCGCAGACCTCCCGAACCTGCCGCAGGTGCTCATGCACCTCGTCGCAGGTCTGGTGGATGGTTTCAAGCGGCGCGCCCGACAGCTCGAACTGCCCACCCGGCTCGAGGGTGATCGAACATCGCGCGTCGTTTTCCAGCGCGATGACATTGCCTGCCTCGATGACTGGGTCCCAGCCGAAACGCAGCATCCCCTGCAACAACGCGCCGATGCCGTCCGCCCCCTCATAGGGCACGCGCTTCAGGTCGCTGTGCCGAAAGACGAACTTCTCGTGCTCGGTGCCAACCCGCCAGGCCGAAGGCGGTTTGTTGCCAGACTCATGGTACTCGATGAGCTGCCGCTTGCTGGTGATCGGCGCTCCGGGCGATTTTGGCGGGGCGGACATACGTCGACGATACTCCAAGGTGCATGACAATAGATCGGGCGAACGCTGCGATAGGCAACCCCCGGGCGGTCAGCGGGAGCGAGTGTGCCGCCAATCCCCGGCAATCGCCTGGAACGCCGCCAAGGCGGCAAGGGCGGCGGTCTCGGCACGCAACACGCGGGGACCGAGCCCGGCGCGGGTAACAAACGGAAGATCAGCGAGAGCGTCAAGTTCGCTCTCGGCAAACCCGCCTTCCGGTCCGATCAGGAGCGCCGCCGGCGCGCCCGGCTTGTACTCGGCCATGGCATCGGCAATCGGCCGGCCGCCGCCGGTCTCATCGCATAGCACGAGACGGCGCGAGGCATCCCAGGCCGCCAACAGTTTTGATAACCGCTCCGCCAAACGTATCTCCGGCACCGATAGTCGTTCGCTCTGCTCCGCCGCGGCAATGGCGTGGGCGGTGAGGCGCTCACGGTTAAGCCGCTCCGGCTGAGTACGCTCGGTCATCACCGGGACAAAGGCGGATACCCCCAATTCGGTTCCCTTCTCGATCAGCCAATCGACCCGTAGCCGCTTGATCGGCGCGAAGAGCAGCCACAGATCGGCTTCCGGCTCGATGGCCCGCAACTGCGCTTCAATTGCGAGCGAGCCGCCGTTGCGGCTGAGCTCGGCAAGCCGGCAAACAAACTCGCCATCGCGCGGGTTGAAGGCGGCAACCGCCGCGCCCACGCCAAGCCTAAGCACGTGACGCAAGCGGTGCCCCTGCGCTGCGTCGATCTCGACTGTTCCGCCCTCGGCGAGTGCGGCCGGAATATAGAGGCGGGTTGCAACTTTCTCGGCCAATCGAGCTGCCTTGCTTGAGAACTGCCAATCGCAGGCCCAAGATTAGCCGATGAGCGAGGCCATCGGGAAAAACGCCGACCCCACCGACATCCATATCGGTGATTGGGTTGACCGGTTTCTGCCGCGCTGGGCCGAACCTTACGCGCGGCTGGCGCGGCTCGACCGTCCGATCGGCACTTGGCTGCTGCTGTTTCCCGGCTGGTGGGGTATCGCGCTCGCCGGGCCGCGCTGGCCCGACCCCTGGCTTATGCTGCTGTTCGCGATCGGAGCTGTCGTCATGCGCGGCGCCGGCTGCACCCTCAACGACATCGCTGACCGGGAGTATGACGGCAAGGTCGCGCGCACCCGGCTTCGCCCGATCCCAAGCGGCCGTGTCTCCGTACGCCAGGCGGTGGTGTTCATGGCGGCGCAGCTCGCGGCGGGTGCGGCGATTCTCCTTACCTTCAATCGATTGAGCGTCATTCTCGGGATCGCCGTGCTGGCGCTGATTGCGACCTACCCATTCATGAAGCGCATCACCTATTGGCCGCAGCTGTTTCTCGGCCTCAATTTCAATTGGGGTGCGCTGCTGGGTTGGACCGCAGTGATCGGCAGCCTCGGTTGGCCGCCGGTATTGCTTTATCTTGGCGGCATCTGCTGGACGCTCGGCTACGACACGATCTACGCGCACCAGGACAAGGAGGATGACGCCCGCATCGGGGTCAAATCCTCCGCTCTGGCGCTGGGCGACAAGACAAAACCGTTCCTCTTCGCGTTCTACGGCGCCGCCATAGCGCTGTGGCTGGTCGCTGGCATCGCCGCTCACCTTCGCACCGGTTATTTCATCCTCCTGCCATACGCCGGGTTGCTGCTGTACCGACAAGCCCAAGGGGTGCACCTCGACGATCCGCTCGATTGTTTGGGGCAGTTTCGAGCAAACCGCATCGTCGGCTGGACGATGCTTGCCGCCATTGCTGCGGGGCATTTTGTCTGACTCCCGCCATTCTGCCCTCGATCCGGAGGCGTTCGTTCGCGCGAACACGGCGATAAGCTCGCCGCCACTCGTGCCGGAAATCCGCCTGCATCTCGCCACCGAGGTCACCCCGATTTGGCAGGCGACCGAGGAAAGCCTCGCGCGCTTCGGCACGCCTCCGCCGTTCTGGGCTTTCGCCTGGGCCGGCGGACAGGCGCTCGCCCGCTATCTGCTCGACCACCCCGAGACGGTGGCAGGAAAGGAAGTGCTCGACATTTGCTCTGGCTCCGGAATCGTCGCCATCGCCGCGGCCAAGGCTGGCGCCGCGCGCGTGGTCGCCGCCGAGATCGATCCCTTCGCCACTGCCGCCATCGCCCTTAACGCACCGCTCAACGGCGTCAGCATTACGATTGAGACCCGCGATCTGCTCGACCGCACCGTCATCGGCTGGGGTGTCGTGCTCGCCGGCGACGTCTGCTACGAGGTACCGATGGCGTCGCGGGCGATCGGCCTGCTGCGCCGTATTGCCGCGCGCGGTAGGCTGGCGTTGCTTGGCGATCCGGGGCGAGCCTATCTGCCCCGAGAAGGGCTGATCGAGCGGGAGCGCTATATCGTGCCGGTGAGCCGCGAACTGGAAGACCGCGAAGCGCGCGAGGGCGTGGTGTGGGAAGTGCTGCCGGAGTGAAAGACAGCAAGACCACTGTCGTCGCGGCGCTCGGCTCGACCCAGACCCTGGCCTGGGCGTCGAGCTATTACCTGCCGGCTATCCTTGGCGCACCGATCGCGACCGCGCTCGGAATCGCACCGAGTATCTTTTTCGGCGTCTTCTCGGGCGCGCTGCTGCTGTCGAGCTGCTTGGCCCCGATCGTGGGCCGCGTCATCGACCGCCACGGCGGGCGGGCGGTGCTCACGCTGTCGAATGTCGTGTTGGCGGCCGGACTGGTCATGCTCGGCCTGGCGCAGGGCGTCGGTGCGCTGATCGCCGCCTGGCTTATCCTCGGCGTCGGCACGGCGATGGGTCTCTATAGTCCCGCCTTCGCAACTCTGACTCGGCTTTACGGCCTCGACGCTCGGGCAACAATCACCGGCATCACCCTGTTCGCCGGCTTCGCCAGCACGATCGGCTGGCCGGTCAGCGCCTTCATGCTGGAGCATTACGGCTGGCGCGAGGCGTGTTTCTTCTGGGCCGCGCTCAACCTCTTCCTTTGCAGCCCGGTCAATTGGCTGTTGATCCCGCCGGCGCCAGCGGAGCCGCCTAGACCCGACGTCCTCGATTCCGCCGCTCAAATTGATCCCGAGCCGCAACGCGGTGCAATGCTGACCCTGGCCTTCTTCTTCGCGGCGACGCGGTTTGTCAGCGGCGCGCTTGCCGCCCACCTGCCGCGGCTGCTTGAGGGCGCCGGCGCTTCGGCGGTGGCGGCGATCGCCGCCGGAGCCCTTGTCGGCCCGGCACAGGTTGGCGCGCGCCTCTTCGAGTTCGGCCTCCTACGCTCCTTCCACCCGCTGATCCCGGCGCGAGTAGCGGCGCTCCTCAACCCGCTCGGCTCCGCGTTCCTGGCCGCGCTCGGGCCAGTGGGCATCACCCTCTTCGCCATCCTGCACGGCGCTGGAAACGGCATGCTGACGATCGCCGGCGGCACCTTGCCTCTCGCGCTGTTCGGACCGGCTGGCTACGGCAAACGCACCGGGCTTTTGGCGGTGCCGACCCGCATCGCCGAATCCGCAGCGCCGCTGCTCTTTGGCTTATTGATCGACCAAATCGGCACCGCCGCCATCACGGTATCGGCCGGGCTGTGCCTCGCCGCCTGTGCGTCGCTGTTCGCGCTGCGAGTACGAAGTGAGACATATGGCCAAACCGCACGGCGGTGATATCTCTGAACCTCATAGTTGATTTTTTTGCGCCGGAGTTGACGATCACGCGAAAACAACTTAAAAGTGTGTATCCCTTTGATCCCCCTAAAGGGTCCGACGATGCGCCACAGTACGTTTTCCCGTTATCGCGTACTTCTTGCCGCTCTCACCCCGCTGCTGTCCAGCTGCAGCCATTTTGGGCCACCGGCGCCAGAGATGCCGCAGGCTCAGGCACTGAAAGATTTTAAGGCGCAGCAGATTGATGCCTTAAGAACTATCACTGGAGACGATGGTAAGACAGCTATTACTCCAGATGAATTCATTCAGCTCGGGTACGCATACGTTGACCAACAATGTAATAATTTCTTTATTGCTCTACAAAGAGCCCGCAACGAGAATGACTTCAGCGCCGGAGAGCTAGCTACCTTAAGTGGCATTGTGGTCCCTGCGCTAACAGTTGCGAAGGCGAGCGCAAGCGCTATTGCAGCGACTGGGGCCGTATTTGGGTTCGGCGGAGCTACCCTGTTGAACTATGGTCAATTTGCGCTACTGACACAGTATCACGCCGAACTCCAAGATTTAGTACATAGCGCTCTAAATAACTACAAGCAACAAGTCGGCGCTGAAATACAAAATTTGCCAAATGCGCTAACTTACGCTATGGCCAACTCGTATGTTGGCGGTTACGCTTGGCAATGCAGTTTACCCGGTATTGATTCCCTCGCGCGTAGTGCATTAGCCAAATCATCGGCAACAGCCCCCCCGCCCGCTCCCCCGCCTACGGCACTTCAGACGTCAGCGATTGCAGCCATTGGGCAGACACTCGGATTACGAGGTACCGATCAACTAACTTTAAATCAAGCAGCGGCTCTTATTGTGTTTTCAAAAAACAAGACAGCTGATTTGGCCAGTAAAAATGTTCAAAAGCAGCTGAAAGATACACAATTAAAACTTTTATTCGTTTCACCTACAGATACGATCTTAACCGTAAAGGCTGTGCTATCGCGAAAATTTGATGCTGCAATTCTAGAGTTAAGTTTTCAGCAGATCCCCGCGCTCGACCAGGCAGTGGCTGATCAGGCGGCGGCCCTAACGACGCAAACCCCAACCCCGCCACCTCCAACTCCTCCGCCCAATTCTCCTCCGGCCCCGGCGCCACCGGCACCTGCACCGCCTGCGCCAGCACCGCCTGCGCAAAAGCAGCCCTCAAACTTAGGAGCTCCGGTTCCACAGGTGCAGGTCGGTCCAAAACAGTAGTATCAAGCTCGCCAGGACCTGAGGGGCCGCCTATATAGGCGCATGCCTTACGCCAGCCTGCGCGACTTCATCGCCCGGCTCGAGGCGAGCGGACGGCTCGTCCGTGTCAAGCAAGCGGTGTCGCCGGTGCTTGAGATGACCGAAATCCAAACCCGCCTCCTCGCCGAGGGCGGGCCGGCGGTGCTGTTCGAAAATGTCGTCGGGCCAGCAGGAAAATACGCGACGCCCGTGCTGGTCAATTTGTTCGGCACGGTCGAGCGGGTCGCCTGGGGTATGGACCGCGAGCCGCACCAGCTGCGCGAGGTCGGCGAGACGCTAGCCTTCCTCAAGCAGCCCGAGCCGCCCGGCGGCTGGCGCGAGGCGCTGGAGATGCTGCCGTTGCTCAAAACCGCGATGGCGATGCGTCCGCGCACAATGGGCGGGGCGCCATGCCAGGAAATCGTGCTGACCGGCGGCGATATCGACCTCGGCCGGCTGCCGATCCAGACCTGCTGGCCGGGCGAGCCGGCGCCGCTCGTCACCTGGCCGCTGATCGTCACCAAGGGGCCAGGTACCCGCCGCGAAGACGGGTTCAACCTCGGCATCTACCGGCTCCAGGTCACCGGCCGCGACACGACGTTGATGCGCTGGCTGCGCCATCGCGGCGGTGCCCAGCATCACCAGCGCTGGTCGAAGGAGAAAACCGAGCCGCTCCCGGCTGCCGCCGTGATCGGCGCCGACCCGGGCACCATCCTTGCCGCCGTGACCCCTGTGCCCGACACGTTATCCGAGTACCAGTTCGCCGGCCTGTTGCGCGGCAAGCGGGTCGACCTCGTCGACTGCAGGACGGTGCCGCTCAAGGTGCCGGCCGAGGCCGAAATCGTGCTCGAAGGCCATGTTTCGCTCGACGAATACGGCGACGAGGGCCCCTACGGCGATCACACCGGCTTCTACAATTCAGTCGAGCAATTCCCCGTATTCCGCCTGTCGGCGATCACCATGCGGCGCGACCCGATCTACCTCTCGACCTTCACCGGACGCCCGCCCGACGAGCCATCGGTCCTCGGCGAGGCGCTCAACGAAGTGTTTGTGCCATTACTTCAGCAGCAATTTCCCGACATCGTCGATTTTTGGCTGCCACCCGAGGGCTGCTCGTACCGCATCGCCGTGGTCTCGATCCGCAAGACTTATCCGGGCCAAGCGAAGCGCGTGATGATGGGGATTTGGTCGTTCCTGCGGCAGTTTATGTACACCAAATTCGTCATCGTCGTGGATGAGGACATCGCCGTGCGCGACTGGAAGGATGTGATGTGGGCCATCTCTACTCGCATGGATCCGGTGCGCGACGTGACCCTGGTCGATAACACGCCGATCGATTATCTCGACTTTGCCTCGCCCGAGTCCGGTCTGGGCGGCAAGATCGGTCTCGACGCCACGACCAAAATTCCACCCGAGACGAGCCGTACATGGGGCACGCCGATCC
>DASYXG010000380.1:0-9114 GCA_035935235.1 Allostellaceae bacterium
ACCTATGGGCTGTTCCAGCAGCGCAACCAGGTCTCGATCCGGGCTTACCAAAAGGCGATGATCACGCATCTTCATGGCAACGCCGCGTTCGACGCCTGGGACACCTCGCTGGCCAATACCGCCTCGATGAAGACTGCCGGCAAATCAGCACCGCAAGCCTGCCAGGAAGCGGCGGACATTCTCAAGACTGCCGCAGGCCTCGACGACAAGGGATTCCGCGCCTATGCGGCCTCGCTCGCGGCGACCGCGAAGGCGCAATACCATACCTGCGGCAAGTAGGGTCTAACGCGGCGCGGCCTTGGCCTTGGCGAGGCGGGCGACGCACGCCAGTCCCAACGCCGACAGCGCCGCCATGAACAGATAGGCGTGTCCGCCGTAACTGGCGTAGAGCGCGCCGGCGCCGAGCATGACGATGCCGCTGCCGATCCCGGCCGAACTGCCCGAGTAGAGCGCCTGCGCGCTCGCCGAGGCGCCGGGCGGCACGGTGCGCGAGAGAAAATTCATCGCGCCGAGATGCGTCGCGCCGAAGGTCAGCGCGTGCAGCAACTGCAGCACCGCGGCTGGCAATAGGCCGGGGATCAGGCCGGCAAGACCCCAGCGCAGGATCCCGGCCGCGGCGCCCGTCGCCATCAGTCCGAGCGGCCCGAGGCGGGCGAGCAATCGCCCGCCTTGCCAGAACAGCACGATCTCGGCGACGACGCCTTCCGCCCACAAACAGCCGATCGTCGCATCCGAAAAACCCAGCGAGCGCCAGTAGAGCGTGCCGAACCCGTAATAGACCTGATGGCTCGCTTGGATCGCCGCGGCGGCGGCGACAAAGCCCCAGAAGCGGCGGTCCCTCGCCATCGCGCCGAGTGCTGATAGGCGCGGCGGCCCCATCGCTTCGCGAGGCGGCGGCGGGACGGCGAGGCAGGCGATCCACAACAGCGCCGAAGCCGCCAAGACCAGAACCAGCACCGTGTCGCCGCCCAGGTTCAGGCCGGCGCGGTTTGACAACAAGGCGCCGCTTGCCATCGCCGCGAGAATAAAGCTGACCGAGCCCCAGACCCGCACCCGGCCATAGTCGAGCCCGTCGCGGCGGACCGCGGCGAGGGTGATGCTGTCGCCGAGCGGCATCACCGCCGATTGCGCGGCTCCCGCGATCACGGTCAAGCCGAGCAGCGTCCCGAACCCGTGTGCTTGCCACAGGCTCGCATAGCCAAGCCAGGCGATACCGGCGAGGACGGTCATCATCGCTCGTCGCCGGCCGAGCCGGTCGGCGAGTGCGCCGATCAGCGGGGTCGTCGCCACTTTGACCCAGATTGTCGCGGCGAACAGCGCGGCGATCTCACGCGCCCCGAGCCCGCGTCCGGCCAGCCAGACCGGCCAGAATGGCGATTGGATGCCGACCACGAGAAAACTCGCGGCATAGAAGGCGCCGAGCCGGGCGCCTGCCGCCCGCGGCGAGATTATGGTCATTCGCGGATCGACAGTCGCCCCGGCGGTGCTTATGACGCCCACATGCTGGCGACGATCCTAAACCAGATCACCGCGCTCGCCTTCGTCGTCATCATCGACGTCGTGCTTGCCGGCGACAATGCGATCGTCGTCGGGCTCGCCGTGGCGGGGCTTGCCTCGGAGCAGCGGCGCCGCGCCATCGTGACCGGCATCGGCGCGGCGACGGTGTTGCGCATCCTGTTCGCCTTCGTCGCGCTGCAACTCCTCGACGTCATCGGTCTGGCTTTCGCCGGCGGGGTGCTGCTGCTGTGGGTCGCCTGGAAACTTTACCGCGAGCTTCGCCAATCGCAGGACGGGGCTTTTGGAGCGCATGTCGGGGATGCGGCGCTGCCGCGGAAAACCATGCGTCAGGCGGTCATCCAGATCGTAATCGCCGACCTGTCGGTGTCGCTCGACAACGTCCTTGCCGTGGCGGGTGTGGCGCGAACCCAGGCGGCGCCCTGGGTACTGGTTACCGGGCTTGTCCTATCGGTCGCGCTGATGGGGCTCGCGTCGCACCTGATCGCGCGACTGGTCACCCGCTATCCGAAGCTGTCTTGGCTCGGCGTCGCAATCGTCGCTGTGGTGGCGCTACGAATGATCTGGGCCGGGGGCGGTGACGTGCTCTCCCACGCCCACCGGCCCCTATAGCCGCAACGTCCAGGTTTCGCCGGTCAGCGTGGGACCGAATTCATCGTGTTCTTCGGTCTCGACGATCTCGAACCCGGTCGCCGCGTAAATCCGCCGTGCCGCGGTCAGGATGCTGTGCGTCCACAGCGTGATCTCGCGATAGCCGGCCTGCCGCGCAAAGCCGACGCATTCGTCGACCAGCCGCCGTCCGACGCCGAGCCCGCGCGCTCTCGGATCGACGATCAGCAGCCGTAGACGGGCGATATCGTCACTTTCCTTGACGAGGAACACCGAACCGACCGGCGTCCTATCCTGTTCAGCGATCCAACAGTGCTCGCGCGCCGGGTCGTATTCGCGCAGGAACTTGGCGACGACCTCGGCGACATAGGATTCCATGCGGTCGTTGAGGCCGTATTCCTCGGCGTAGAGGGTGCCGTGGCGCTGGGTCACCCACCCCATGTCGCCAGGCCGATGCGAGCGCAGGATGAAAGCCGGTGCTGCGGTGGATTCCGCCGTGTCGCCGAGCAGCGAGGAGACGGTACGCATCGCCCCAACCAGGCGTTCCTGGTCGGCCTCATCAAGCGGCGCGAGCAGGTTCCCGATGTCCGATTGCGAGGCGCGGTCGAGCGGTTCATAAGCATCGCGTCCCGCCGGCGTGAGGGAGAGCAGCGTCTGCCTGCCGTCTTGCGGCGACGGATTGCGAGAAATCAGCTTTTGCTGCTCGAAGCCGCGAAGAAGGCGAGAGAGGTAGCCCGGGTCGAGGCCAAGCTCTTCGCAAAGCCAAGTCGCTGTCGCGCCGTCGCGATGAGCGAGCGCATACAGCACGCGCCCCTCAGTCAGCGAATACCGCGTGTTCAGGAATGCCTCCGAGAGCACGCCGATCTTCTTGGTGTAGAAGCGGTTGAAACGCCGCACCGCGGCGATGCGCCGATCGAGAACGGCCGCGCTCATGCCGGAATCCTCTCGTAGTTAATCGTGGGAGGATTCAGTCAATGAATTAGTTGCTTCTGTCAAGTTCTTGCCTCGAGCACCATTTGCGTCTGGGTGACGATCGCGACGAGCTTGCCCTCTGGCGTCGTGATCCGGGTCGTCCACACGTGAGTTCGCCGGCCGCGATGCACCGGCAGCGCCTCGCCGGTGAGCCGGATGCCAAGCGGCGCGCTGGCAATGAAATTTGTCTTGCTCTCGATTGTCGTCGTGCCAGCCCCGTCGGGCAGGTTGAGGATTGTGCCGGCGGCGCCGAGCGTGTCGGCGAAAGCCATGATCGCGCCGCCATGCATGACCGCCGGCCGCGTACAGAGATCAGCTCGCACCTCCAGCGTGGCGACGACACGCTCCTTGCTGACGCTCACAAACTCGATGCCAAGCAACTCGGCGAAGGGCAACTTCAGCCCTTTGAGCCGATCCAGCGGGTCCACGGTTCAGCCGCCGTAGCCGGGTGGCCGGCGCTCGTGCCAATCGGTCTCCTGCTGATAGGCCCAGCCAATGCGTAGCGCCATCGCTTCATCATAGGGACGGCAGGCGATTTGCAGCGAGAGCGGCAGGCCGCTCGCAGTAAAGCCGTCGGGCAGCGAGAGCGCGCACATCTCCAGCAAGTTGAAGACGCGGGTAAAATGCGCCGGTGTTGTGTCCTGGTCGATCTCCTCGACCGGCATCGCGGCGGTCAGCGTCGTTGGAGTCAGCAGGGCGTCAATTCCTTCGAGCGCCCCAAGAAGTGCGGCTTTCATCTGGTCGCGCTCGGCCAGCGCCGCCAGGTATTGATGCGCACGGATATCGCGGCCGAGCTGGATGCGCGGCCGCACCGCCGGGTCGATTGGCAGCGACGTGTCATCGACCAAGTGACCCTCCAGCCGATAGGCCTCGGAGCCGATGATCCGTCCGGTCGCCGCCGTCGCATCGGCGAAGGCGATTGGCAGTTTGACATCGACGATCTCGGCGCCGAGCCGCGCAAAAACGTCGAGTGCACCGTCATAGGCGGCGAGCATGTCGGCAGAGCAGCCCGCGCGTTCGCTTGCCGGCATTCGTGCTAAGCGCAGCCCGTTCACCCCGCGCCGCAAGGTCGGAAACGGGTCGCAAGGCGGTGGGGCCGACAGTGTCAGCCGATCGAATGGGTCCGGGCCTTGCATGACGCTGAATAGCAGCGTTGCGTCCTCAACCGAGCGCGCCATCGGTCCGGGCGTGTCGAGTGATGGCGCCAACGGCAAGATGCCGTAAGTCGACACCCGGCCGATTGTGGTCTTAAGCCCGGTGAGGCCGCACCATGAGGCTGGCAGGCGCACCGAGCCGCCGGTATCGGTCCCGATCGCCCACGGCGCCATCGCCGAAGCCACCGCGACGCCCGAGCCGCTGCTCGACCCGCCCGGGGCTCGCGCGACCTCGCGGTCCCAGGGGTTCCACGGGGTCCCCATGTGGTAGTTGGTGCCCCAGCCGCCCATCGCGAATTCGACTGTATGGGTCTTGCCGAGCACGATCATCCCGGCGGCGATCAGCTTCCGGGCCAAAGTCGCAGTTACCGGCGACCGCCGTTCCCGCCATACCGCCGAACCGCCGGTTGTTACCTTGCCTTCGAGGTCGATCAGGTCCTTGAGGGCGATTGGGACGCCATGCAGGGGACCGACGGCATGACCCGAACGGATTGCCTTGTCTGCGGCCTCGGCGGCGAGCCGAGCGCTGTCGGCATAAGTGTCGATATAGGCGTGCAGCTTTTGGTTTTGGGCGGCGATCCGGGTCAAAATCGCGTCGACGGCGGTGACCGGCGACAAGCGGCTGGCGGAGATATCGGTGGACAGTTGGTGAGCAGATAGCAAGCTAGGGTCGCCCGCGGGGAAGGTCATGAGGCAACCTCACGTAACGGAAGCTACGAGAGGATATCCCGCCGGGGCCGCGCCCTCCACCAGCTAGTGCGGCTCCGCCCGATGCTTGTGTACCGGCCTTGCTTCGTCAGTCTGTTTGTCGGCGCCGCCGGTCGCGTCGGCGACGCGAAGCGCCTGTTCATGCCGCGGCTTCGAGTGGGCGTGTGCGGCGTGAACTTGAGCCGGGTGCGTGTCCACGGTGCCGGTGGCGACATCGTCCAGCGCCGCCACCTGGATCTGCGGATAGATAAATCCGTAGGTCGGGTTGTCGCGCTGGCCGCCGGTTTCGGTCCGGGCACCCAGCACTTTGACGTTCGTCCAGTCGTTATTGGACGACGTATCGACGACCGCCATCGCCTTGCTGATGCGACCGCGTATCCAGTTGGCGTGATCAACGAGAATTCTGCGAGGCCCTTCGATGGCGCTCACCACGGCGACATGGCCCGCGCGCATATGTCCGAAGGACTTGAAAACGAGAACCGAGCCGACCCTCGGTTGCTGGCCGCGATCGTAATGGCCGGCGGCATGTGACCACCAAAGCCCCGCATTGCCGTCTATTTTAATCCCGGTAACGGCTTTCGCATAAGCGACGCAATTTCCGCCATGGAGCGCCACACCGTTGGCGATGGCGGTCCGCGACGCCGTCTTGTGGTGTAGCGCCGCGTGCGGTTCGGCGGCATGCTTCGTCGCTGCCTGGGCTGGCAAAGGCAACAGATTTGCGAGCCCCCAGAACGCGAGGGCGATGGTCCTCCATCGCACGTGCAGTCCCCCTCCTCAAGTCGCCGATCGCCGTTGCCCCGCCGATCGTGTCGACACCCGTGCAAATATCTTACCAGTTACGGGCGACCCTGACCAACCCGGATGTGATTTTTCAAATTTTATCTGACAGAATAGTCATTGATGTCTGCAGCTTACTTGGGAAAAACCCGGCGATAGACGCCCGGCGAACCAATGTCGTGGCGCATATAAGGCCGGATCCGATTGCTCCACGGATTGGCATCACGAGCCTTCACCCAAGGTTCGCTTTCCGAGACATGGGCATTCTCGAATTCGTAGAGCGTCAGATATTTAGGCTGGGAATCAATGGCGACATAGCGGCGCGCGCCAAGGCAGCCGGGCACGGCGCGATAGGGCGGGATATAGGCGGTGTTGTACCAGTCGTTGAACTCGTCCTCGACGACCGGTGGGATGTCGATCCGGCCCATCTGCAGAAACGGCGCCGGGCCTCGCGTCATCTCGATCGGGTGGGTGTGCACGGGGAAAATCTGGCGATAACCATTGATCAAGTAGTTGCGGCCGATCGTGCCGCCCGACGCCGCGAGCCGCTTCGCCGAAGGCCGGAAGCGCACCTCGTCGAGAAAGGCGGAGGTGCGCAATACCTCGGCGGTCTCAAGCTCGTATAGCGCCAGGTTCTTGGGCCCGCCTCTGAGCGCGACATAGCGCCCGGCGCTCAGGAACCCCGGTATGGCGAGCAGGTGGGCGATATGCTCCTCGTCGTACCAGCGGTGATAGTCTGCCTCATACTCCGGGTCGATGTCGGCCCACACCATCAAGAGGCCGGTGCCGCGCGTCTTTGCCATTGCCTATCCTCCCTTATTGGGCGTCACCATAGAGCGAAAGGGACCGGTCAGCGAAAGGCCGGGATGGCAAAGGCTCCTGGAAAGAAAGCCTGTGTCAAAGGCTCGCCTCAATAATGCGGCGGAGGCGGCGGCAGTGGCGCGCCGGGGGCAGGACCCGGACTGGGGTAAGGCGGCAGTGCGTATTGGCCTGGCGCGAAGCCGGGAACCTGGTTGCCGCGCGCGTACATGCATTGCGCGTAAAAGATGTCGTATTGCTGCTGGATACTCATCCCGGCGAGCGAGGAGTTCCGCGCCGCCACACTAGTGCCGACAAGCGCGCCCGAGGCAGCACCGATTGCCGCCCCGCGGCCGCCGCCAAACGCCGCGCCAAGGCCGGCGCCAAGCACGGTCGTCAACAGCGCGCCGCCCGCCGCTTGGTTGTTCGCCTGCGCCGCCATCGGCGCGGTCTGTGAATTGGCGTAGGCTTGGCAGCTCTGCTGATCGGCGGCGAATTGATCAAACGGCTTGTTCGCGCCCGGCATCACCGGAATCGTGGGCGCCATCACCGTCGGCGCGCAAGAGTTCAAAGCGATAACCGCCACCATAGCGACGCCCAATCGCGCGTAGACACGCACCATGCGCTTCCTCCTGATCGCGACCACCGATGGGTCCCCAGATTAGCGCGGCCGGACCGCGGAAAACGTCCGGTCGCACTCCAATCTCAACCTTGGGGACAAAAGCGGCAATTTGGCGGCACGCGCGCATATTCAATCTGGCGCTTTGCCAATCCAAGGCTTAGGCACGACAGAGACATGGTTGGCTCGAAATGTTGCAGGGTCGGGGCCGCTCGGCCCCGACCCTGCAACAGATGGCTCCCCGGGCCGGATTCGAACCAGCGACCCAGCGGTTAACAGCCGCCTGATCGAGGATCGCAGTGGAACGAGACGAAACATTTCCTTTCGGGTAATAAAAAAAGATTCAAGAGTTTATGAGTTGTTGAATGTTGCTTCCTCGTCCGTGACGTCGCAAGCTGTTTCTGGTACCTTGGTACCTACTCGGTACCTAGAAGGCTTGGCAAACGATGGCGAACATCAAGATGACCGTGCGCGGCATCGATGCAATACGCCCGCCGGAGTCCGGACAAGTCGATTATTGGGACATGGACAACCCGGGGTTCGGGTTGCGCGTGTCGTACGGTGGGCGCAAGGCATGGGTGGCGATGTATCGTCATGGCAACGTGAAGCGTCGCCTCACCCTCGGCACTTATCCCGCGCTGTCACTTGCAGAAGCACGGGAGAAGGCGGCCGCGGTCCATCATGCTGTGCAGTATGAAGGCACGGACCCCGCCACGGCGAAGAAGGGCGAACGTGAGGCAGAAACCTTCGCCGAACTTGCTGCGGACTACATCGAGCGCCACGCAAAGCGGAACAAGCGCTCGTGGCGAAAGGACATTCTGATCCTCGAAAAGGATTGCTTGCCTCGCTTCGGCAGACGCAAGGCGAAGGATATTACGCGCCGAGACATTATCGGCATGCTTGACGACATTGTGGCCCGCGGCGCGCCAATCCAGGCAAACCGTACGCTTGAGATCGTCCGCAAGCTGTTCAATTGGGCGGTAGCCCGAGACATCCTTACCGCCACCCCGTGCTATCGGGTCGCAAAGCCATCGAGCGAGAACCGCTCGGATCGGGTGCTGAACGAGGAAGAAATTCGCGCTATCTGGCAGGCGCTTACAGCTGAACCGCCATTGACTGCGGCGACCTTTAAGCTCCGATTGTTGACGGCGCAGCGCGGTGCCGAGGTGCTGGCCATGCGCTGGGATCAGATTTCGAACGGCTGGTGGACGATACCAGGAGAGGTGGCCAAAAACGGTCTCGCCCACCGGGTACCACTGTCGGAACCGGTTCTCGCTCTACTGGATGCGATCCGGCCGCTCGGGAGCGGTTCGGAATGGGTATTTCCTGGTGCTGATGGCGAAGGTCACCGGGTCGCTGTGCACAAAGCCCATACCCGCGTCAGACGATGCTGCGGCATTTCGTTTGTGCCGCATGATCTACGCCGCACCGCGGCATCGTACATGACCGGCATGGGGATCAGCAGGCTCGCTGTCGCTAAGATTCTGAATCACGTCGAGGCTGGAATCACGGCCGTTTACGATCGGCACAGCTACGATGCCGAAAAGCGTGCGGCGCTCGATGCCTGGGCGCGCCGAGTCGAAGAAATCGCGAGCGGTCGCGAAATGGCGTCTGCGAACGTGGTCCCGCTCCGCAACGCGTAACCCAAACGCAACGAGATGCCTTCGCGCAGCGATTGTCCCCGGGACTGGAGTGCACCGGGTGCAGAAAAAATCGAATTAACCCAGGCGGACGCGGAAGCCGTGCAAAGTCTGTTTGGAATTGAGTACGTCGCCCCAATGACTGCGGCGCAGGTCGAAACGGAAGCCGTCGCCGTAGCTAAAGGTTCGAAGGAGAGCCGTGCGCGGCGCTGGGAGGTTGCAAAGTATCTGTTACGGCGGGCGTTTCGGAGCGGTCGCCTGCGGACCTGGTGTTTCGATCAAACGGAGCAGCCGCTGGACTCGAAGTATTGGAGTAACCCGA
>DASYXG010000381.1:0-1785 GCA_035935235.1 Allostellaceae bacterium
AACGCGACTTTACCTGATCACGCCGCCAGCGCTCGATCCGCACGAGTTCGCCCCGCTGCTTGAAGCCGCGCTCTCGGGCGGCGATGTCGCGGCGGTGCAACTCCGCCTCAAGGATGTCGATGACGAGGCGATCCGCGCCGCCGCGGCGCGGCTGCAACCAATCGTCCAGAAACGCGGCGTCGCCTTCATCATGAACGACCGGCCCGATCTCGCCGCCGAATTGGACTGCGATGGCGTGCATGTTGGCGAGGAAGATTGGCCCTACTCCCGCGCCCGCGAGGTGGTTGGGCCCGACCGCATCGTCGGCGTCACCTGTGGGTCGAGCCGGCACCGCGCGCTGGTGGCGAGCGAGGCTGGGGCGGATTACGTCGCCTTCGGCGCGTTTTTCCCGAGCACGACGAAAACCAGCACCAAGTATCACCCGACCCCGGACGTGCTGCGCGACTGGTCGGAGATGACGGTGGTGCCGTGCTGCGCGATCGGCGGCATCACTCAGGAAAATTGCGGCCCGCTGGTCGAGGCCGGCGCCGATTTCCTCGCCGTCATCGGCGCGATCTGGAACTATCCGAAGGGGCCGAAGGCCGCGGTGACCGATTTCAACGCGGTCTTCGCCAGATACGGGCGGGCCTACGCGGCCTGATCCGCAGCCAACAAGACAAACGAACGGGGGAGAGAAATGCGTGCGCTGATCCTGGGTACGGCATTCGCGGCGATGGCGACGCCGGTTTTCGCGGCGGAATTCATGCTTGCCTCGACGGACGTCAAGGCCGGCGCGCCGATGGCGATAGCCCAGGTGTTCAACGGTTTCGGCTGCACCGGGCAGAACGTCTCGCCGGCGCTCTCCTGGTCGGGCGAACCCGCCGGCACTAAGAGCTTTGCGATCACCGTGTTCGATCCGGACGCGCCGACCGGCAGCGGGTGGTGGCACTGGACCGTGTTCAACATTCCGGCCTCGGTCCACGGCCTGCCGGCCGGCGCCGGCATTGACAGTTCGAAAGATTTGCCGGCGGGGGCCATGCAAGGCCGTAACGATTTCGGGTTTTCATTTTATGGCGGCCCCTGCCCGCCACCGGGCGCCCACGCGCATCACTACGAGATCACCGTGTATGCGCTGAAGGTCGACAACCTGCCGCTCGACAGCAATACATCGGGCGCCGCGGTCGGTTTCAATTTGCGCGCCAATACGCTGGCGACGGCGAAGATCGTCGGCCGCTACGGGCGTTAGCCTAACTCACCGGCGCCCACAGCACCTCCTCGATCTGGCTGGCGCCGGTGCACAGCATCACCAGCCGGTCGAAACCGAGGGCGATGCCGGCGCAGTCCGGCAATCCATGTTTGAGCGCGGCGAGAAAATCCTCATCGATCGGATAGGCCTCGCCGTAGAGCACCTGTTTACGCGCCTGATCGGCCAGGAAACGAGCGCGCTGCTCGACCGGGTCGGTCAGCTCCTGGAAGGCGTTGGCGAGTTCCAGCCCGCAGACATAGAGCTCGAACCGCTCCGCGAGACGCGGGTCGTCCGGCTTGCGCCGCGACAGCGCCGCCATCGACGCCGGGTAATCGTACAGGATCGTCGGTGCACCGACCCCGAGATTGGGCTCGATGCGGTCGAGAAAGATGCGGAAATACAGGCTCTCCCAATCGTCGCCGGGATGTGGGGCAATGCCGACCTTTGCCGCCGCCGCGGCGAGCAGCGCAAAGTCAGGAGCCGTTGGGTCGGGCGCGGTCTCTAAGATATCGATATCACCGTATCGCAAAAACGCCTCTGCGACCGACAATCGCTCGAAC
>DASYXG010000382.1:0-5492 GCA_035935235.1 Allostellaceae bacterium
TTCGCCGGGGTGCCGTCGAGCCCGACATTGTCGAGGTCGATCTGGCCGACATAAAGTGCATGGAATCGCTTGATCATCGCCCCACCCGTGCTCTCACTAAATCCGCGGCCAGCATAATCATCGCTCCGGCCGTCGCAAAGCTAAGGAGAAACCTCAATGCAGCTTGGCGCCTCGCTCCCGGTCGGCGATATCGGCACCGGACCCGCAGTCATTCGCGACTACGCGCAGGCGGCCGAGGGGCTCGGCTTCTCGTACCTGCTCGCGCCCGACCACGTGCTCGGCGCCAACCCCGACGGCAACTACGAAGGCCGCCGGGTGGGCACCACCGCGACCGCCTATCACGACCCGTTCGTGCTGTTCGCGTTCCTTGCCGGGTGCACCAACAAGATCGGCTTTGCCTCGGGCGTCTTGATCCTGGCGCAGCGCCAGGCCGCGCTGGTCGCCAAACAGGCGGCGAGCCTCGATGTGCTGTGCGGCGGCAATGGCCGCTTCCGGCTCGGCATTGGGGTCGGCTGGAACGAGGTCGAGTTCACCGGGCTCGGCATGGATTTTCACACGCGAGGCGTTCGCTCGGCCGATCAGGTGCGGGTGATGCGGGCGCTGTGGGCCGAGCCGCATGTGAAGTACCAGAGCGACTACCATCATCTCGACGACGCCGGCATCAACCCGCGTCCGGCCTCGGGCCGGGTGCCGATCTGGTATGGCGGCCACGCCGAGGCGACCTTCCGCCGCGCCGCGCGCTATGGCGAAGGGTTCATGCCGCTCGCCTACCCGATGGGCGACACCGCGCTGGCGGCGTTCGCCAAGTTGCGCGGCCTCCTGCGCGAGAACGGCCGCGACCCGGCAAATTTCGGGATCGAGGTTTGGGTCTCGCCCGGCACCGGCAAAGCCGAGGATTGGCGCAAAGAAATCCAATTCTGGAAGGACGCCGGCGTCACCCACGCCACCGTGCACACGACCTATGCCAGCCCCAACCACAAGCGCATCGCCGGGAAGACCGCGGCCGAGCACCTTGCCGCCATCACCAGCTACAAGAAGGCGGTCGAAGACTTGTTGTAAGGCGGCATTGACGCGTGGCTCCGTCCTTCGAGGCTCCCACCGGGTTTTCGCCCGATGGTCGCACCTCAGGATGAGGAAGTTGTGGATGGTACAGAAATCCCCTCTCCCGCATGCGGGAGAGGGAGGGACCCATCGCGTTTTTAGCGATGGGAGGCTGAGGGTAGAGCCAGCCGGGACCCTCACCCGTCTCCGGGCTGTGCCCGGAGACACCCTCTCCCGCATGCGGGAGAGGGATTACGCGCTGCAATGCCGCTCTCTATACTGCTGTTAGCCAATCCCGGGAGGAGAAACCCATGCCCGATACGCTGACCGCCACCCGCCACGAGGTGCGCGTCGAGGATGTCGAATACCAGCGCCAGGGCGGCAAGGCGATGCTGGCGCGCCTGTACCGGCCGAGCGGCACCGGGCCGTTTCCAGCGGCGCTGCAGGTGCATGGCGGCGCCTGGGTGCACAAGGACCGCATCGACAACGATTTCATGGCGAAAGCGCTGGCCGAGAGCGGCATCCTCGTCGCTTCGATCGATTTCCGCATGCCGCCCGATGGCGGCTACCCGGCTTCCTTGCAAGACATCAACCTCGGCATCCGCTGGCTCAAGGCGCGCGCCCGGCTCTACGGCTGCCGGCCCGACTGGGTCGGCAGCTTTGGCACGTCGAGCGGCGGGCACCAGGTGCTGCTCGCGGCGATGCGGCCCGACGACAAGCGCTACGCCGCGTTGCCGCTCCCCGAGGCGCCGGAGATCGACGCGCGCCAAGGTTGGGTCATCTCGGGCTGGGGCGTGCTCGACCCGCTGCTGCGCTATCACCTCGCCAAAAAGGCCGGCAACACCGAGCTGATGGAAAACCACCACGCGTTCTGGGGCACCGAGGCAGTGATGAGCGAGGGCAGCATCCCGGCGATCCTCGACCGCGGTGAAAAGGTGTACCTCCCGCCGGCACTTGTGTTCGGCGGCGACGCTGACGAGTGGGTACCGGTCGAGGTGACCAACCGCACGATCGCGGGCTGGAAAAAGGCCGGTGGCGAGATCGAGGTCGAGTTCTACAAGGGCGCCAATCACGGCTTTATGACCGGCAAGCCCGACGCGCCCTATGCCGGCCCCGCGCTCAACCGCATGAAGGCGTTCATCCGCAAGCACACGGCATAACGTCATTGCCATTGCGAGGAGCGCGCAGCGCGACGCGGCAATCTCGACGGGAGTGCGCGCCTGGCGCGAGATTGCTTCGCTGCGCTCGCAATGACAGCAGGAGGAAACGATGCGAGAAAACCGGGTGAAGCGCATCCTGACCGAGGGCGGGCTGGCGATCGGGACGCATGTCGGCGGCATCGCCGACCCGCAGATCGTTGAGATCATCGGCTTGGCCGGGTTCGATGCGGCGTTTATCGACATGGAGCACACCAGCTTCGATCTGCGCGACATTCAACTGATGGTGATGGCGGCCGAGCGCGTCGGCATCACCCCGATCGTGCGCACTCCGGGCTTCGACCCGGCGTTTATCCTCAGGCTCCTCGACATGGGGGTGCAGGGCATCCAGGTGCCGCATGTCTCGAAGGCCTCGACCGCGCGCGAGGCGGTTGGCGCGGTGCGCTATCCGCCCCAGGGCGAGCGCGGCATGGCGGCAGCGAGCCGCGCCGCCGATTACGGCAAGACCAAGCTCCTCGACCATATGGCTGCATCAAATAAGGAGATCACCCTCGCCTGCATGATCGAGGACGTCGAAGCGATCGAGAACATCGACGAGATCGCCGCGGTCGAGGGCGTCGACCTGCTCGCGGTCGGTCCCTCCGATCTGTCGCGATCCCTGGGGGTGAGCGGGCACCCCGATCATCCGAAGCTCGTCGAAGCGATCGACCGGGTGCGCGCCGCGGTGCGCAAGAGCAATAGCGGCGTGCGGCTGGCGTTGCCGCTCGCCCATGCCGCGTTCCCGCGCAACGCCGCACAGCTGCGCGACCTCGGCGCCGGCTATACCAACTGCGCGCCGACTCCCGAGGTGCGCCTCCTCCACTCACTGCAACATCAAGCCGCCGAGGCGCGCAAGCTGCTCGGCTGATTCATCCCCCAACCAGTCAGGAACTCTCACCAATGGCCGATGCAAAGCTTGTTGCCGAACTCGCCCCGACCGGCGTGCTGCGCGCCGCGATTAATATGGGCAATTTCCTCCTCGTCACCGGCAAGGCGCCAAGCGGCGACCCGACCGGCGTGTCGCCCGACATGGCGCTGGCGATCGGCGCGCGGCTCGGCGTTCCGGTGAAATTTATCCCCTATGCGCGCCCCGGCGAGATCGCCGACGACGCGGAGAAAGGCCTGTGGGACATCGGCAATATCGGCGCCGAACCGCAACGCGCCGCAGTCATCAGCTTCACCGCCGCCTATGCCGAGATCGAGGCGACCTATCTGGTGCCGGCGGGCTCGCCGATCACGGCGATCACCCAGGTGGACCAACCGGGCAAGAAGTGCGCGGTCACCGCCCGTAGCGCCTACGGCCTGTGGCTCGAAAACAACTACAAGAAAGGCGAGCTGGTGCAGTTCGACAACGCCGCGGAAGCGCTGAAGGCGTTCGATGGCGGCGGGTTCGACGCCTATGCCGGCCTGCGTCCCGGGCTCATCGACGAAGAGAAGAAGCGCGCCGGTTCGCGCATCCTCGCCGGCCAGTTCACCGCGGTGCAGCAGGCGGTCGGCACACCGAAGAAGAACGCCGCCGGGTTCGAATTCCTCAAGGCGTTCGTCGAGGAAGCCAAGAAATCGGGCATGGTCGCCAGCTTTATCGAGCGCCAGGGCACGGTCGGCCGCTTGTCGGTGGCGCCGCCGGCATAAACCCCGCCAAAAGCCCGACGCCATCAATCTGTCATCCACTGGTTGTAGAAGCGCCACGCAAGAGCGACTACATCCGGTGGGGCGATGGCGCTAGCAGATTGGGCGGCAGGGTTCTGTGTCCTCGCAACGTCGATCCAGGTCGCCAGCACCGGCATCGCCGCCTGGCGCTGCCGCGCGCGCACCAGCCACCTGCCACCGCCGGACAATGCGCCGCCGGTGACAATCGTGCGCCCGGTCTGCGGCGTCGATCATTTCGAGCGTGAGACGCTCGGGTCGAGCTTCGGGCTCGATTACCCCGATTACCGCATCATCTACTGCGCGGCGCGCGCCGACGATCCGGCGGTGGCGGTGGTGCGCGAGCTGATCGCGGCGCATCCGGACGAGCCGGCGGAACTCCTGATCGGCGACGACCGGGCCGGCCCCAACCCCAAGCTCAACAACACCATCAAGGGGTTCGACGCCGCGCGCACCGACTGGATCATCATGGCGGATAGCAACGTCATGATGCCGCGCGACTATATTCAGCGCCTGCTCGCCCGGTGGGGCGCCAATACCGGTGTCGTCGTGTCGGTGCCGATCGGCGCGCGGCCAGGGAATTTCTGGGCCGAGCTCGAATGCGCCTTTCTCAGCACCTTCCAGGCCCGTTGGGAGTACGTCGCCGACACGTTCGGGCTGGGCTTCGCGCAGGGCAAGAACATGCTGTTCCGTCGCGACATCCTCGACGCCGGCGGCGGCATCCGCGCGCTGGGCGAGGAGGTCGCCGAGGACGCGGCGACGACCAAGATGGTGCGCGCGCAAGGCCGCAAGGCGCGGGTGATGGACAGCCCGTTCACCCAGCCGCTGGGGCCGCGCAGCGTCAGGCAGGTCGTGGGACGGCAGGTGCGCTGGGCGCGGCTGCGGCGGCTCACCTTCCCGGGGATGTTCGCGCCTGAGATCCTCACCGGCTCCTTGCTGCCGCTGCTCGCCGGGCTCTATTTCGCCGCTGCCGAGGGGCTGAACCTGGGCCTGATGGCAGGGCTGCTGCTGGCGATCTGGTGCGGCGCCGAGGCCATGATGGCGCGCTGCGCCGGCTGGCATTTCTCGTGGCGGATGCCGCTGGCGATCGTGATCCGCGACCTGCTGCTGCCGGCGATGTGGGTCGATGCCTGGCTCAACAACGAAGTCGTCTGGCGCGGCAGCACGGTCAGCGAGCCGCGGACGCGCGAGATGCGGCTGAAACGGCTTACCGAGGCGCCCGCCTACGCCGCCGTCCGCAGGCTCACCAGCCGCCGTCGACGCCTATGGCCTGACCGGTGACAAACGCGGCCTCGTCGGAAGCGAGGTAAGCGATCATCGAGGCGATTTCATCGGGTTCGCCGAAGCGACCGAGCGGGATATCCTTCGATCGCTCTCGAAAACCCCGTTCCAAATCGTCGCCGTATTCGCGGCGGTTCGTGCTGATCGCGCGTGAGGTGCGGATCGGGCCGGGACAGACCGCGTTGACGGTGATGCCGAACGGCGCGAGGTCGAGCGCCAGCGATTTGGTGAAGCCGACGATCGCCGCCTTTGACGCAGCGTAGGTGGCGCGCCGTTTGCCGGGGCGGAACGCCGCCTTCGACGAAACGCTGACGATGCGGCCCCATT
>DASYXG010000383.1:0-1922 GCA_035935235.1 Allostellaceae bacterium
CAGGGCTTTAACGACAGCGGCCTCAAGACGCGGCCCTCCGAAATCTTCCGGCGGCAATGCTGGATCTCGTTCGAGCCAGTCGAAGGCAGCCTCAGCTACCTTGCCGACTATGTCGGTCCCAACAAGATCCTATGGGCAACCGACTATCCGCACCGCGACGGGTTCTTCCCCGGTGCGCCCGACATGATCGAAAAGCGGCTCGATGCCGCCGGCGTTTCCGCTGCCACCAAACATGGGGTGATGGCCGGTGGCGCGATGGCGTTCTACGGACTTAACTGAGGAGACGGCGATGGCACGCACATACAACGTCGTCGATGCGGACGGGCATATCCTCGAGCCGCTCGATCTGTGGTCGCACTACATGGACCCGGCCTTCCGCGACCGGGCACCACGTATCGTCATGGGCAACAACGGCAAGGAGCGGCTGGTCATTGAAGAGCACACGGTCGGTGACGGCCAGCTCGGCATCGGCCGCATCGGCGCGGTCGGCGCGCGGCAGGGCGTCGTCGAGGCCGACACGATGGCGTACAAGGACGGCAAGCCGGGCGGGTTCGACCCGCACAAGCGCATTCCCGATATGGATGCCGACGGCATCGACGCCGCATTCTTGTATCCCAGCCTGGGCCTGTTCTCGGGCGCGATCCACGATCCCGAGCTCGCCGCCGCCACCTGTCGCGCCTACAACCGTTGGCTCGCTGATTACTGCAAGCCGTATCCCGACCGGCTGTTTGGGGTGGCGATGCTGCCGATGCAGGACGTCGACCAGGCGATTAAGGAAATGACCTTCGCGCGCAAGGAATTGGGCATGAAGGGCGGGTTCCTGCGGCCGAACCCGTACAACGACCGGCTGATCCATGATCCGGTCTACGAGCCGTTCTGGAGCGCCGCCGAAGACCTCGATTTCTCAATCGGTTTCCACGAGGGCGCCAGCGCCGGCATGCCGCAGGTCGGCATCGACCGGTTCTCTACCCGCGGCGCGCGCCACATCATCACCCACACGATGGAGATGATGCTGGCGGCGCTCAGCATGATCTGGGGCGGCGTCTGCGAGCGCCATCCCAAACTGCGCGTCGGCTTCTTGGAGTCGGGCGGCGGCTGGATCGCGCCGTGGCTCGATCGCATGGATCGGCATTTCGACGACCAGGGCTTCAACGATAGCGGGCTCAAGACCCGCCCCAGCGAAATCTTCCAGAAGAGCTGCTGGATTTCGTTCGAGCCGGTCGAGGGTAGCCTGAAGGTGCTCGCGGACTATATCGGACCGCACAAGATCATGTGGGCGACCGATTATCCGCACCCGGACGGGTTCTTCCCCGGCGCGCCGGGGATGGTCCAGAAGCAGCTCGAAGGTTTGTCGGCCGAGACCAAGCACCAAGTGATGGCCGGTGGCGCGATGGGTTTCTACGGGCTGCACTAACCCTGGTGAAGGAACCATCCCGGCAGATGCCGGGATGGTTCGGTTCTAGAACCCGCCGTAGCCGGCAACCCGCCTGCCGACGAGATTGACGCTCGGATCGAGCACTGGCGTCAACTCGCCCGGCGCTTGCGCGAATTCTCGATCGTGTATCTCGATCTGCGCGGCATAATTGTCGCGGTAGCGGCGATAGGCGTCCTCGTGCCGGGCGATCGCGGCCGGGTGAAACTCGCCTTCGATTGGCGGTGGCAGGATGTCGAAATGGCCGCCAATATTCTTGCCGCGCACTAGCGGCGTCAGCATCCGCACCGATGAGGTGATCCGGCAATGCGCCGGGATATAGCTGATGCCGATGCCGACACGGCGATGGCCGGCGCGGTTGGGCGCCGAGCGGTGCGTGCACAGCGTATGATGCAGCGAGAAGCTGCCAGCCGGAACTGTCATCATCACCGTGTCACGCTGGTCGAATTCCTCGACCACCGCTTGGCCGCCGCCATTGATGCTGTCCTTG
>DASYXG010000384.1:0-8871 GCA_035935235.1 Allostellaceae bacterium
GGTTGCGACGGTGTCGTTCTCGTTAACCACCGGCACCGCGCCGAGCGCCAGCAGCTGGGCGAAGGTGGCGCGGGCATTGAGGTGACGCTGGCGCGCCTCGGTGTCGTCTGGGGTCAGGAGGATTTGCGCGACCGTGATGCCGTGGCGGGCGAGCGCTTCCTGATAGGCGTGCGCTAAGCGGATCTGCCCGGTCGCCGCCGCAGCCTGCTTTTCCTCGAGTTTCAGCACGCGGCCCGAAAGGCCGAGATGCTGGCGGCCAACCGCGATCGCGCCCGATGACACAAGGATGATTTCCTGGCCGCGTTGGCGGCAGCGCGCGACGTCGGCGCAGAGCGCATCGAGCCAGGCGCGGTGGATTTCGCCGTCCTCCTCGACCAACAACGCCGAGCCGATCTTGACCACGAGGCGCTTCGCCGCGGCGAGCGCGGCAGCGGGGGTCAGGTCCATCGTCACGGCGTCCATCACGCCTCGATCAGCGCGTCTTCGCGCGCGGCGTCGATCGCGCCGAAGAGCGCGCCGACAACTTCCGGCACGCCGGCGCCGCTGACCCCGGAGAGCGGCAGCACAGTCGCGCCACGTCCGGCGGCGCGGGCGAGCGCACGGCATTTGCGGGTCACCTCGGTGGGGTCGATCGCGTCGATCTTGTTGAGCCCGATCACCTCCGGCTTGCCGGCGAGTCCGTGGCCGTAGGAGCGCAGCTCGCCGCGGATCGTCTTGTAGGCGCCGACCACATCCTCCTCGGTGCCGTCGATCAGGTGCAGGATCACCGCGCAGCGCTCGACATGGCCAAGAAAACGCGTGCCCAACCCGGCCCCCTCGCTGGCGCCCTCGATAAGGCCCGGCAGGTCGGCGAGCACGAACTCGCGGTCGTCAAGCCGCACCACCCCGAGCTGTGGCCGCAAGGTGGTGAACGGGTAGTCGGCGATCTTCGGCTTGGCGTGCGAGAGCCGCGCCAACAGCGTTGACTTGCCGGCATTGGGCAAACCGACAAGCCCGGCATCGGCGATCAGCTTCAACCGCAACCAGACCCAGGTCTCCGCGCCCGGCCAGCCGAGGTCGGCGCGGCGCGGCGCCTGGTTGGTCGAACTCTTGTAATGCGCGTTGCCAAACCCGCCATCGCCGCCGCGCAGCAGCACCCGGCGCTGGCCGGGGCGAGTCATATCGGCGATCACGGTCTCGCCGTCCTCGGCGAGAATCTGCGTGCCGACCGGCACCTTCAATTCAAGGTCGCGTCCGCCGGCGCCGGTGCGGTCGCGCCCGGCGCCACCACGCCCGTTCTGGGCGCGGAAATGCTGCTGATAGCGGTAGTCGATCAGCGTGTTGAGGTTGTCTTGCGCGACGAAGATGATGTCGCCGCCCTTGCCGCCATCGCCGCCGTCGGGACCGCCGAACTCGATAAATTTCTCACGGCGAAAGCTCGCCGAGCCGCGCCCGCCATCGCCGCTCTTCACGTAGATCTTGCACTGGTCGAGAAATTTCATCGGTGGGCTCTAGCGGCTTTCGGCAACGAAAAAGGGAGCGGCAAGCCGCTCCCCGATCCTTGTCTCCTCTTGGGGAACGGCTACTCGGCGGCTTCCGCTGGCGGGACCACGGAAATATAGGTACGGCCACCCAAACCCTTGTGGAATTTCACCGAGCCGTCGATCAGCGCGAACAGCGTATGGTCGCGACCCATGCCGACCTCGTCGCCGGGATGAAACGTTGTGCCGCGCTGCCGCACGATGATGTTGCCGGGGACGACGATCTCGCCACCGAATTTCTTCACGCCCAGCCGACGTCCACGGCTGTCGCGCCCGTTGCGGGACGAGCCCCCCGCTTTCTTATGCGCCATCTGCTGTTCTCCTCGCCCGGCGCGGCGCCGAACCGCCGCCCGTGGCGGCATTGATGCCGGTGATCCGCAGCACTGTCTCGTGCTGGCGGTGGCCATTCTTGCGCCGGTAATTCTGCCGCCGCTTTTTCTTGAAGATGATGATCTTGTCGGCGCGACGGTGCTCGACCAGCTCGGCGCTGACCGAGGCGCCGGCGACCAGCGGAGCGCCGGCCGACACGTTGGCGCCATCGCCGATCATCAGGACTTCGGAGAGCTCGATCGTCGCGCCCGGCTCGCCGGCCAGCTTTTCGACCGCGATCACGTCGTCGGGCGCGACCTTGTATTGCTTGCCGCCGGTGCGGATCACTGCGAACATTGTTGTCGCCGCCAAATATTGTCGCGCCTTGATTTCCGGCGCTGAAACAGAGCGGACGGGCCGCGCCCGTCCGGAAGCGGGGAATATAATGGCGCGCCTTTTTGTGTCAATAGAAAGCCCGGGGGCTTTGCCGCGATGACCGACGCCGCGCCGCCGTCGGATGGGTTCTACGACACCGGCCGCTTCGGCGTGGTGCGGGTGGTGGCGCGGGCCTGCCCGCTCTGCGGTGGCGCCGATGCGGTGGCGCAGCCCGGTTACGGGGAGGGCATCTGGCAGCTGGTCGAGTGCCGGGCGTGCGGCTTCGCCTATCTCGACCGCGCACCGGATTACGAGGCGCTGTGCTCGGCCATGGCCTGGGAGAAGACCTGGGAGGCTGAGGGCGAGCGCCGTGCCGCGCTGCGCCCCGCTTCTTATCGCGTCAGCAAACTGACCCGCGCGCGGATGCGACTGCTGCCGCGCAAGAAGATGACCGAGCTCGTCGCCCGTCATGCGCGGCCGGGCAATGTCGTCGACCTCGGCTGTGGGACAGGAACCCAGCTTTCCGCGCTCGCCGAGGGCTATGTGCCGTTCGGGGTGGAGATTTCGAGCGAAGCCGCCGCGGTAGCCGACAGGTATTTCGCCCAGCGCGGCGGGCGGGCGGTCAACGCACCCTCGCTCGACGGCCTCAAGATCTTTGCCGACGGGTTTTTCACCGCCGCGGTGCTGCGCTCCTATCTCGAGCACGAGCTACAGCCCCGCGCTGTGCTCACCGAGCTGCGCCGCACCTTGGCGCCGGGCGGCGTCGCGCTCGTCAAGGTGCCGAACTATGCCTCGCTCAACCGCCGCGTCACCGGCCGCAAATGGTGCGGGTTCCGCTATCCCGATCATCTCAACTATTTCACCCCCGCCAGTCTCGCGCGGATGGCCGCCGAGAGCGGTTACCAGGCGCGCTTTGGCCTCACCGACCGGTTGCCGACCGGCGACAATATGTACGCGGTGCTGGTTGCGGCCTGAACTTCGTCAATCCCGGCCGCTTTGACGCCGGGCTTTGGCCGCGCCTACACTTGCCGTTCGCCATAAACGACAAATCCTGTGAGGAGCGCCGAGGCGTATGGACACCGGCAAGATCAGCGCCACCGAAGACGAGGCCCTGCAATTCCATGCGAATGGACGGCCCGGCAAGCTGTCGATCGCGCCGCACAAACCGCTGGTGACCCAGCTCGACCTGTCGCTCGCCTATTCGCCCGGCGTCGCCTATCCGTGCTTGCGCATCCAAAAGGATCCGTCGAGCGCGTTCGATTACACCTCGAAGGGCAATTTCGTCGCGGTGATCTCCAATGGCACCGCCGTCCTGGGCCTCGGCGATCTCGGCGCGCTGGCGGCGAAGCCGGTGATGGAAGGCAAGGCGGCGCTGTTCAAACGCTTTGCCGATATCGACTCGATCGACCTCGAAATCGACACCAAGGATGTCGACGAGTTCGTCAATTGCGTACGCTTCCTGCACCCGTCGTTCGGCGGCATCAATCTCGAGGACATCCGCGCGCCGGAATGTTTCGTGATCGAGGAGCGGCTGCGCGAGCTGCTCGACATCCCAGTCTTCCACGACGACCAGCACGGCACCGCGATCATCGCCACTGCCGGCCTCATCAACGCGCTGCACCTGACCAAGCGCGAATTGAAGGACATCAAGATGGTGGTCAGCGGCGCCGGCGCAGCGTCGATCGCCTGTGTCGAGCTGTTGAAGTCGATGGGGCTGCCGGGCGGCAACGTCACCCTCTGCGACACGCGCGGCGTCATCTATCGCGGGCGCACCGAAGGCATGAATCAGTGGAAATCGGCGCATGCGGTCGAGACCACGACGCGCACCCTCGCCGAAGCGCTCAAGGGCGCCGACGTGTTCTTTGGTCTGTCGGCCAAGGGCGCGGTGACGCAAGACATGGTCCGTGCGATGGCGGACCAGCCGATCATCTTCGCGATGGCCAACCCCGACCCGGAGATCACCCCGGAGGAGGTGCGCGCGGTGCGCTCCGACGCGATCATCGCCACCGGGCGCTCGGATTACCCCAACCAGGTCAACAACGTCCTCGGCTTCCCTTACATCTTCCGCGGCGCGCTCGACGTGCGCGCGTCGCAAATCAACGATCGGATGAAGATCGCCGCCGCCGAGGCGCTGGCGCGGCTGGCGCGCGAGGACGTGCCTGACGAGGTCGCCGCGGCCTATGCCGGACAGCGGCTGCGCTACGGGCCCGATTACATCATCCCGGCGCCGTTCGATCCCCGGCTCATCTGGGCGGTGCCGTCGGCGGTAGCGCAGGCGGCGATGGATTCGGGAGTCGCACGCAAGCCGCTTGGCGATATCAACCATTATCGGCGCGCGCTGCGCGCTCGGCTCGACCCCACCGCCGACCGGCTCGAGCTGATCTTCGACAAGGTACAGCGCCAGCCGAAGCGCGTGGTCTTTGCCGAGGGCGAAGAGGAGATGACGATCCGCGCGGCGTTGCAATACGCCAGCAGCGGCTATGGCACGCCGATCCTGATCGGCCGCGAGGAGCCGATTCGCGCGACGATGGCGGCGATGGGGCTCAACGAAGGCGGACCGCTCGAAATCCACAACGCGCGGCTCTCGACCAGCAACCAGCGCTACACCGAGTTCCTCTACAAGCGGCAGCAGCGCCGCGGCATGCTCTACCGCGACTGCCAGCGCCAGGTGAACCAGGACCGCAACGTTTTTGCCGCCTGCATGGTCGCCTGCGGCGACGCCGACGCGATGGTCACCGGCGTCACCCGCAACTCGTTCGACGTGCTCGACGAGGTCACCCGTGTCATCGAAATGAAACCGGGCAGCGAGATGTTCGGGCTGACCGTGCTGATGGCACGGGCCCAAACGGTGCTGCTCGCCGATACGCTGGTGCATGAGAACCCGACTTCCGCGCAACTTGCCGACATCGCCGTCGAGGCGGCGGCGAAGGCGCGCGAGTTGGGGCTCGAGCCGTGCGTCGCGCTGCTTTCCTACTCCAACTTCGGCAACCCGATGGCCGAAGGCGGCGCGCGAGTGCGCGAGGCGGTGACGCTGCTTGACACCCGCATGGTCGATTTCGAATACGACGGCGAGATGAGCGCCGATGTCGCGCTCGACCGCGGGCTGATGCGGCGGCTCTACCCGTTCTGCCGCCTCTCGGGGCCGGCCAACATCTTGGTCATGCCGGATTTGCATAGCGGCAACATCGCGGCCAAGCTGCTTGCTCATCTCGGCGGCGGCACTGCGGTCGGCCCGCTGATGATGGGCCTCGCGCATCCGGTGCAGATCGTCAATATCGGCGCGACCGTATCGGATCTCGTCAACCTCGCCGCGCTCGCGGCGCACGATGCGATCCGCTGACGCCGGTCTCCAGCTTGAGGGTGCCGGCCCGCTCTCGCGCGGGCGGCAAACGCGGCAGATGAATTGGCGCGGTCTGCGCAGGGTGCCGGTCCTCGCCTTTGGTCTCGCGCTGCCGAGCGCGGTGGTGCTGGCCGGGCTTTACGCGGCGGGGCGGCTCGATTTACCGGCCGCCCTGATCGCCGTCGCGGTCATTTTCGCGCTGCTGGCGATCGCCGTAGCGCCGTTTGCCCGATCCCTGGCGGCGCTGCCCGAAGCGATCGAGATGGTTGGCGCTTCCGGCGGCCCCGGCGGCGAGGCCGCGGCAACACGGCAGCTCGGTCATCTCGGATACAGCGCCGATGGGTTGTGGCAAGCGGTCGTGCGCGTCGCCCGCGGGTGGCGCGAACGCAGCCTACGCGCCGAGATGGGCCTCGCCGCCGCCGAGGCGGTATTCGCGGCAACTCCCGACCCGCTGATCGTCATCGATGCGCAGCGGCGGATCGTTCGCGCCAATCCGGCGGCGGCCGAGTTCGTCGGCATCGTGCCCGAGGCGAGCGACCTCGCCGCCTCGCTGCGCAATCCGGTGGTTTTGGCCGCGGCGGATGCGGTGCTGGCCGGCGAGCAAGCGCGGGTCGTCGATTTCGTGCTGTCGGTGCCGGTCGAGCGGGTCATGCGGGCGCGCGTCGCCCGGGTCGAGGGGACATCGTTCGGCGGCGCGGTCGCCATCCTCACCTTGCACGACATCACCGCGCTGAAGGCGGCTGAGCAAATGCGCGCGGATTTCGTCGCCAATGCCGGGCATGAGCTGAAAACGCCGCTCGCCTCGCTGGTCGGGTTTATCGAGACGCTGCTCGGCGCGGCGCGTGACGATGCCGCGGCGCGCGACCGCTTTCTCGGCATCATGCGCGGCGAGGCCGGGCGCATGTCGCGCCTTGTCGACGATCTGTTGTCGCTGTCGCGCATCGAGTTGAACGAGCACGTGCCGCCGACCAGCCACGTGGAGGTGGCGCCGCTGGTCGAGCAGGTTGCCGAAGTGCTGGAGCTCCGCGCTTCGGAGCGCGGGATCGATCTCGAATTGACGTTGCCGGATGGCCTGCCAGACGTCGTCGGCGACGAGGACGAGCTGGCGCAAGTGTTCCAGAACCTGATCGATAACGCGATCAAATACGGCCGCCCACACAGCACGGTGAGGGTTGCGGCAGATTGTCTCGTTGGCGGGGCCGGACCCAATGGCAGGTTCGTGCGGATCGCGGTCGCCGATCAGGGCGAGGGCATCCCAGGCGAACACCTGCCGCGCCTGACCGAGCGCTTTTATCGTGTCGACAATGCCCGCTCGCGTGAGCTCGGCGGCACCGGGCTTGGCCTCGCAATCGTCAAACATATCCTCAATCGGCACCGCGGCCGGCTCGAAATCTCGAGCCGGATCGGCGTTGGCTCTACTTTCACGGTATGGCTGCAGGTGGCCGGTTTAGAGCGGGCCGATTCTGTCATCGAACCGCAATATAACTGACATAGAACCGTCGCGGTGCCCGCGTAGAAAGCGGGCGGCCGAGTTCCGCGGCCGTCCCTTTAAGCCAATACGGAGAGTGCCGTGCTCCTTAGCCGCACCTTGCTTTCAGCCGCCGTTGGCGCCGTCCTACTCGCAGCGATCCCGGCCGGCGCGGCCGAGATTTCCGGCGCCGGCGCCACCTTCCCGTACCCGATCTACGCCAAATGGGCCGAAGCGTATAAGGGCACGACCGGTACCAGCATGAACTACCAGTCGATTGGCTCGGGTGGCGGTATCAAGCAGATCCAGGCCAAGACCGTCGATTTCGGCGCGTCAGACATGCCGCTGAAGCCTGAGGATCTGGCCAAGGACGACTTACAGCAATTCCCCATGGTGATGGGCGGGGTCGTTCCGGTGGTCAATTTGGCGGGCATTCAGCCCGGCCAGTTGAAACTCGACGGCAAGGTGCTGGCCGGCATGTACATGGGCACGATCACCAATTGGAACGACAAGGCGATCGCGGCGCTCAATCCGGGGCTCAACTTGCCCGACAAGGCGATCGCGACCGTGCACCGCTCCGATGGGTCGGGCACCAACTTCATTTTCACCCACTACCTGTCGGGCATCGATGCCGACTTCAAGGCGAAGGTCGGCGAGAATACCTCGGTCGAGTTTCCGGGCGGGCTCGGCGGCAAGGGCAACGAGGGCGTCGCCGCGCTGGCGGCGCGCACCGACGGCGCCATCGGTTATGTCGAATATGCGTATGCGCTGCAGAACAAAATGACCTACGTGCAGCTCAAGAACCATGACGGCAACTATGTCTCGCCGAACGCCAACACCTTCCAGGCGGCAGCCGCTAATGCCGATTGGTCGAAGGCGCCCGGTTTCTATCTGCTCTTGACCGACCAGCCGGGCAAGGATAGCTGGCCGATCACCGGCGCCACCTTCATCCTGATGCATCACGCTCAGGAGAAGCCCGACACGGCGCGCGAAGTGCTGAACTTCTTCGATTGGGCCTACCACAACGGCGGCCAGCTGGCCGAGCAGCTCGACTACGTGCCGATGCCGGCACCGGTCATCAGCGCTGTGGAGCAGAGCTGGAAGACCATCGTCGGAGCGGATGGCAAGCCGGTGTGGGCCGGCAAAGCCTCGTAATCGGCAACGCATGACAGGCGGCGGGGAAAGTTGACGTCCCCGCCGGTCCCCCTATTGCATGCGGGAGAGTTGAGAGTGACGGCTGAGGCGGAGATGGTGGCGATCTCACGGGCGCCGGCGCAGCGGCGGCCCGCCGGGCACGCGGGCGACGCCGTGTTCCACGGGCTGACCATCCTGTTCGCCCTGCTGGTGTTGATGATCCTTGGTGGGGTCATCGTTTCGCTGGTCTATGGCGCGTGGCCCGCATTTCGCCAATTCGGCTTCGGCTTCATCTTCAACGGCGCGTGGAACCCGGTTACCGAGAATTTCGGGGCACTGGCGCCAATCTACGGCACGCTGGTTACTTCGCTGATCGCGATGCTGATCGGCGTCCCGGTCGCCTTTGGGGTAGCGCTGTTCATCACCGAATTGTGCCCGAAATGGTTGAAGCGGCCCCTCGGCACGATGATCGAGCTGCTGGCCGCGATCCCCAGCATCATCTATGGCATTTGGGGTCTTTTCATTCTCGCGCCATTCATCCAGGAGCACATCGAGCCGGCGCTGATCGCGACGCTTGGCAAGGTGCCCGGAATCGGCGTCCTGTTCAGCGGGCCGCCGCTCGGCATCGGTGTGCTGACCGCGGGGTTTATCCTCGCCATCATGGTGCTGCCGATCAGCTCGGCGGTGATGCGCGACGTGTTCGAGACAGTGCCGCCAATGCTGAA
>DASYXG010000385.1:0-10026 GCA_035935235.1 Allostellaceae bacterium
CAGACCGCCGATGCGGTAGCGCTGCAATATCACGCCGCGGCCGCGCGCCATCTCCGGGATGTCGGCGAGGTCGACCACCAGCAGGCGGCGATTGTCACCGACAAACGCCGCCATGTCGCCATCGGCCGGCACGCATATCAGGGCGCGGGCGCCGGCTGCCGGGCTCATGACCTGCTTGCCGGCGCGGGTCTGCGCCAACGCCTCGTCGCCATCGACGACAAAGCCGCGCCCATCGGATGCCGCGACGAGAATCTTCATGTCCGGACGATGAGGGAACATCGCGACGATTTCGAACTCGTTGGGCAGATCGATCATCAGCCGGAGCGGTTCGCCCTGGCCACGCCCCGACGGCAGGCGGTCGACGCCGAGCGTATAGAACCGCCCGTTACTGGCGAAGATCATTAGCCGGTCAGTGGTCTCGGCTGGTACCGCGAAGCGCGGGCCGTCGCCCTCCTTGTAGCGCTGCTCGGCGGCAGCGATGTTGTGGCCCTTGGCGGTGCGGATCCAATCTTTCTCCGAGCACAGGACGGTGACCGCCTCACGTTCGATGAGCGCGGTGATGGGGATGTCGAGCGGCGCCGGCGCGTCGCCGATCGTCGTGCGGCGGCGGCCGAGCTTCGTGTCGCTGCCAAACTCCTTCGCCGTCGCGGCGACTTCCTTCTTCAGCACCGTCCATTGCCGGCGGTCGCTGCCGAGCAGTTGCTCGATCTCGTCGGACTCGGCGGCCAGTTCCTCCAGTTCCTTGCGGATCGCGACTTCCTCGAGCCGGCGTAGGGCGCGCAGGCGCATGTTGAGGATGGCCTCGGCCTGGGCATCGGTCAGGCCCCAGCGCGCCATCATCTCGTCCTTGGGCTCGTCGGCCTCACGAATGATTCGGATCACCTCGTCGAGGTTGACATAGACGATGACCAGCCCGCGCAGCACCTCCATCCGCCGTGCCACCGCGGCAAGCCGATGCCGGCTGCGCCGCTGCAGCACAACGCGGCGGTGGTCGAGAAAGGCCTGCAGCACCTCCTTCAAGTTCATCACCCGCGGCACGCCGGCGGGGTCGAGGACATTGAGGTTGAGGGGCACGCGGACCTCCAGCTCGGTCAGCCGGAAGAGCTGCTCCATCAACACGTCGGCATCGACATTGCGAGTCTTCGGCTCGAAGACGAGGCGGATATCCTCGGCGGACTCGTCACGCACATCGGCCAGGAGTGGCAGCTTCCGTTCCTCCAGCAGCTGCGCGATCTTTTCGATCAATCGGCTTTTTTGGACCTGATACGGCACCTCAGTAACCACGATCTGGTAGAGCCCGTGGCCCTGTGGCTCCTTTACCCAGCGAGCGCGCAGTCGGAAACTGCCTCGGCCGGTTTCATAGGCGGTGCCGATGCTTGCCGCGGGCTCGATGAGGATGCCGCCAGTCGGGAAATCGGGGCCCGGCATCAGCGCCACCAGCTCCACGACCTGGCAGCGCGGGTTGTCGATCAGATGGGTGAGAGCCGCGCAAATCTCGCCGACATTGTGCGGCGGTACGCTGGTCGCCATGCCGACGGCGATGCCGGCGGCGCCATTGGCGAGAAGATTGGGGAAGCGCGCCGGGAGGACAACCGGCTCGCTGTTCTCCCCGTCATAGGTTTCGCGAAAATCGACCGCGTCCTCGTCGATTCCTTCGAGCAGCGCCTGCGCCACCGCCGACATGCGGCTTTCGGTGTAACGCATCGCCGCTGGGTTATCGCCGTCGACATTGCCAAAATTGCCCTGGCCGTCGACCACCGGGTAGCGCTGCGCAAAATCCTGCGCGAGTCGCACCATGGCGTCGTATATCGCGGCGTCGCCATGCGGGTGGTACTTGCCCATAACCTCGCCGACCACCTGCGCGCATTTCTTGTAGCCGCCGTCCGGGTTCATGCGCAGCTGGTTCATCGCGTGCAGAATGCGGCGATGCACCGGTTTAAGCCCGTCGCGCACATCGGGCAGCGAGCGCGCCATGATCGTCGACAGCGCGTAGGACAGGTAACGCTCGCCGAGCGCATCGGCGAAATCGACGTCGCGTATCTCGCCGGCGAGCGTGGTATCGCTCATCGGTCTAAGTCCTCGTTGCGGTCAGGCCGCTATGATACCAGCCGGCGCAAGCGCTCGGCGAGACGGGCGCGTGCCTCTGGCAGGCTTCTGCCCTGCGGAGCCAGCAGATGATGGTGCAGGAAATGGCCGGTGAGCGCGAGCCCGGCGATGATGTCGGCGCTGTCCGCCGGCGCGTCGCGCCACAAAAAAGCTGGAAGCGCCAATAGCTTGTGGTGATACGGCGTGCCGGCTGAGCGCGACACCGCCCGACCCGAGCGCGGTGAGACATAAGCGAGATCGTCGTTGACCCCGGTCGCCGCGCAGGACGTCAGATCAAGCCCGTAGCCGAGCGCGGTCAACAGGCTGCACTCCCAGGTCACGTACCGGGCGGCCCAATCGCGAGAATCGAGCGCCTCGATCAGCTGGGCAAAGCCTTGATAAACATTGCCATGCGGCTCGCGCTCGGGCAAAGCCAGCGCGATCAACGCCGCGCTCGACGACAGTGCAGCGAGCCGACCGGCATCATCAATCAGTGTCGCCGCGTGGGCGCGAACGAGCTCGATGTCGAATGCGCCCAAATGCTCCTCAAGCCGGCCGCGCCAGCTCGCGGCAACAAGGTTGCCGGGCTGCAGCAAGGCGCGTTTTTTTGGCGATTGTCCGCCGCGCACTAGGCCGGCATGGCGACCATGCTCGGCGGTCAGCAGCTCGACGATCAGCCCGCTCTCGCCATGCCGCCGCGCGGTCAGCACAAAGCCGTTGTCGCGCCAGTCCATCAACGCTCACGCATTGTAGTCTAGACCGATCGAACGAAAACGCTCGGGATCGTCGGGCCAGCCCTCGCGCACCTTGACGAAGAGGAAGAGGTGCACCTTTCGGTCGAGCATTGCGCCGAGTTCGGCGCGGGCGCGGGCGCCGATCGTCTTGATCCGCTTGCCGCCTTCGCCGAGCACGATCGCCCGCTGGCTAGGCCGGCGGACATAGATCACCTGCTCGACCCGGACGCTGCCATCGGGCCGCTCTTGCCAGCTCTCGGTCTCCACCGTTGTCGAATACGGCAGTTCGTCATGCAGCTGAAGAAACACCTGCTCACGCGTGACCTCGGCGGCCAGCCAACGCTCCGGTGCGTCGGACAGCTGGTCAGGCGGGAACAGGAACGGGCCGAGCGGCATCATACCGACTAGGTGCTGGTAGAGATCGTCGACGCCGTCGCCAGTCAGGCCCGAAATCATGAAGACGCTCTCAAACGGCGCCAGCTTCGAGGCGTCGGCGACGAGGCCGAGCAGGTCTTCGTGCCGAATCAGGTCGATCTTGTTGAGTGCCAGGATTGCTGGGCGTTTCGCCGTTTTCAGCCGCTCGATGATCTGCCGCGTGTCCGCATCGATGCCGTTCGAAGCATCGAGCAGAAGTACGGTCACATCAGCGTCCGACGCGCCAGCCCACGCGGCGGCGACCATCGCCCGATCGAGCCGCCGGCGCGGCGTAAAGATGCCGGGGGTATCGACGAAAATCAGCTGCGTGTTGTTGTCGGTGGCGATGCCCAGCAGCCTGCTCCGAGTGGTTTGCACCTTGGGCGAAACGATCGCCAATTTCTGGCCGATGAGGCGATTGAGCAGTGTGGATTTGCCGGCGTTGGGAGCGCCAATCAGCGCGACATAGCCGCAGCGGGTTTCAGCCTCAGTCATTACCGGCAAGGCGCTCGAGCAGCGCAGCGGCCGCCTCGGTCTCCGCGGCACGCTTCGATGAAGCAGTGGCTCTAGTCTCATCCGACTCCGCAACACGCGCCGCCACCGTAAAGCGCGGGGCGTGGGATGGGCCCTCCGTCGCTACCACCCGATAGGCCGGCAGCCCAAGTCCCCGCGCCTGCGCCCATTCCTGCAGCTGTGTCTTGGCATCTTGCGGAGGATGGTCCATTGCGTCGATCAACGGCCTCCACCAGCTTTCGACGAAAGCGTAGGCCGCCGGATAGCCGCCATCGATGTAAATGGCTGCGATCACGGCCTCGCAGACATCGGCAAGGATGCTCGGGTTGCGGGCGGCTCCCGAAGCAGCTTCGGCCCGCGACAATACGAGATGGCGGTCGAGCCCGATCTGGCGCGCCATTGCGGCGAGCGCCTCGCGCCGGACGAGCTGGGCATGGCGCCGGGTCAGATGCCCCTCGGGCTCGTCGGGGTGGCGGCGCCAGAGCAGGTCGGCAACGACGAGGCCGAGTACCCGATCGCCCAAAAACTCGAGGCGTTCATATCCCTGTGGGTTCGCCATGTGGCGCCAGCGCCTGCCACGGGCAGGCGCTGTCGCACTTGGATGGGTGAGCGCCTCGATGAGCAGAGCCGGCCGGGTAAAGACATGACCGAGAGATCGGGCCAGGTTCCCGCTACCCGTGATGGGTACCTCGGCCTTAGCCATGTCTGCTAGTGCACTCCGTGAAGCAGCCGCTCGAACCGCGTAGCGGTGCCGTTGGTCGAGAAGAAGATGAAGGCTGTCCGTCCGACAAAGTTTTCGGCAGGGATAGATCCAACGGCCGAGATAACCCTGCTGTCCTGCGAATTATCGCGGTTGTCACCTATCGCGAAATAATAACCCTGCGGCACTTCATAGACTGCTGTGTTGTCGAGCGGTCCGTCATCACCAACCTTGATGATCGGATGATCGAGCGGCGGCTCCCCAGGTCCGCGGGGCAAGCTCTCGATATATTGGTGCATCAGGATCACTTGGCCGCCTTCCTGATAAAGATAATCCTCGACTTGGCGGCGCGGCACCATCTGCCCGTTGATGAACAAATTGCCATGGGTCATCTGCACCTTGTCACCGGGCAATCCGACAATACGCTTGATGTAATCGATCGACGTATCGGTCGGCAACTTGAACACCGCGACGTCGCCTCGCTCGGGACGATGGAATTCGAGGATACGGCCGGAGAACAGCGGCATCCCGAACGGCAGTGAAAATCGGCTATAGCCGTAAGAGAATTTCGAGACGAACAGGTAATCGCCGACCAGGAGAGTCGGAACCATCGCGCTGGACGGAATATTAAATGGCTCAAAAAAGACGACTCGAATTACTAACGCGAAGACAATAAACGGGCCGAAGAGCAGATCGATCATTCACACCGCCCAGCCACCGCGCCGGGCGATGAGGGTCCCATACCCTGCACGCCGTGAAGGAGCCGGCTATACCGAATTGCGAATGGCCAATTCCAGAACTCCCACCATCTCGCCGAGCCGTCAGTCGAGAAGAACAGGAATTGGGCGCGCCCGACTAGATTATCGGCAGGAATAAAGCCGACTTCCAGGGTGCGGCTGTCCTGCGAGTTATCGCGGTTATCCCCCATCGCGAAATAATCGCCCTGCGGCACCTCAAAAACCGGAGTGTTATCGAGCATCTCTTCGTCACCGCGCTTGATAATACGGTGGTCAAGCGGCGCCTCGCCAGGCCCGCGTGGCAGCGACTCAATGTACTGATGCATAAGAATCGTACCGCCCTCTGGGCTCAAGCAGTCCTCAATTTGGCGGCGCGGCACCATCTGCTCATTAATGAACAGATTACCATGAATCATCTGCACCTTATCACCAGGCAACCCGACGATGCGCTTGATGTAATCGGTCGAAGTATCCCTCGGTAGCTTGAACACCGCGACATCGCCTCGCTCCGGCCCGTGAAGCGCCAGAATCCGCCCAGGAAACAGCGGCAGCCCGAACGGCAGCGAGAACCGGCTATAGCCATACGAGAACTTGGAGACGAAGAGGTAGTCGCCGACCAAAAGCGTCGGGATCATCGATCCCGAGGGTATATTGAACGGCTCGTACGCGACGGTGCGGACCACCAGCGCGATCAAGATCGCGTAGATGATGGTCTTGAACGTCTCGTAAATGCCGCCCGACGATTTCTTCTTGGCGGTAGCGGATTTCATGGCCTGACCGGGCGGCGGAAGTTGGGCGCGATCAAGCCGCGCGCCGTCGGGCAAGTCAAGGCCACCGCCAGTGATCTATCGGTCATTTTCGGTTCGCAGCAACTCGGCGGTAATGATGACGATGGCCTGGGCGAGCGGCGGCTCGTCGGTGAGGGTGAGGGCGAGATACGCTGCCATTCCGGACGGAGTGATGGCCTCGAGTCGCGCCAGCGCGCCGCCCGTCAACAGCATCCCCGGCTGCCCCGACGGCAGGTTGACGACGCCGAGATCGCGCCAGAATACGCCTCGGCGAAACCCGGTGCCGAGCGCCTTCGATGCCGCCTCCTTTGCGGCGAAGCGCCGGGCATAGCTGGCGACGCGGTTGGCGCGGCGATCGCACTTGCGACGCTCGGTTTCGGTGAAGATGCGATCGAGAAACCGGTCGCCGTATCGAGCGATGGTCTTTTCGATGCGGCGAATGTCGATCAGGTCGCTGCCGACGCCAAGGATCATCCGCTAGCCGCGCGCGCGTTCGACTGAGTTAATGACAGGCGTCGCGCGCAAAGCGGCAATGATCGTCGACAACTGCTTCACATCGGCGACTTGGATATCGACCATGATTTCAAAGAAATCGGTCGAGCGATTGGTGATCTTCAGGTTGCTGATATTGCCGCCCTGCTTGCCGATCGTCGTCGTCAGGCTGCCGAGGTTGCCGGGCTCGTTGGCGATCGTGACATTGATCCGCCCGACATGGACGGCATCCGCCTCATCGCTAGACCAAGCTACGTCAATCCACCGCTCCGGCTCGTCGTTGAAGGTTTCGAGGGTATCGCAATCGATCGTATGGATGGTCACGCCCTTGCCAGTAGTGACAATGCCGACGATCCGGTCGCCTGGCAGCGGGTGGCAACAGCCGGCGAAATGCAGCGCCATGCCGGGAATGAGGCCCCGGATCGATACCGCATTGTCCTTGCCCGCGTTCTTGCGCCGTGCGCGCGATAGCGGCACCACCTTGTCCTTGGCGGCGTCGGGCGGATGCGGGAAGGCGGCGTTGACCACCTCCCGCCCGGTCAATATCCCCTCGCCGACCGCTACGTAGAGATCCTCGGTGGCGGCGCAGCTGAACTGTTTGAGCACCGCCTGCAACGGCTTCTCGGAAAATTCCTGTCCCTCCTGGCGAAACGCCTTTTGCACAATGGCCTTGCCGAGGTCGAGGTACTGGGCGCGCTGCTGAGTACGGATGTAGCGGCGAATGCGGGCGCGCGCCTTGCCGGTGACGACAAAACGCTCCCAGGTCGGCGACGGCGTCTGGGCTTTCGAGGTAACGATCTCGACCTGATCGCCGTTGACCAGTTCCGAGCGCAGTGGCAGCAGCCGCCCGTTGATCTTGGCGCCGACGCAGGTATCGCCGATCTGCGAATGAACCGCGTAGGCGAAATCGACCGGCGTGGCGCCGCGCGGCAACGCGATCACCTCGCCCTTCGGGGTGAAGACGAAGACCTGGTCCTGGAACATCTCCAGCTTGGTATGCTCGACGAACTCCTCGGGCGAAGAATGTTCGAGAATGTCGACCAACTCGCGCAGCCAGCGGTATTGCGGACCGTCCGTGCGTCCGGATTCTTGCTTGTATATCCAGTGCGCCGCGACGCCGAGCTCCGCCACCTCGTGCATCTCGCGCGTGCGTATTTGGATTTCGATGCGCTGCCGCTCCGGGCCGATGACGCCAGTATGGAGCGAGCGGTAATTGTTCGGCTTTGGGGTTGAGATGTAGTCCTTGAAGCGGCCGGGAACCACGTGATAGGCCGAGTGGATAACCCCCAGGGCGTGGTAGCACTGGCCGATATCGTCGACCAACACGCGGAACGCCATGACATCGGCAAGCTGCTCGAACGGCACGTCCTTGCGCTGCATTTTGTGCCAGATCGAGTAGGCGGATTTCTCGCGCCCGGCAACATTGGCGCAGAGCCCGGCCTCCTTCAGCTTTTGGGTCAGCTCGGCAACAATCCGCGGGACGATGTCACCGCCTTGATCACGCAGAAAGCCGAGACGAGCCGTGATACTTGCCCGAGCATCGGGGTAGAGCTCAGCAAAGGCCAGGTCTTCGAGCTGGTCCTTCATCCGGTGCATGCCGATCCGCTCGGCGAGCGGCGCATAGATGTCCATCGTCTCGCGCGCGATCTGGCGGCGCTTGTCGGCGTTCTGGATAAAGCGCAGCGTCTGCATGTTGTGCAGACGGTCGGCGAGTTTGACCAGAAGCACGCGGATGTCTTCCGACATCGCCAGCACGAGCTTGCGAAAGTTCTCCGCCTGCTTGGTTTGGTCCGATTGCAGCTCGAGCCGCGAGAGCTTGGTGACGCCGTCGACCAGCCGCGCGATCTCGCCGCCGAAGCGCTGCTCGATATCGTCGAGTGTCGCGACCGTGTCTTCGACCGTGTCGTGCAATAGCCCGGTGACAATGGAGGCGGTGTCGAGCTTCATCCGGGCGAGCACACCCGCAACCTCGACGGGATGCGAGAAATACGGGTCTCCAGACGCTCGCATCTGCGTGCCGTGCGCCTTCATCGAATAGACGTAGGCGCGGTTCAATACTGCCTCGTCCGCGCCCGGATCGTAGGATCTGACCAGATCGACGAGGTCGGGTTGCCGCATCATTGCGCGGCGGTCCTTATGCGGTGTGACGCCCTGAGAACGCGGTTCTTAGGGCTCCTCCTCAAAATTCTCTTCCGGCTCGGCCTCGGGCAACTCCGCTGTCAATTCGGCTTCGTCCTCGACCGTCAGCACGTCCTCGGCGATCTCTTCCTCGTCCGCAGCTTCTTCGTCGATCTCGTCGATATCATCGCCAGGTACACCCAGTGCTTCTTCGGCGACACCGAACAGATTGGGCTCAAGCTCGATGGTCTCTTCCGGCTCGTCGACCTCGACATGCTTCTGCATGCCGCGAATCAGCGAATCCTGCAGTTTGTCGAGCGGCACCGTATCGTCGGCAATCTCGCGCAGCGCCACGACCGGGTTCTTGTCATTGTCACGGTCGAGTGTCAGTTCCGCTCCGGCGGTGATCTCGCGCGCTCGCTGCGCGGCCACCAGCACCAACTCGAAGCGGTTTGGCACCTTAACCACACAATCTTCGACGGTAACCCGCGCCATGCTCAAACCTTTCGGCCATCAATCTGGATTTACTCAAATATATGGATGCGGCAGCAATGCGGCAACAGCGCCAGCCGCGGTAAAAGCGCGCGAAGGCAGCGATTATACCTCTTGGCGAGCGGCTTGACCCCGCTTGGGCGCGCTGCCTATATCACGAACCTGCCGGCCGGATGGCAGAGTGGCTATGCAACGGACTGCAAATCCGTCTACAGCGGTTCGATTCCGCTTCCGGCCTCCACTAATTCCAGCAGTTAAATCAATGATATAGGGCGCGGGTCAGACGACCCGCCGCCCAATTTTTGCCTGCAGCACCCTCGCAGCACGCCCCTTACTTTCTCTCATTTTCGCTTGGCTTCGTTTATCTCCATGCAGCACGAGTGCAGCACGGCGCAGATGATTTTCCGGGCTTGTTGTGCGCCCCTCGTCGCGGTTGACGCGTTCAGCCGATTTGCCGCTTTGCGATATTCGAGACCACACCCGTCGAACCTAGATTGTGGACCTTGGCTTTTGAGGCCGCTATCCATCCGGTGTGGCAGAGCGTGCAGGCAGCGACCTGGGTTGTGAGCGCACGCGCCTGATCGATCTGGAGGCGGCCTCCGAATAGAAAACCGTGTGGCGTCGGCCAGCCGCGCCGCAAGGCGAGAGGGTACAGCCGGTCGATGCCCGGCGGAAGCGCTACATCATCCCACACAGCCGCTGCATGACGATATGACAGAAGATGGCGTGGGCATCTTCGCAGAGCTGCATGTCGTTGACGTTAGCCCACACATTGTGCTGCGCGAGGCCCTTCAGTGTCCCGCCGCACAAGCCGAGCGTCACCGCGCCATTGTCATTGGCGTAATCGTCACTCGCGCGTGCGTTGGACGTGGCTTGTGCTTCGGCTCCCATGACTTTTTCTAAAATGACGCTTATGCGGCTGGAGATACACAGCCTCGCGCACGCGCTCCCGA
>DASYXG010000386.1:0-2909 GCA_035935235.1 Allostellaceae bacterium
ATCGCCGTGAGCGCGCCGGTTGGCTCGATTTGCCGGGACGGATGGCTCGTGTAGGATAACAAATAGCGGGCGGTTGCCCGACCGAGGCATCGCGGAGCCGCGCCGATGACCACAACAGACGGGCTGATGGCCGGCAAGCGAGGCCTCATCATGGGCGTCGCCAACGACCGCTCGCTGGCTTGGGGCATAGCCAAGGCCGTTCGCGAGGCAGGCGCCGAACTGGCCTTCACTTATCAGGGCGAGGCGCTGGGCAAGCGGGTGCGACCGCTGGCGGAGAGCCTCGGCAGCGATTTCCTGGTCGAGGCCGACGTGACCAGCGAACCGAGCCTCGATGAGGTGTTCACGGCGGTCGAGCGGCGCTGGGGCGGGCTCGATTTCCTCGTTCATGCGATCGCCTTTTCCGACAAGGAGGAACTGAAGGGCAAATACCTCAACACGACGCGCGACAATTTCCTCCGTTCGCTCGACATATCGTGCTTCTCGTTTACCGATCTGTGCCGCCGCGCGGCGCCGCTGATGCCACAGGGCGGGAGTCTGTTGACGCTTACCTATGCCGGAGCCGAACGCGTGATGCCGCATTACAACGTGATGGGCGTCGCCAAGGCGGCTCTGGAAGCGAGCGTCAAATACCTGGCCGTCGATCTCGGCGGCCAGAATGTCCGGGTCAACGCGATCTCGGCGGGGCCGATCAAAACGCTGGCGTCGTCGGCGATCGGCGATTTCCGCTACATCCTCAAGTGGAACGAGCTCAATGCGCCGCTCCAGCGCAATACCACGATCGAGGATGTCGGCGGCGCCGGGCTCTACTTGCTCAGCGACCTGGCGGCCGGGGTCACCGGCGAGGTTCACCATGTCGATAGCGGCTACCATGTCGTTGGCATGAAGCGGGTCGACGCGCCCGATATCTCAACCGTCTAGACGTTCGATCATGGCCGGCAGCTCCTTCGGCACGCTGTTTCGCTTCACCACTTGGGGCGAGAGCCACGGGCCGGCAATCGGCGTCGTCGTCGACGGCGTTCCGCCGCGCATCCCGCTCGCCGAAGCCGATATCCAGCAATACCTCGATAAGCGGCGGCCCGGGCAATCGCGTTACACGACGCAGCGCCAGGAGCCGGATCAGGTCAAGATTCTGTCGGGCACGTTTGACGGCCAGACCACCGGCACGCCGGTGAGCCTGATGATCGAGAACGTCGATCAGCGCTCGCGCGACTACAGCAATGTCGCCGACCGCTTCCGGCCCGGTCATGCCGATTACACCTATTGGAAGAAGTACGGCATTCGCGATTATCGCGGCGGCGGCCGGGCTTCGGCGCGCGAGACCGCGTCCAGGGTCGCGGCCGGCGCCGTGGCGCGCAAGGTGCTTGGCGCCGATATCACCATCCGCGGCGCGCTGGTCCAGGTCGGGCCGCACGCGATCGATCGTGCCGCCTGGGACTGGGCGCAGGTCGAAGAGAACCCGTTCTGGTGCCCGGATCCGAGCACGGCGGCGCGCTGGGCCGATTACATCGACGAGGTGCGTAAGGCCGGATCGTCGGCCGGGGCGATCATCGAGGTGGTGGCGAGCGGCGTGCCGGTCGGGCTGGGCGAACCGATCTATGACAAGCTCGACGGCGACCTCGCTCGCGCGATGATGACGATCAACGCGGTGAAGGCGGTCGAAATCGGCGCCGGTTTCGCCGCTGCGTCACTGTCGGGCGAAGAGAATTCGGACGAGATGCGGATGGAGAACGGCAAGGTCACGTTCCTGTCAAACAATGCCGGCGGGATTCTCGGCGGCATTTCGACCGGGCAGGACATCGTCGTGCGCTTTGCGGTAAAGCCGACCAGCTCGATCCTGAAGGCGATGCGCACCGTCGACAGCGAGGGCAACGACGCCGAGATCGAGATGCACGGCCGCCATGACCCGTGTGTCGGCATCCGCGCGGTGCCGGTCGGCGAGGCGATGATGGCCTGCGTACTCGCCGACCATCTGATGCGCTACCGCGCGGTGGGGGGTAACTGATCCCGGTGGCGGCGGCGCGCAGTCAGGAAACCAGCGCCGTCGTCATTAGCGTAGTGTGGCGCGCTGAGCCGCGATGCCGGACGCGACCAACGCAGCGCCCAAATCGCCCTCCTTTACCTTGCTCATGACGCCGGACAGTATATCGGTCAGTGACGAGCGCAGCTCGGCCTTTCCCTCCGCGGAGAGCGTACGCACATCGACCCCGCCGGCGGGGCCACCGCCGACGATCTCCCAAATCTGCGCGTTGCGGAGCGCGGCAAGGATGAGCAGCACCGAGACGCCACTGGCCGAGGCCAGCGCCTCCAATGTGGGGATCAGCTGTTCGGCCTGGACTTGAATACCCTTCGCCATGACACGGGTCCTCCCTGATTTGTCTGGGATATTGGCCTTGTTGCAGGTATTCCGATTCGAGAGCGGGGTGGCTCACATCGAGCCACCCCGCTTATCCACAAACCGAATAATTGCACAGGCGATATACGCCAGAAACCGGAAGCGTCCGGCTTTTTGCTCAATCTTTCCGCGTTGGCGAGACGAGCCGACGATCCGGGCTAGGCGTGATCGCAGCGGCGAGAACGACGCCGAGATCGAGATGCACGGTCGCCGTGACCCATGTGTCGGCATCCGCGCGGTTGGCGGCAATGTCTGAATCGGCGAAGCTGCTGAGGTCGTGGTCGCTCGGGGGGAGACAATGAGGGTTGCAGACATCGTGAAGCGGGCGTCGCTTGCCGCGGCGGCCGTCTTCGCCGCCATGCTGATCGCGGCGGCGGCGCGTGCCGCCGACCCCAATTTCTGCCGCGACTATGCCGCTGCGGCGGTAAGGCAGTTCAACGGCGCGTTTGCGGTGCCGCGGTGCCGGGGCGGAATGAACGGCCCTCGCTGGTCACCTGAGTTCTACGTCCATTACGAT
>DASYXG010000387.1:0-2926 GCA_035935235.1 Allostellaceae bacterium
CCCCAGATTGTTCATGGCCGGGCCGAAACCGAATTCCGCCGCAAGGCGGTACCAGACCGCGGCGAGCAGTGCGTGCTCGGCGAATCCACCAGCAGGACCGGAGAAGCCGATCAGGGTGAGAATATCCGTACGGCGGCCGGGTTGGGCCTGCTCCTCAACATGTTTAACAAAGTCGTTCAGCACGTCCGGGCTGGCCAACCCCTCGAGCGTATCCCGTCCCACCTTGTCGCCGCTGCGTAACTGGGCCTCGGCCTCCTGCTGATAGACCCAGCCCAAATGAAACATCGCGACGACATCGCCCGCTTCCGCGGCCCGCGCGTACCACGCCTTCGCATGATCGAGATCGCCACGCTGCGACCAGAGATGGCCGAGCGACCGCATGCGCATCTGGCATGACGCGCTAGGAGCCGTCGCCGAACAGGTCAGATCGATGAAAAAGCCGGTGATTGGCAAGATCTCGATCCAGGCCGCACCGGCGAGCCCAATCAAGATTGCGGCGATCGCTGCAACTTTCCGCATACCGGACCTTCGGGAGTTTCCCGAAGGCTACGCGCGCACTCCGAAACGAAGCGTTAAACCGTCGCTAAATCAGTACAGCCCGCCGGCGCCGGGTCCGGGTTTCTTAGGTGGTGTGTCGTGTGACGGCAGCACCGCCGTCTCGACCGGCTCGCCGCTCGTTGGCGCAGGCAACAGCGACACCGGCTTCGTCTGCACTCCCGGCGGCGGCCCGACCGCGATCTCGTTGGTAATCGGGGCCAGCTGGGGCGGGGTCGCGTCGGCGGGCTTTGGCTCGCCAGTGTCGGCAGGCTTGGGTTCCGCCGCATCGGCCGGCTTCGCCGCTGCGGGGTCGGCAGGCTTTACCGGCGCTGTGTCGGCGGGTTTTGGCGCCGCGTCGGCCGGCGGCGGGGCGAGCGTCACCGCCGCGGGCTTCATCGGCGGCGGCGCCAGGGTCGCGGCCGGCGGCAGGCTCGCTGCCGCGGATGGGTCGGGGACCGCCGGGGGCGGCGCGGCCGGGCTCGGTGCAATCGCGGCGACCGGCGGCGCCGGATGCGGTGGTGCGACGACAGGCGCGGTGGCGACATGCGGCGCCGGCTGCGGCAGAGGTTTGGGTTCGGGCCTGGTCTGGATCACCGCGGTGGCGGAGGGACCGGCGGCCGGTTTGATCGCGACGGGCGCCGGCGGGGCAATTGGTGTCGGAGGGGGCACCACAGCGGTTGCCGGGGCGCTCACCTGGACGGGGGTTCCGGCATCGTGAGGCGAAAAATGCGCGATGACGATGTTGGCGACGACACCGACCGCAACCGCATAGAAAAACGCGGCCGCTCGGCTCACTCCGAGCCGGGCCAGCTCCTTGAACATACTGACGATAACCCCCATCACCGCCTCGCGACCTTCGAACCCTTGCGGGCCGCTCCCCATTATAGGCAGCGCGACCCTGATCTATTACCCGAGCGATGCAGATTTACCAAGTTGATCTTACTCGATTTCGATCAACCGACTCTATACATCGGCCGCCGACATCTCGCGATGCGCGGCGCCGATTCGAATGCCGGTTAATCGTGGCAATCGCGTGGCGCAATCACGCGAAAGTTTGGATTTCAGCGAGCTGTTACAGCGCCGGATATCCTGCGGGCGGACGCCGCATCTGCGAGGCCTGCTCATAGGCGTAGGCCAGACGTAGCAGGGCCGGCTCGCTCCAGGCGCGGCCGGCGAAGGTCGCGCCGATCGGATAGTCGGGAGTCTCGTTCTCACCGGCGCCGGCGGTGAAACCGGCCGGCACCTGGACGCTTGGATAGCCGGGCTTGGCGGCGATCCCCGCCCCCGCCGCGCCGGGAAACAGCACCGCGTCGAGCCGGTGCGCATCCATATAGGCGTCGAGGCCGAGCACGCCGGCCGAGCGCACATCCATCGCCCGCGCCGCTTTGTATTCGAGCTCCAAGAGGTCGCCCCGCGTCGCCGCGGCAGCGAGGAACATGTCCTGGCCGAAGTGCATCGCCTCGGGATGCGCGGCGTTGAAGGCGACGATGTCGGCAAGCGAGCGCATCGCGGTCTCGCGCGCCCAGTCCCGCAGATAGAGATCGAGGTCGCGCTTTAGCTCGTAGATGAAGACGATCGAGCGGTACGCCGGCCTGTAGCACGTCGGGCTGTGCGGGTTGGTGTTGAGCACCGCCATGTTGGTTCCCGGCCCGCCCATCCAGCCGATCGTCGGGATGTTGGCGCGGACGATGGTGGCGCCGGCGCCTTCGAGCACGGCGATGACCTCGCGCATCGCCGCCTGGGCACGCGCGGTCTGCGCTGGGAAATAGGTATCGTTGGCGGGGTCGGCCTGGTTGCTCGGCACGCCGATGCGCGCACCCTTGAGCCCATCCTTGTCGAGGCAGGCGGTATAGTCGCGAGGCCGTTGGAGCTTGCGCGTCGCCGGATCGGCGGGGTCGCGCGCCGCCAGGACGTTGAGGAGGATCGCCGCGTCGCGCACCGTGCGGGTCATCGGCCCCGCGGTATCCTGGCTGTGCGAAATCGGCAGGATGCCGCCGCGACTGATGAGGCCGACGGTCGGCTTGACGGTGACGAGACCGTTTTGCGTCGCCGGGTTAAGCAGCGAACCCGAGGTCTCGCTGCCGATCGCCGCCGCACACAGCCCGGCCGCGACCGCCACCGCCGAGCCCGAGCTGGACCCGCCCGGCGTCACCATCGGCACGCCCTTGCCATCGAGCAGCGGGACGTAGGCATTCTTCACCTGTCCGCCAAGCGACGAATAGCCCGAGGGCATGTCGATCGCGAGGATATTGGCGAACTCGGTGAGGTTGGCCTTGCCGAGGATCACCGCGCCGGCGGCGCGCAGCCGGGCGACGACGGTGGCGTCCTGCTTGGCGCGGGCGCCTTCCAGAGCCAGCGAACCGGCGGTGGTGTGCTGGCGGTCGCCGGT
>DASYXG010000388.1:0-14172 GCA_035935235.1 Allostellaceae bacterium
TCGCGGAAATCGTCCTCGCCAATGTGACCGTCCTCGACAAGCTCCCACGCCTCGGGCAGCGGGTCGCGCATGTCGACGACGTCGAAATGGCCGATGTCGGACGAATAGATCGCGTTGATCCGCGCGCCCAGAGGCATCGCCTTGCCAAACGCCACCGAGTTCATCCGGTCGTCGGCCTCGCAGCCGAAATAGTACGGGGTGGCGTAGAGGTCGATCCAATCCTGCTTCTTGGTGATGTTACAGTGAATGTAGTCGTCGGGCGGCATGCCGCCGGTGAGGAAATCTTCCTCGAGTGGCCAGCCGTCGCGCTTGTCGAGCTCGGCGCCAATGTCGTCATAGCCGTATTTGCCGACCATCTCGCGCAGCAGTTGCCGGTTGAGCTTGGTGGGGTCCATGTTGGCGAGGCCCTTGGCGCCGCGTCGCTCCCAATGCTCGATCAGGTCGCAGAATAGCTGGCAACCCCAGCCGACCCCGCCTTCGAGGAAGGCGAAACGTAGGTCGGGGAAACGCCGAGTGACGCCGCCCAGGAACAGCGCCTTGGCGACATTGTGCCCGGCATTGGCGAAATGGCCGATATGGTTGAAGGTGAAATTCGTCGGGCTATTGCGCTCGCCGTAGGAGCGGCCGCCGGTATGGAAGGTCGGCGCGATCTTGAGCTCGCGGCACTTCTGCCAGACCGGGTCGTAATCGTATTCGCTATCCAGGCCGAGTTGGTCGAAGCCCATCGCATAGCGGGCGAGGTCGGCCGGCGCATCCTTCGTGTGCGGGATCGGCCGGCGCACGGCGCTGCCGAACATGCAAACCTTCGAGCCGAGCTGCTTGGTGACGAATTCCAGCTCCTCGATCGCCTCTTCCGGGGTATGCACCGGGATGACTGCGGCCGGGGTCAGCTTATCGCTTAGATCTTTGAAGTAGTCGTGGGTGACGACGTTAAAGCCGCGGATCACGGCACGCCGCGTCGCATCGTCGGCGATGCGCGGGATGCCAAGCCCTGCGGTCGGATAGACGATGCCAAAATCGATGCCGAGCTCGTCGAGCCGGTCATAGAGCATGCGTGGCATCATCGCGGTCGCGCGGTCGCGGGTGTTGACCGCTTGCCGGCCCCATTGGCCTTCCATCGCTACGCCCTTATGGGCGCGCTGCTCGGGGGTCATGCTCAGCGAATCCGGGATGCGCCGCTGCGACTGCAGGAACCCGTTGGCGCCCAGATCGCCGGTCACCTTGCGGATCTTCTCGCCGAAGACCGGCGTGTACTCGACCCAGTGGCCGTCACCATCGATAACCGGATGCTTCAGGTTTTTGCGGATTTCTGCCGGCGATTGGTGCGAGCTCATCTGCTTCCTCCGGGGGGATAGGTGACCGGGAATCGGGTGCGCAAAAGCGTATGCTTCAGAGCAAACCAAGTCAAACCACCGCACCTTCCGCCGTAGCCGCGAAACCAGAGCGCAACGCGGTGGTCTGTCGCCGGGTTCAGAAATTTTTAAGTGCAAAGGGCGTCGATATGGCAGCCGCTACCCGAAGGAGCCAGAGATGGCTATTCGCCCGATCTGTCCGAGCTCGCAGCACTGCGCGAACAGGGAAGTTCGGATCAGTCTTTTGGAGAATGAGGTGGCGCGGCTTCAGGGTTTGGATGCCATACGAGAAGATGTTGCCAATCTTCTCCGGGAGGAAATCGCAGAACTGACGAGGAAGTTGCGCGCCTTGGAGGAAGCGACAAAATCCGATCAATTCCGTCGGGCGAAGATCGTTATCAGCAAGGCGCTGCACCCCAATAATTTCGAGGGCGACTTGGCTCAGCAGAGGATGCGGGGCGACATATTCAGGGAAGTTTGGCCGGAAATCGAACGCATCGAGCGGGGGTAATTGGTCGGCGGTTCTTGACGCGAAACGCTGCGCAGATCCTGGCTTCTTGCAATCGGCGCCGATCGCCATGGGACGTTCGCCGAATCCCCTATATGATCTCGCCAAGACAGCCGCGGCTAAATCGAAGATCGGTCATGGCGGATGTGCCGAGCGAACCCGCTGGAACGGGCGGCGACGGGCCGTCCGCAGCCGCGTTGGCGATCGACCGCGAGGCGGCGCGCGCAATCAATCAGCGGATTTTCGACACTTCGCTCGACCTGATCCTGGTCGCCGACCGCCAGGGCAATTTTATCCGGGTCAGCCCCAGCTCGATGTCGATCATCGGCCACGCCCCTGAGCAGATGGTCGGGCGCAATGGTATCGAGTTCGTCCATCCTGACGATCTTGAAAACACCCGCGAAGAAATGCGGCAGGCGCGGCGCAGCGGGACAACGCGCAATTTCGAATGCCGCTACATCCACCGTGATGGTCATCCGGTGGCGTTGTGGTGGATCGGTGTCTGGTCGAACCCCGAGGAGCAGTTCTTCTTCATCGGGCGCGACGTAACCGAACGACAGGAAAGCGAACGGCGGCTGCGTCAGAGCGAGGCGAGGCTCGCCCTGGCGGCCGAGATCACCGAGATCGGCATTGGCAGCGCCGAGACCTCCATCAATCGCGCCCAGATCGATACGCGCTTCAACGAGATTTACGGCTTCCCGCTGGACAAACAGGAGATCGGCGTCGGCGAGTGGCTGCGGCGGATTCATCCGAGCGATCGGGATCAGGTCGCCGCCGCCGTGCTGCCCGCGATACGCGAGGGCAAACTTTATCGCGGCGAGTTCCGCGCGCTGCGCGCCGGTTCCGGCGAGGAGCGCTGGGTCCGCGCGGTGATCCGCACCGTCCTCGATCAGAACGGCCAACCGGGGTATTTCCTTGGCGTTCACATCGACATCACCGAGGAGAAGCGCGCCGCCGATCAGCTGCGCCAGGCGCAAAAGATGGAGGCGATTGGCAATCTGACCGGCGGGATGGCGCACGACTTCAACAATCTTTTGGGCGTCATTATTGGCAATCTCGATCTCGCGTCGCGGTTCGTTCCTGACGGCAGCGAGGCCAAGCAACTCGTCCAAGAAGCGGTCGGAGCGGCGTTCAGCGGCGCCGAGCTGACCCGGCGGCTGCTTGCCTTCGCGAGACAACAGCCATTGCGGCCGCAGCGCATCGAGACCAACGCGCTGGTCTCTGACATTGTCCGGCTCTTGGGGCGGATCCTTGGCGAGAACATCGAGATTGCACTCAACCTGGCCGACGGACTATGGCCGATCGTCGCCGACCCCGCGCAGCTTGAAGCGGCGCTTACCAATCTCGCCACCAACGCGCGCGATGCGATGCCGCGCGGCGGTCGCTTGACCATTGCCACGGCGAACCGGCAACTCGACGCTGACTATGCCGCCGCTCATGTCGAGGTCACGCCGGGCGACTATGTTGCGATCGAGGTGACCGATAGCGGCTCCGGCATGCCGCCGGAAATAGCCGAGCGCATCTTCGAGCCGTTCTTCACCACCAAGGTGCCGGGCAAGGGGACCGGGCTTGGGCTCAGCATGGTGTTTGGCTTCCTCAAGCAATCTGGAGGTCATATCGCGGTCTACAGCGAACCCGGAGTCGGCACGACATTTCGGCTCTATCTGCCGCGCGATGCGGATGAGACGGCGGCCGCGACGGCGGAGAGCGGGATCGCCGCAGCGGTTCGCGGCAGCGGGGAGATCGTCCTCGCGGTCGAGGACAATGAGCGGCTGCGGCGTTTGGTGATGCGCCAATTGCAAGGTCTCGGCTACAAGCCGATCGTGGCGGCGAACGCGACGGAGGCCTTGAGCATTCTCGAACGCGAACCGGTGGATGTCGTATTCAGCGATATCGTAATGCCCGGATCGCCCGACGGGATTGGTCTCGCTCAGCAGGTGCAAGAGCGCTGGCCTTCGGTCAAGGTCGTGCTGACCTCCGGATTTCCGGGAACAAGGCTCGACGATCAAATCAGCCGACAAAATGGCGACATGCGCATCCTCAGCAAACCCTATCGCTCAGAGGATTTGGGCGCGGCGCTGCGCGAAGTGCTCGGAGGCTGACCGCAGGCCAGACCCGGGACCGAAAAAGCAAGTGGCGCCGTCGGATGACGGCGCCACCAAGACGCTGGTTTCGTTGATCCCCGGCCTATGCCGGGAGACCTGCGAGTTACTTCGCTGCGTCGCGTAGAGCCGGGCTGCTGCCGTAAGCGGCTTTGAGCACCGCGCTGGCTTCTTTGGCGACGACGGTGCCATCGAAGAAGCTCGGGTTCTGCTTGCCCCATAGTCGCACCGAGTTGGCGAAGACAAAGTCGCGGAAATTGCCTTCGGTAATGTGGCCGTCCTCGACCAGCTCGTAGGCCTCGGGCAGCGGATCGCGGAAGTCGATCACGTCGAAATGCCCGATGTCGGAGCTGTAGATCGCGTTGAGCTGAGCGCCGAATGGGATGCCCTTGGAAAACGCGGTCGCGTTCATCCGGTCGTCGGCCTCGCAGCCGAAATAATACGGCTTAGCGTAAAGCTCGACCCAATCTTCCTTGCGGGTGAACTTGCAGGCGGCGAAATCGTCGAGCTCCTGGCGATTGCCGGTCAAGCTCTTGGCGTTTGGATCAGGCCAGCCGTCGCGCGATTTCAAAACCGCAGCGATGTCGTCATAGCCGTGCTTCTCGACCAGATCGAGGAGCAGCTTGCGGTCGAGCTTATCCGGGTCCATGCGTTTGAGCGCCGGCGCGCCGCGCCGCTCCCAATGCTCGATCAGGTCGCCGAACAGTTGGGCGCCCCAGCCGACCCCGCCTTCGAGAAAGGCGAAGTTGAGCTCGGAGAAACGCCGCGTCACGCCACCGAGGAAGATGCCCTTCGCGACCGCGTGGCCGGCGGCGGCGAAATGGCCGATATGGTTGTAGACGAAGTTCGACGGACTGTTGCGGAGACCCTGGCCGCTGGCGCTCGAATGGAAGGTAGGCGCGATGCCGAGTTCGGTGCATTTCGCCCAGACCGGGTCGTAATTGTAAGGGCTGTCGATGCCGAGCACGTCGTACCAAACGGTGAACTTGGCCGTATCGGGATCGTTGGCCGTGGCGGCTTTTACCTGACGCGGCATGCCACTGCCGTACATGCCGACCTTGGAGCCGAGCTGCGAGGTGGCGAATTCGAGTTCCTCGATCGCCTCTTCCGGCGTGTGCATCGGTATGATCGCCGCCGGGGTCATCCGATCAGCGAACGGGCGGAAATATTCGGCCGAGACGATGTTGTAGGCGCGGATCACGGCGCGGCGGGTCGCGTCGTCCTTGATGCGTGGCAGGCGCAGACCCGCGGTTGGGTAGACAATGGCGAAATCGGTGCCGATCTCGTCGAGCCGCTCGTAGAGCATCTTCGGCATCATCGCGGTGGCGCGATCGAGCGTGTTTTCGGCCTGACGGTTCCAGAAATTGGGCTGGGCGACCCGGCGCGCGTCGCGCTCGTCTTGGGTCATCTTCAGCGCGTCGGTGGTCGACTGCAGCGCCTTCAGAAAACCGTCAGCAGCCAGATCGCCGCCGACCTTGCGCATCTTCTCGCTGAATACGGGAGCGAATTCGAGCCAGTGGCCATCGCCGTCGACGACTGGATGCTTCAGCTTCGCATGAACCTGTTCTGGGCTCTGGTGGCGGCTCATGAATCCCTCCCGTGTTGGTGCGGCTGAACCTCGCGCGCGTGTTGTGAAGTGAAAGCGTAGGCTTGCCTTCTGGGGGTGTCAAACGCGGTTGGCGCATGGCTATGCAGGTTTGCCAAGCACTCAGCGCAGGCTACGATAAGCCAAGCTTACGGGAGGATGCGCCATGACGATCAGCAAATTCGACAGCCTGTTCGCCGGTCACGTCGATATCGAGGATGTCGGCTATGGCGGGGTGCCGGTCAACGACCGCCGCTATCCGAACGAGCATCTGGCGAGCGTGTTCGACAAGGCGCAGTCGATGGCGCAGCTGATGGACCGTACCGGCTACGACACGTTCTGGATGGCCGAGCACCATTTCCAGCACGAGGGCTATGAGTGCATTCCCAACGTGCTGATGACCGCGGTGCACCTTGCTTCGGTCACCAAGCGGATCAAGATCGGCTGCGGCTTCAACATCGCGCCCATGTGGCATCCCTTACGCCTCGCCGAGGATTACGCCGTCGCCGACATCCTGACCGGTGGGCGGGTGACATTTGGCGTCGGGCGTGGCTATCACACGCGCGAGGTTGAGACCTTTGGTTCGCCCCTGATGGACCAGCCTGCCAACCGCGAGCTATTCGAGGAGCAGGTCGACCTCATCTTCAAGGCATTCAACAATGAGTCGTTTTCCCATGAAGGCAAGCACTACACGATCCCGGCGCGGGTGCCGTATCGCGGCTACGACCTCAAGGAATTGAGCGTGGTGCCGCGCCGTTGCGCCTGCCGGTCGAGTGCTGGCAGCCGATCCAAGGCGGCACCGGGCGGGCGATGGATTTCATGGCCAAGCACGGCATCCAGGGCCTCGTCGGCGGCGGCTCGGCGGAGGGCGGAGCGATGCACAATGTCGTCCTCGCCTGGCAGGAGGCGCACAAAAAGCGCGGCATCGAACTGGAGCTCGGCGAGCGGCTGTGCTTCGGCTTCCACTTCTTTGTCGCCAAAAGCCGAGAGGAGGGCATCAAGCTCGCCGGCAAATACTACGAAGAGAACATGAAAATGTTCGGCGAGTTGCGCCTGGTGCGCGCGCTCAGCGAGGAGCAGATCGAGATCATGCGAGACCCGACCCGCGCGCCCTCGGCCAAGCTGCCTCGCATCGACGACGCGATCAACGCCGGCGGCGTCTTATGCGGCTCGCCAGAGCAGATCGTCGAGCATCTGAAGGCGATCGAAAAGCGCTATCCGGGGCTGGAGCGGGTTTCGGTCAGCCTCTCGGTCGGCGTGCCCAAGGCGCTGTGCCTCGAGCAGCTGGAGTTATTCGCCACCGAGGTGATGCCGGAGTTCACCAACCAAGCCCGCACCGAAATGGCGATGGCGATCTAACCTCGATTGTCGGCATTCCGGGATGCCCGCTTCGGAATGCCTTGGAGTGACAATATTGCTCAAGAGCCCAACACGGCCTTGATCCACCCACCGGCGTTATCGAGGGCACGCTTGCCGGTAGCGAGCTCGGGCCAGAAGAGCGGCCAGACATGGATCATCTCCGGCCAGACCTGGAGATCGACCCGGACATCCGCCGCGCCGGCCCGCTGAGCCAGGCGGATCGCGTCGTCGAGGAGGGTTTCCGCCGCGCCGACCTGGATCAGCAACGGTGCAATTCCGGCGAGGTCGGCATAGAGCGGCGCGGCCAGTGGCGAACGCGGGTCGGCGCCGGCCAGATAGGCCTTGGCGATATCGAGGATGCCGGCTTTCTGCACCATGGGGTCGGCGGCGGCTTTCGACTCCATCGAGCCGCCGAGCGCCTCCATGTCGATCCACGGCGACAGGCACCAGCCGCAACCGGGTTGCGCCAGCCCAGCTTCGCGGATCGCCACCATCGCCGCTACCACTAACCCGCCCCCGGCGCTGTCGCCGGCAATCGCGATACGCTTGGGCTTGAAACCCTGCGCCAGCAAAAAACGGTAAGCCGCGACCGCGTCCTCGACCGGGGCCGGGAACGGGTGCTCAGGCGCGAGCCGGTAATCGAGCGCGAGCGCCACGGTGTTGGCGGCGCGGCCCAGTTCAGCGACGAGGTGACGATGGCTGTCGAGCGAGCCGAACAGATAGCCGCCGCCATGCGCGTATAGGATCGCGGCGTCGCGTGCGACCCCAGGGGTCGAGGTCCATTCGGCGGCGACGCCATTGGCCGAGATCTTCTCTACCTTGACGTCGCTGGCAAGCCCATAGGCAAGGCCGCGTTCGTCGGTGAGCTTGCGTCGCTCAACGAGGTCGGTGGTGGGGGGACGGCTCAGGATCTTGGCGCGCAGCGCGCCGATCTGCGGGTCGCTCATCGCTGGTCCTCAGGGGCAAGAGGCGGGGCGGGCATTGTGCGCGATGCGGATGCGCGCGAAAATAGCGGAAATTCTCGCGGAGGCCCCGCATGCCCACGACGATTGATCCCGCGGTCCACGGCTATCACGCGCACGTCTATTACAGCGCCGCGACCAAGCCGGTTGCCGAGCGGCTGGCGCACCGACTCAACGAGACTTTCGATGTCGAGATCGGCGCGTTTTCGGGGGAACGGGTCGGACCGCACCCGATCCCGCAATTCCAGATGATCTTCAGGAATGAGCAGTTCGCCGACGTGGTGCCGTGGCTGATGCTCAACCGCGAAGGCCTCGACATCCTGCTGCACCCGCTGACCGACGACATGGTGGATGATCATACGGTCTATGCGACCTGGCTCGGCAGGCCGGTCGACCTTGTGCTCGACCACATGCAGCGGCGCGGCTATCGCGACGCACTGCTGCCGAAGGCCAAGGCCGCCTAGGCGCAATCCCGTGTCCCTCACCGCGCTCGAGGCCGCGTCGCGCACCCCAGTGACCCTGCTGACGGGGTTCCTCGGCAGCGGCAAGACCACCGTACTCAACCACATTCTGAAACATCCGGAGATGGCGGCCACCGCTGTCATCGTCAACGAGTTCGGCGAAATCGGCATCGACCATCTGCTGGTCGAGAAGGCAACCGACGATGTGGTGTTGATGCAGAGCGGGTGCCTCTGCTGCACGATCCGCGGCGATATCGCCGACACGCTGGTCAACCTCTTCGTCGATCGCGCCAAGGGCCGCATCCCCGGCTTCGAGCGCGTAGTGATCGAGACCACGGGGCTTGCCGACCCCGCGCCGATCCTGCATGCGCTGATGTCGGATCCCATCGTCGCCGAGCGCTATATGGTCGACGGGGTGGTGACGACGGTCGATGCGGTCAATGGCGGTGACACGCTCGACCGCCAGATCGAGGCGGTGAAGCAGGCCGCGGTCGCCGACCGGCTGCTGTTGACCAAATGCGACCTAGCTTCATTGGACGCGCGAAAGGCGCTCGAAGCCCGGCTCGCGGCGCTCAACCCCGGCGCACCGATCATCGAGGTGAGCGGTGGCGCGGTCGATCCAACCTTCCTGTTCAACCTCGGCCTCTTCGACCCCAACACCAAGACCATTGAGGTCCAGCGCTGGCTCGGCGAGGAGGTCTTCGCCGACGGACCTGATGACCATCACGAGCACGGGCATCATCACCACGCCGAACAACAAGGGCACGACGTCAACCGCCACGACGAGCACATCAGCTCATTCTGCATCACCCGCGACGAGCCGATGTCGTGGACCGCGCTCTCGGGCTGGCTCGACGCACTGTCGTCAATGCGCGGCGCCGATCTCTTGCGGGTGAAGGCGATTGTGGCGATCGACGAACGGCCGGGACAGCCGGTGGTGCTGCATGGGGTGCAACATCTGTTTCACCCGCCGGTGCTGCTCCCCGAATGGCCGAGCGACGACCACCGCACGCGCATCGTCTTTATCACCCGGGATTTGCCGCGCGAGACGATCGAGCAGAGCCTCGCCGCCTATGTCGATGCCGACGCGCCGCCGAACCTGGCGCCGCTGCTCTAGTCGAAGTCGATCGGGAAGTTCGGCGTCACCACGCATTGCTCGAGGATGCCGCGCCCGTTGTTCGGCAAGCGGCGTTCCTTCGAAAAGCGCTCGTGGATGTAGGTGAGCGTTTCGAGCCGCCGGCCTTCGGCGGTCGGCACGTACTGGATGAGGTTGTCGCGAAACCCGCGTCTTGTGACATAGAAGCAGTCGAGGCCGCGGGCATGCGCCATTTCGGCCTGACTTTCGGCCATCGGCTTCACCTTGCGGTTGACCGCGAAATCGGCCCAGTTGGTTGCCATGCATCCGCCTGGCGTCAGTGCGTCGAGACAGCGTGTCCAGAACTTGTCATCGAACGCGGCGGGTCCCCCCGAATTGTAGAGATCGACGAGGATTACATCGAATTTGTCGGTGGTGCCGGCGAGGAAGCGCTCGGCGGTGTCGATCACCACCGGTTGGGTCAGATAGAACCAGCGTTTGGCAATCGCCACCACGGTGTCGTCGCAATCGACCAGCGTCGGCGCGCATTCCGGCAGATAGGCGCGCATGAACCGCCACATCGCCGCGCCGCCGACGCCGAGCAATAGCGCGTTGATCGGCTGGGCGACAAAGCCGAAGGCCAGCGACATCAGTCGCTCGTAGTGGAAGACGAGCTGGGCCGGATAGAGCAAATCCATGCTCGATTGCTCGGTGACCTGGTCGCGGCTGCCGAACCAGTTGGCGATGGTCTTGTCGAACGCGACCCCGAACGAGCCCAGGGTGCGGTAGTGGCGCGAACCCCGGTCGAAATCGACGACAAAGAGGGCCGCGCCAAACATCGGCGATGCGCGCAGCTGGCGGATGCGCGCATCCTCGCCGAAATATTCGTGAATGAGGCGCCGCTGGCGGTCCTCTTCGGCGCTGTTCGCCATCGTGCGATCAAGCGCAATTCCGCCGGTCTTGCCAAGGGGTTGTTTGCGCCGCGGCGGATTTGCGCCGGGCCGCGTCGGGAATATGCTGCGCGACCCGCGCCGGGACGTTTGTGATTCGTCGGGAGGGCAACTCATGCACGCCCAGATCTTAACCGCTGCGCATCTGCCGCTGGTCGCGCGTGACATCCAGCCGCCGCGCCCCGCGGCGGACGAGGTGCTGATCGCGGTCAAGGCATGCGCCGTGTGCCGCACCGATCTCCACATCGTCGATGGCGAGCTTAGTCACCCGAAGCTGCCGTTGGTGCCGGGGCATGAGATCGTCGGCACCGTGGTCGAGAAGGGTTCCGATGTCGATCGCTTCCAGATCGGCGACCGGGTCGGCGTGCCATGGCTCGGCTGGACCTGCGGCGTTTGCGACTATTGCAAATCGGGCCACGAGAACCTCTGCGACCGGGCCAAATTCACCGGTTATCAGATCGATGGCGGCTATGCCGAGCTGACCGCCGCCGACCAGCGCTATTGTTTCACGATTCCTCAGGAATTCGACGATGTCGCGGCGGCGCCGCTGCTTTGCGCCGGGCTGATCGGTCACCGTACGTTCCGTATTGCGGGCGATGGAGAACGAATCGGAATTTACGGTTTTGGCGCGGCGGCCCATATCGTCGCGCAAATCGCGCGCTACGAGCGCCGACAAATCTTCGCTTTCACCTCGCCGGGAGACGCCAAGGCGCAGGATTTTGCGCGCGGGCTTGGTGCGGTGTGGGCCGGCGGTTCGGGCGAGGCTCCACCCGAGCAACTCGACGCAGCGATGATCTTCGCCCCGGTCGGAGCGCTGGTGCCGGCGGCGCTGCGGGCGGTCAAAAAGGGCGGCACGGTTGTCTGCGGCGGCATCCATATGAGCGACATCCCGTCATTTCCGTATTCGATCCTGTGGGAGGAGCGGGTGGTTCGCTCGGTGGCAAACCTCACGCGGCGCGACGCCGAGGAGTTCCTGGCGCTGGCGCCCAAGGCAGGCATCACGACGGTGACCAGGGCTTATCCGCTTGCCGAGGCTAATCAGGCGCTCGCCGATTTGCGCTCCGGCAATCTCGAGGGCGCGGCGGTGCTGGTTCCCTGAGCCCCGCCGCTACTTCTGGCCGTAGACGATGATGCGCGAGCCGCGGACGTATTGCTCGTAATCGTCGGGGCCGAATTCGAGCAGCCGGAGCGAGCGGAAACCGAGTTTCTCCAGCAGGAACATCAACGCGTCCTGCGATGGGACGAGCTGCATGTCGCTGGTACCGCCCAGCACCGAACTCGGCACGTCGTCGACCAGCGCGAAGAGGCCGTGAACCGGTCGCATGTTGCGATAGTGCCCGCCTTCGATAAGTCCGCCGAGCCGATACGGAAAAACTTGGGTCTCGACGAGGATGTGCTTGCGCGACAGCTGCGAGGCCAATCGGAGGAACCGGATCGGGTCTTCGAAATGGTAGGCGATGCCGTAGGCGAGAACAAAATCGGCTGCGATTTCCTCGGAGAACGCCAATTGGGCCAGGTCGGCCTGGCGGTATTCAACATTGCGCACCCCCAAGACGTCGGTGATCAGTTCGGCGGCGCGGATGTTCTCCTGGCGCACATCGTAGCCGCACACCGTCGCGAAATGACGGGCGAGCTCGATCGAAAAGAACCCCTCGTTCGATCCCAGGTCGAGCGCGGTCAGGACACCGCAATCGGGGACAAATTCGCTTATCACCTCGCGCAATTTGTCGCGTCTAGTCGTGTGGATCGGTGTGATGGTATCGGGAATCGACGGTTCGGTGACGCTGCCGTCCGGCAGCTCGAATTCGTAGAACCATTTGCGCTGCTTTACGCTCTGCAATTTCTCAGCGTTGACTGCTCCCATCATCGGGTCGGTTCCCATCGCCTTGGTTGTGCGCCTGTGCCGGTTGCATTACGGAGCGGCTGTTGCTAAGCCCCCGGCAGCCGGTCCGGCTAAAGCGGCAGCCCAATGATCGTTTCTCACGCCAAGCGGCTGGTCATCCTCATGCCGTGGAAAACGGCCAGCAGCACGATCGCGGCCCGCCTCGCCTCGTGTTGCGAGAGTCCTTACGATCGCTTCTATCATTTCAATCCCTTTCTGAATCGGGTCATCCATCATCATCTGACCTACGCCGATTTTCGCGCGCTGCCGGAAAGTCGGTTGGGCTACGCGGTGGCGTCGTTTGTACGCAACCCCTACGACCGTGCCTATTCCGGGTTCATCCAATTGCAGCAGGATCAGCGCGATCAGCCTGACGCGCGATACCCGCAGCCGTGGATACGCGACCTGGTGCATCGGCAACTGGCGGAAAACGCGACGCAGCTCGCCGCCGCCGGGGGCGATTTCGACCGCTGGCTGGCATTGGTCGAGGAGTGGCAGATTTACGAGGCCGGACGCAATACGAGTTTCCCGCTGCATCCGGCGCATTATTGGACGCATGAGGACGGCCGGCAGGCGGTGGATTTCGTCGGCCGGGTTGAGAACTTCGAAGCGGATTTTGCCCGGCTGTGCCGGACGTTCGCTCTCGAGGGCGCGGGCACGGCGAACGCGAATGTGAGGGTCGATCCGTCGCGGACGGGTCGCTTCGGCTACAAATACGCCGATCTGATGAGCGCAGCGTCGATCGAGCGCGTCGAGCGGTTGTTCGACGCCGATTTTTCGCTGTTCGGCTACGAGCGGCTAAGCCGCGCCTAGGAGTTGCGATCGTTCCTGCGAGGCTGGCCGGTTCCCGCCGCAGAATGTATCGTCGCGCCGCATGAGCATTTTCCGCTTCGATCCTGTCGATCTGCCGCCCGAATGCGAGGCGCTGCGGCGCGAGGTGCGCGAATTCGTCGCCGAGGAGCTGGCCGCCGGGTCGTGGCGGCCGAACAGCGATTTCGGCTCGCATCGCTCGGCCGAATTCAGCCAACGCCTCGGCGCGCGCGGCTGGATCGGGATGACCTGGCCAAAACGCTATGGCGGCGGCGAGAGGAGCTTTCTTGAACGCTATGTCGTGACCGAGGAGCTGGTCGCGGCGGGTGCGCCGGTCGGACTGCATTGGATCGCCGACCGGCAGAGCGGGCCGCTCCTCTTGCGCTATGGCAGCGAGGCGCAGCGCGAGGAGTTCCTGCCCGGCATCACGCGCGGCGAAACCTACTTCGCGATCGGCATGAGCGAGCCCGACAGCGGCTCCGACCTCGCCTCGATCCGCAGCCGCGCGGTCAAGGTTCAGGGCGGCTACGAGGTCAGCGGTGCGAAAGTTTGGACAAGCCACGCGCATGTGTCGCATTACGCGATCACGCTGGTGCGCACCGGCGCGCCAGGCAATGACCGGCACGGTGGGCTGTCGCAGCTGATCCTCGACCTGAAGGCGCCGGGGGTGACGATCCGGCCGATCATCAACATGGGCGGCGAGCACGACTTCAACGAAATCATCCTCGATCAGGTTTTCATTCCGGATGACCGGCTGGTCGGCGCCGAGGGCGACGGCTGGCATCAGGTGACCAGCGAGCTCGCCTACGAGCGCAGCGGCTCAGAGCGGTTCTTGTGCTCGCATCAAGTGCTGCGCGGGCTGGTCGATCGCGCCGGGAGTGATCCTGAGCCGCAGGCCGCCGAGGCGATCGGCCGTATGGCAGCGAATCTGTGGACGCTGCGCGGCATGTCGCAATCGGTGGCCGGGATGCTGCAGGCGGGCGAGACGCCCAACCTCGAAGCCGCGATGGTCAAGGATTTCGGCTCCAGCTATGAGCGCGAGGTGCCTGAAATCGCCCGGCTGGTGATGCCGGGCGGCCGGCGTGGCGATCGCGACCCGTTCGAGTTGGACCTGGTCGAGACGGTG
>DASYXG010000389.1:0-13268 GCA_035935235.1 Allostellaceae bacterium
AATTCGGCTTCGGCTTCATCTTCAACGGCGCGTGGAACCCGGTTACCGAGAATTTCGGGGCGCTGGCACCAATCTACGGCACGCTCGTTACCTCGCTGATCGCGATGCTGATCGGTGTCCCGGTCGCCTTTGGGGTGGCGCTGTTCATCACCGAATTGTGCCCGAAATGGTTGAAGCGGCCGCTCGGCACGATGATCGAGCTGCTGGCCGCGATCCCCAGCATCATCTATGGCATCTGGGGTCTTTTCATTCTCGCGCCGTTCATCCAGGAACACATCGAGCCGGCACTGATCGCGACGCTCGGCAAGGTGCCCGGAATCGGCCTCCTGTTCAGCGGGCCGCCGCTCGGCATCGGTGTGCTGACCGCGGGGTTCATCCTCGCCATCATGGTGCTGCCGATCAGCTCGGCGGTGATGCGCGACGTGTTCGAGACAGTGCCGCCAATGCTGAAAGAGAGCGCCTACGGCATCGGCGCGACAACGACCGAAGTGGTGTGGCGGGTGGTGCTGCCCTATACCCGGGTCGGGGTCATCGGCGCGGTCCTGCTGGGGTTGGGCCGGGTGCTGGGCGAGACGATGGCGGTGACTTTCGTCATCGGCAACTCGCATCATGTCAACGCCTCGATCCTGCAGCCGGGCACGACGATCTCCGCCTCGCTCGCCAACGAATTTACCGAGGCGGTGGGCGATCTTTATCTGTCCTCGCTGATTGGCCTGGGCTTTATCCTCTTCGTCATCACTTTCATCGTGCTGGCCGCTGCGAAGCTGATGCTGATCCGCCTGCAAAAAGGCGCCGGAGCGTCGGCCTGATGCAGCTCTACACGCGCCGCCGGGTTTACAACTACGTCGTCGTCGCCCTGTCGCTTGGCGCGACGGCGTTCGGCCTGTTGTTCCTCGTCTTCGTCCTCGGGACGCTGCTGTCCAACGGCGTCGGCGCCCTCAGTCTCACCCTGTTTACCCAGGCGACCCCGCCGCCGGGCAGCGCCGGCGGCCTGATGAACGCGATTTTCGGCAGCGTGGCGATGACCGCGATCGCCACGCTGGTCGGGACGCCGACCGGCATCCTCGCCGGCACCTTTCTCGCCGAGTATGCGCATGGCAGCCGGCTCGGCGAGTTTGTTCGCTTTATCAACGATATCCTATTGAGCGCACCGTCGATCATCGTTGGCCTCTTCGTCTACGCACTCCTCGTCGTGCCGATGGGCCACTTCTCCGCCTGGGCCGGCTCGGTGGCGTTGGCGATCATCATGATCCCGGTTATCGTGCGGACCACCGAGGACATGCTGAACCTGGTGCCGACGACCCTGCGCGAGGCGGCGGCGGCCCTCGGCGCGCCGAAATGGAAGATCATCGTCACCGTGACTTATCGCTCGGCGGTGCAGGGGATGCTGACTGGGGTTCTGCTGGCGGTCGCACGAATCTCGGGCGAGACCGCACCCCTGCTGTTCACCGCGCTCAACAACCAGTTCACGAGCACCGACCTCAACCGGCCGATGGCAAACCTGCCGGTGGTGATCTTCCAGTTTGCGATGAGCCCCTACGCTGACTGGCAGGTGCTGGCCTGGGCCGGCGCCTTGCTGATCACCGCGGCAATCCTTGTCCTCAACATCGGCGCGCGCTTCTTCGCGTCGTGGAGCGGCCTCCAGAAATGAGCCTGTCCTTGGCAACATCAAATCCCCCGCCACCCGAAATGGCGATGCAGCCGGGCGCGAACGCGTCGGTCACGCCGTTTCCGGTGAAATGCCAGATCAAGAATGTCAGCTTTTATTATGGCAAGTTTCACGCGCTGAAGAATGTCAGCCTCTCGCTCCACGACCGCCGGGTCACCGCCTTCATCGGCCCGTCGGGATGTGGCAAGTCGACCCTTCTGCGCATCCTCAACCGCATCTACGAGCTCTATCCCAATCAGACCGCGACCGGCGAGGTCCTGGTCGATGGCCAGAACATTCTGGCGCCCGGGCTCGATCTCAACCTGGTGCGGGCGAAGATCGGCATGGTCTTCCAAAAGCCCACCCCGTTCCCGATGTCGATCCACGACAACATCGCTTTCGGCATCAGGCTCTACGAGCGGCTGCCCAAATCGGAGCTGGACGACCGCATTGAGCACGCCTTGCGGCGGGCCGCGCTATGGGACGAGGTCAAGGACAAGCTGCGTCAGAGCGGGCTCGGCCTCTCGGGGGGCCAGCAGCAGCGCCTGTGCATAGCCCGCGCGATCGCGGTGCAGCCGGAGATCTTGCTGCTCGACGAGCCGGCCTCGGCGCTCGATCCGATCTCGACCCAGCGCATCGAAGAGCTGATCGCCGAGTTGAAGAGCGACTATTGCATCGCCATCGTCACGCACAACATGCAGCAGGCGGCGCGCAGCTCCGACTACACGGCCTTTATGTATCTCGGTGAACTGGTCGAGTTCGACGAGACCGAAAAGATCTTCACGACGCCGCGGGAGAAGCGCACCGAAGACTACATCACCGGCCGCTTTGGATGAGAGGACAGGCAAGGATGGCTGCCGAACACATCATCAAGAGCTACGACGAAGAGCTCGGCCGGCTCAACAAGACGATCGTCGAGATGGGCGGGCTTGCCGAGAGCCAGCTCGCCGCTGCGATCGACGCAGTCTCCAAGCGCGACAGCGAGCTCGCGGCGCAGGTCGTCGAGGGCGACGCCAAGGTTGATGAGCTCGAGCGCGAAACCGACAATCTGGCGGTCCGCATCCTGGCTTTGCGCCAGCCGATGGCGCGCGATCTGCGCGAGATCTTCGCCGCATTGAAGATCAGCAGCGACCTGGAACGAATCTGCGACTACGCGGCCAATGTCGCCAAGCGCTCGATCGCGCTGGCGCAAACCCCGCCGATCCAACCGGTCTACGCCCTGCCGCGGATGGGCACGCTGGCGCTGCAACTGGTCAAAGATGTCATCGACGCCTATGTCGAACGCGATGCCGAGAAGGCCATGGCGGTCTGGCGCGGCGACGAAGAGCTCGACGAAATGTATTCGAGCCTGTTCCGCGAGTTCCTCACCTACATGATGGAGGACCCGCGCAATATCGGTCCATGCACGCATCTGTTGTTCATGGCCAAGAACATCGAGCGGATCGGCGACCACGCCACCAACATCGCCGAGAACCTTTATTACCTGGTGCACGGCACGCCGCTGACCGAGATCCGGCCCAAGGGCGACAAATCGAGCCTCGAAGTCGTCGCGCCGGACCGGGCGGCCGCGCGGTAGCGGGGCGGCGCCATGAAGCCAATGGTGCTGATCGTCGAGGACGAGGCGCCGCTCGTCACCCTGCTGCGTTACAATTTGGAAAAAGAGGGGTTCGCGGTCTGCTCGGCCGGCGACGGCGAGGAAGCTCTCCTGCAGATTTCCGAAAACAAGCCCGATGCGGTGCTGCTCGACTGGATGCTGCCGCTGGTTTCGGGGCTGGAAGTCTGCCGCCAGATCCGCCGCGCGCCGCAGAGCCGGTCACTGCCAATCATCCTTCTCACCGCGCGCGGCGAGGAGGCCGACCGAGTGCGCGGCCTCGACAGCGGCGCCGACGACTACATCGTCAAGCCGTTCAGCCCCAGCGAATTGGTGGCGCGGCTGCGCGCGGTGATCCGCCGCGCCCAGCCGAGCGCCGGCGAAGAGACGCTGCGCTACGCCGACGTGGCGATGGACCTCGCGGCGCATCGCGTATCGCGCGCCGGCAAGGCGGTTCATCTCGGCCCGACCGAATTCCGCTTGCTGCACCATTTCCTGCTCTACCCGGGCCGGGTGTTTTCGCGCGAGCATCTGCTCGACCGGGTGTGGGGGCCGCACGCCGAGGTCGAGATGCGCACCGTCGATGTGCATATCCGCCGCCTGCGCAAGGCGCTCAACACCGATGGCTGCCGCGATCTGGTGCGCACCGTCCGCTCGGTCGGCTACGCCCTCGACCACGCCGGCTGATCCGACTCAGCGCACCAATCGGCCGGTCGTGTCCGCCTCGAAGGCGGCTAAATCTTCGGAGCCGAAATAATTGATGTCGCCGGGAGTGGCGAGCGCGACCGCGCCGGCGTAAGCGGCGAGGCGGATCGCGCGGTCGAGGTCGCCGTCGAGCAGCCCGTGGACGAGGCCGCCGACAAAGGAGTCGCCGGCGCCGATCCGGTCGACGATTTCGACCGGGTAGCGCGGCGCGTGGCGGATGACGCCGTGCGCAAGGAAAACATCGCCGGTGTCGGCGTCCGGCGGGCGGGTCAGCGCGATGAGTGGCGTTCCATAGCGCGCGGCGATCGCTTCGGCCAATCGGTCGCCCGACTCGGCGAAGCCAAGCACGTTCTGCGCGTCGCGCTCGGCGAGGACGAGGAGTTCAAGATGCGGCGCCACCTCGGCCAGCACCGCCTCGGCCTCCTTCGCCGTGGTCAGGGTCGAGCGGAAGTTGAGGTCATAGGAGAGCGGCTTCTTGGAGCGGCCGACGAGCGCCGCCATCTCTAGGACAAGCGTTTTGCAGCTCGTGCTTAAGGCCGGGGTGATGCCGGAGAGATGCACGCGTGCGCTCGCCGCGATCAGCGCCGGCCAATCGGCGTCGTCGATCGTCATACCCGCGGCGGCGGAATTCTTGCGGTCGTAGATGACCCGGGCGTTGCGCGGTTGCGGACCGGCTTCGAAGAACATCAGCCCTTGCCGCGCCTCCACCCGTTTCACGTGGCTCATGTCGACGCCGTGCCGCCGCGCCTCGCCGTCGACGATGCGGCCGAGCGGGCCTTCGGGTAGCCGCGACACCCATGCGGTGCGGCGGCCAAGCCGGGCGAGCAGACAGGCGACGTTGAGCTCGCTGCCGCCGATCCCGACCTCGAACTGCCGCGCCTGGTCGAGCCGCTGCATCCCCGGCGGCGACAGCCGGACCAGCGTCTCGCCGAGGGTCAGGAAATCGTAGCGCGTCGCGTCGGGCACGCTACGCCCGCGGCCCGCCGGCGATATAGATCACCTGCCCGGAGATGAACGAGGCGTCGTCGCTGCACAGAAAAGCGATCAGATTGGCGACGTCGCGCGGCACGCCGGCCCGGCGCACCGGGATCTCGCGGGCGCGCTCCTCCTTCCATTCCTCGGGGTCGCGGCCGAGACGAATCGCGACGGCCCGCGTCATCTCGCTGTCGATAAACCCGGGCGCTACCGCATTCGCGGTGATGCCGTAGCGACCGAGCTCGATCGCCAAGGTTTTGGCCATGCCTTGCAGCCCGGCTTTGGCGGCCGAATAGTTGGTCTGGCCGCGATTGCCGAGGGCCGAAACCGACGACAAATTGACGATGCGCCCCCAGTTGCGTTTGACCATCTCGCGCTGTGCCGCCCGCGAGCACAGAAAGGCGCCCCGCAGGTGCACCCCGGCGACCGCATCCCAATCGTCGTCGGTCATCTTGTGGATCAGGTTGTCGCGGGTGATCCCGGCATTGTTGACGAGGATGTCGAGCGAGCCGAGGCGCAGCGCCACCTCCTCGACCATCCGCTCCACCTCCTCGGTGACACTGACATTGGCCTTGATGCCGATCGCCTTGACCCCGGTGCGCGCGGCAATGCCGGCGGCGGTCGCCTCGGCGGCGGCGATGTCGAGATCGCATAGCGCGACCGCGGCGCCGTCCTCGGCCAGCCGCTCCGCGGTCGCCGCGCCGATGCCGCGCGCCCCGCCGGTGACCAGCGCCACCCGCCCTTCCGAGCGTCCTGTCATGATTTTCCTCCCCAAATAGCGTTCACCTTCTAGCCGGACCACGCGCCATTGTCATCCAGTTGCGGAGGGATACTAAAGGTATTGCTTAACTGTTTGCGTCATGTTACTTAAGCGTATGCTTAACCAAGTTGCCGACCTGGATCGTCTGTTCCAAGCGCTTGCCGACCCGGCGCGGCGCGCCATCGTCGAACGGCTTACCTTCGGCCCGGCCGCGGTCAGCGAGTTGGCGCGGCCGCTGCCGATGTCATTGCCGGCCGCGATGCAGCATCTCGGCGTCCTGGAAGCGGCGGGGCTGGTGCGTTCGAAGAAGGTCGGGCGGGTGCGCACCTGCTCGATCGAGCCGGCCGCGTTCAGCGTAATCGAACAATGGATCAACGCCCGTCGCGCCGAGTGGGAACAGCGCCTCGACCGGCTGGGCAACTATCTGAAAACCCTGGAAAGCGAAGGAGACGGCGATGGCTCAGGGACATGATGCGGCTAATAGCGCGGAGCCGTCCACTCCTCTCAGGCTCTCCCGCGTCCTCCATGCCCGGCCCGAGACAGTGTTCAAGGCGTGGAGCTCGGCCGACCACATCAAGCGCTGGTTCGCGCCGGAAACCTTCACCGTTCCCGAAGCAAGGGTGGAAATGCGCGTCGGCGGCCTGTTCGAACTCTGCATGCGCTCGCCCACCGGCGAGGAGCACTGGATTCGAGGCCGCTTCGTTGAGGTCGCACCGCACGCGCGGCTGGTGATCGATATGCGGGTCGATGACGGCGCCGGCAAGCCGCTGTTCCGCGCCTATACGGAAGTTGATTTCGCCGAGGCGCTTGGCGGCACGCGCATGGATGTGACTCAGACCTACACCCTCCTCGGTCCTTCGGTGGCGTGGATGGTGGCTGGCGCGCCGCAGGGCTGGGCTTCGACGCTCGACAAGCTCGACAAGGAGGTCGTGCGTATGCAAGGCGCCGGCGAGAGCGAGGGTCGCTGTGTCGTCCACGCCAGCTTCGATCTAAAGCGCACCTACGATGCGGCGGTGGCCCGAGTATGGCGAGCGCTGACCGACGAGGCGGCCAAATCCAAATGGTTCTGCGGCACGCCGGGGCAATGGGAGTTGCTGGAGCGGCAAATGGATGTGCGTCCCGGTGGCAAGGAGCGCCTGAAAGGCCGCTGGGAAAGCGGCGTGGTTTCGACCTTCGATGCCGTCTATCACGACGTGATCCCAAACGAGCGGCTGATCTACAGCTACGAGATGCGTCTCGACGACAAGAAAATCTCGGTGTCGCTCGCAACCCTCCAACTCACCGCGGTGGATGGCAAGACCACGCTAAGCGTCACCGAACAAGGCGCGTTTCTCGACGGTTACGACGATGCCGGATCGCGCGAACGGGGCACCGGGCACCTACTCGATGCGCTGGGCACCTCGCTCGCGGCGTGATCACACCGCCATCCAGCCGCCATCGACATTGTAGCAGGCCCCGGTGACATAGCTGGCGCGGTCGGAGCAGAGCCACACCACCATCTCGGCGATTTCCTCGGGATTGCCCATGCGCCCTGCCGGGATCAGCGGGAGGATCTTGTCGCCGCGGCGGCGCATCGAATCCTCGGTCATCCGCGTCTTGATAAAGCCGGGGCAAACCGCATTCACCCGGATGTTGTCGTCGGCATATTCGAGCGCTGCGGTCTTGGTGAGACCAAGGACGCCATGCTTCGCCGCGACATAGGCCGAGGAGGTCTGCAGCCCAATCAACCCGGCGATCGACCCGGTATTGACGATCGCACCGCCTCCGCCCTGGTGGAGAAACTGGATGATCTCGGCCTTCATGCACAGCCAGACGCTCTTCAGATTGACCGCGATCATCCGGTCGAACGACTCCTCGGACCACTCGTGGGTCTTCTTGCCGCTGGCATCGACCTGGTAGGGCGCGATCCCGGCATTGTTGAAGGCGCAGTCGAGCCGACCGAAGGCGACGATCGTATCGTCGAGCATCGTCTTGACCGCCTTCCGGTCGGTGACGTCGCCGGTAAGGGTGATCGCTTGCCCACCGCCAGCGTTGATCTGCCCGACGGTTTCCGCCGCCGCATCGGCCATGTAATCCGCCACCGCGACGCGAGCGCCTTCGCGGGCAAACGCCAGGGCGGTGGCGCGGCCAATCCCGCCGCCGCCACCGGTGACCAGCGCCGTCTTGCCGTCGAGCAGTCCGGACATGATGTCCTCCCTATGATCGCAAGCGGCCAGCATATACTGGCAGCGATATGGGGAGACAGGTTGTCGCGATGCGTTGCCGGTGGGGCGCGATCTTGGCGGTGGTGGTCGGGTTCGGACTGGCGCGCGGCGCCGCGGCCGACCCGCAGAGCGTGCGGATCATGCGCTCGACCGACCTCGCCGCGCTGCCGCTCATTGTCGCCGAGCACGATCACCTGATCGAGAAGCACGCGCAGGCGCGCGGGCTCGGCGCAGTCACCGTCGAATGGAAGAACCCGGCGCCGGGCAATCCGCTCGACGCGCTTTACAGCGGCAAGACCGATTTTGTCGCGATGCTCGATCTCGCGGCGTTTGTGGCCGCCTGGGATGAGCGCAGCGGCACGCCCCAGGAGTTGCGGGCGCTGACCTCGCTGGCGCGGATGCCGTATCTGCTGCTGAGCCGTAATCCAGCGGTCGCGACGATCCGCGACTTTACGGCAAAGGACCGCATCGCCGTGCCGGCGCTGAAAACATCGCTGCCGGCGGTGCTGCTCGAGATGGCCGCCGCGCAGGAATGGGGCGTCGCGCATTTCGACCGTCTCGACGCGCTGGCGGTCGCGCGCGGCGATGATGCGGCTGATGACGCGATGCATAACGGCAAGGGCGACATCGACGCGCATTTCTTGCGGCTGCCGCTGTCCGACGACGAACGCGCCGACCCGGCCGTGCACCGGGTGATGGATTCGTTCGACATCGCCGGTCCGCACAGCGTCGCGGTGCTGGCGACGACCGGGCCGTTCCGCGACGCCAATCCGCCGCTCTGTGCGGCGATCGCCGAGGCCATCGCCGAGGCCGACGATTTCATCACTCACAATCGCGGCGCCGCGGCGGAAATCTATGATTCCAGCGCAAAAAATCAGGACATCCCGGTCGAAGTGTTGAGCGACATGCTGGGCGATCCCGATTTGAGCTACAAGGCGAGCCCGGAAGGCGTGATCCGCCTCACCGGCTTCCTGCACCAGATCGGGCGGCTCACCCACAGCCCGGACTCGTGGCAGCAGCTATTTTTTCCGGAGATTTACAAACTCGGCGGCAGCTGAGCTAGCTAGGTCGCACCTTCCCAGGTCCAGATGCGCACTGCCGCGCTGCGGCCACGCAGTTCATACTCGCCCCGGTCGCGCAGTCTCGCGAGCGCGGTGGCGGCCGAGTCGCTCGCCACTCCGCCGATCGCCTGGACCAATGCGTCTGCGGCGACAAGCGGGGTTTCGAGGGTGCGCGTCAGCCCCTGGAGCCGGGCCGCGGTGTTGACCGTGTCGCCAATTACCGTGAACGACATGCTGTGCTTGCTGCCGATATCGCCGAGGACGACCGGCCCGTAATTGAGACCGATGCCGATCGCCAGCTGCTGCTCGCCGGCGGCCTCGCGATCGCGGTTCCATCGGTCGAGCGCCGCGAGCATCGACTGGCCGCAGTTGAGGGCGTTTGCGGCGTCGTTGTCGCTTGCGGTCGGCACGCCGAACACGGCAAAGATCGAATCTCCGATATATTTATCCACCGTGCCGCCGCAGGTGAATATCTCCGCCGTCATGCGGTCGTGAAACTGGCGCAGCATGGTGACAACCGCCTCGGGCGCCATCGCCTCGGCCATGCGGGTGAAGCCGACGATGTCGGCGAACATCACCGCGACGTTCTGCCGCCTCACCGCGCCGAGTGGTTCGTCCTGCAGCGCCAGCATATCGACGATGTTTGGCGAGAAATAGCGCGCGAGGTTGCCGCGGGCGCGCTCCGCCGCCTCGCGCCGCCGGTCGATATCGCGCAGCCGCTCGAGATCGTCGATAGTCTTGCGCACGGTGATTTCGAGATCGCCGAAATCGACCGGCTTGGTGACAAAGTCGAAGGCGCCGCGGTTCATCGCGGTGCGCAGGTTGGCCATGTCGCCATAGGCCGAGACGATGATGGTGCGCACCTCGTTGCGCTGCTCGCGCAGCCGGGCGAGCAGGGTCAGCCCGTCCATCACCGGCATGTTGATGTCGAGCAGCATCAGGTCGATATCCGGCTCAGCGGTCAGCACTTCCAGCGCCTCCTCGCCGTGACGGGCGAAGCGGAACTCGAATTCCTTCTCGCGGATCTGCCGGCGGAAGCGCTGGGTGATCAGCAGCTCGAAATCCGGTTCGTCGTCGACCGCGAGGATTTTGGCGGCGCTCATCAAGCGCCGCCGCCCGATAATCCCTGCAGCTGGGCCTTCAGCAGCTCAAAGTCGACCGGCTTGGTGACAAATTCGAAGGCGCCATATTCGGCGGCGCGGCGCCGGCGCTCCTCGTCGCCATAGGCGGTGACCATCATCACCGGCAATTCGGGCCGGCGCTGCTTGACCTCGCGCAGCAGGTCGAGCCCGTCCATGCCCGGCATGTTGATGTCCGAAAGGATGACAATCAGTTCGGGTTTGATTTCGCCGGCGAGCTGGTCCAGCGCCTCCTCACCCGAGGCGGCGAAATGCAGCACATAGGTGCCCTGGCGCGCCTCGCGGCGAAACCGCTGGCGAAACAGATCGGGCACGTCGGGCTCGTCGTCGACGACCAAGATGCTGACGCTCATGCGGAGGCCCCGGCGGCTGCCGCCTGGCCGCCACGCGGCAGGCGGATGGTGAATTCGGTGAACGCGCCCTCTTCGCTATCGACGGCTATGGTGCCGCCATGCTCTTGCGTGACGATGTCGTAGCTGATCGAGAGACCAAGCCCGGTGCCCTCGCCGGTCGGCTTCGTGGTGAAAAAGGGCTGAAAAAGCTTGTCGCGGATCGCGGGCGGGATGCCGGTGCCGTTGTCGCGCACCTTGATCTCGACGGCGTCGCCGAGATCGTGCGTCGCTACGTGCAGCACCGGGCGGAACGCGGCGCCGCCATTGCTCCCGTTGGCCGCATGGGCGCGCTTGTTGGCGGCGTAGAAGCCGTTGCCGAAGAGGTTGAGGAAGACGCGGGTGATGTCCTGCGGCACCAGCTCGACCGGCTTCATCGCTTTATCGAAATCGCGCTCCAGGGTGATGTTGAAGGCCTGATCCTGGGCGCGGGCGCCGTGATAGGCGAGGTTCAAGGACTCTTCTAACAGCGCGTTGAGATCGACCACCTGGCGGTCGCCGCTGCCGCCGCGCGAATGCGCCAGCATGCTCTTGACGATGCCGTCGGCGCGTCGGCCGTGTTCGGCGATCTTGTCGAGATTGCCCGACAGCATTTGCATGGTCTCGTCGAGTTCGGCGCGCTTGTCCTCGGGGAGCGCGTCGATCGCCGGTGCGGCGATCTCCTTCAGCTCGTCCAGCAGCTCGTTGGACAGGCTGGCGAAATTGTTGACGAAGTTGAGCGGGTTCTTGATCTCGTGGGCGATGCCGGCGGTCAGCTGACCCAGGGACGCCATTTTCTCGGCCTGGATCAGATTGGCCTGTGCCTGCTTGAGATTGCCGAGCGCTGCCTCCGCGTCGTCGCGGGCCTCGCGGGTTTCGGTCAACAGGCGGGCGTTCTCGATCGCGATGACCGCTTGGTCGGCGAAGGTCTGCACCAGCTCGATCTGGCGTTCGGTGAAGGGCTCGACGCGCTGGCGGGTCAACCCGAGCGTGCCGACGACGATCCCATCGCGCAACAGCGGCACGCCGAGCAGCGTGCGTATTTTGCCCACCGTCACCGCTTCGGGCAGCCCGTATTCGGGATCGACGGTGATGTCCGGGACGTGCACGACCTTGCCCTCGAGGGCCACGCGTCCGGCCATGGTGTCGCGCCCGGCGACAAAGGGACGGGAGCGCAAGACGTCGTAGAAATCGTCGTGAAGCGAGGAGACCGCGACATAGCGAAACACCTCGCCGTCGCGGATGGTTATGCCCGCACCCTCGGCTTCGCAAAGGCGCCTTGCAGTCTCGACCACGGTGTCGAGCACCGGCTGCAGGTCGAAGGTCGAGCGGCTGATCACCTTGAGCACGTCGCTGGTCGCGGTCTGGTATTCGAGCGACTCGGTCAGATCGTCGGTGCGTTCGCGCAGGTCGTTGAACAGGCGCGCGTTTTCGATCGCGATCACCGCTTGGTCGGCGAAGGTGCGGACCAATTCGATTTGCGGCTCGGTAAAGGGTTCCGGCGCGGGGCGATAGATCGTCACGACGCCGATCGCCTCGTCGCCGCGGACGAGTGGTACGACTAGCACCGCCCGCACCCCGCGCTCGACCATGCGCGCCCGAAACGGATTGCCGGCCCCATAGGCGTTGTCGTCGGCGATATCGGGGATATGCACCGGCATTTTTGTCGAGAACGCTCGATATATCGCGGTCCCGGGGCCCGGGCTCACCGGGTTCTCGATCATGTCGGCGACCATCTCCGGGTCGGGATGGCGCGCCGCGACCGCCCGGAACATCCCGTCCTCGTACAGGTACAAATTCGCCGCCTTCACGCCGCACAATTCGGTCGCCCGGTCGAGGATCGCGTCGAAGACTGGCGCCAGCCGGTCGGGCGAACTGGCGACGATGCGCAGTACCTCGCTCGTCGCGGTCTGATAAGTGAGCGCCTGTTGGAGATCGGCCGTGCGTTGCCGCGTCTCGGTGAGGAGCCGCGCGTTTTCCATCGCGATGACGGCCTGCGCGGCGAAGTTCTGGACGAGCGCGATTTGCTTCTCGGAGAACGGCCGCACCTCCTGGCGATAGATGTTGAATGCGCCGAGCAGCGCATTGTCCTTGCGGAGCGCTACCGTAAGGAGGGTGCGGGCGCCGCCCAGGTCGACAATGGCGCGACGTATGGGGTCGCCAATTTGGTACAGCTCAGACGCGGCCAGATCCGGCACGTGAACAACGCTGTTGCCTCGCACAAGCTCGGCAAGACTGGCAGAAGCCTCGACAGGGAGAGGTTTACGAGCGAACTCTGCGAACTCGGGTGGCACGGCGTGTACGGCAGCTACGGAAAATCGCTCACCGTCGTACAGCCAGAGATTGCCAAACCCGGCCTCGCACAGCCGCGTCGCCTTACCCAGCATAGCGTCGAACACTGGCGCCAGGTCGCCGGGCGAGGAATTGATGACCTGCAGCACCTCGGCGGTCGCGGTCTGCTGGTCGAGCGCTTCGCGCGTCTCGGTGATGAGCCGCGCGTTTTCCATCGCGATCACCGCCTGGGCGGCGAAGCTCTGCAGCAGCGCAATCTGCTTCTCGGTAAACGCCCGCACGTCGTGTCGGTAGATCGCGAATAGACCGATCAGGGTGTCGTCCTTCATAAGCGGGACGACAAGGAGGCCCCTAATACCGCCGAGGTCCACCGCAGCGACGGCCAGCGGAATGCCGTCGCGGTAGGGTGCGCCGGCCGCGAGATCCTCGATGTGAATAACCGCCCCATCGCGAAAGTTTGGGCCGAGGATCGTCCTTAGCTTCATTTGATTATCAATGAGATACTCGGCAAATGCCTCCGGCACA
>DASYXG010000390.1:0-1809 GCA_035935235.1 Allostellaceae bacterium
GGCAAGAGCCGGCTGGCGCGCGAGATCGGCGCGGTGGCGGCGCTCCACTTCGAGCGGCTGATGCTAGCGCGCAGCCGGCGGCGCTTTGGGCGTGACAGGCGCTGGCGGTTCGTTCTAGCAATCACTCCCGACCAGGAAGCACGCCGGCTGAGCGCCATGCCGCAAGGACGCGGCGACCTGGGCGTGCGCATGCGCCGCGCGATTGCCGCTTGTCCGCCCGGTCCGGTCGTGCTGGTCGGCACCGACATCCCGGCGCTCACCGCCGCGCATGTCGCCGAGGCTTTCAGATTGCTCGGGCGGCACGACGTGGTGTTTGGGCCGGCAAAGGACGGTGGGTTCTGGCTGGTCGGGGCGCGGCATCGAATGCCCGCGTTTGGCAAGGCGCGTTGGTCGAGCCGGCATGCCCTCGACGACGTGCTGGCCAATCTGCCGAGATCGTCGTCGGTCGGATTTGCCGCGACGCTCGACGACGTCGATGACGGTGCGGCCTATCGCCGGATCGGGCTGCAGCGCGGCTTCTGAACCGCTATTTCTCCATCAGCCGCGGCATCAGCTCGACGAAGTTGCATGGGCGGAAGCGGTTGTCGAGCTGGTGGACGAGGATGCCGTCCCAGGCGTCGCGGCAGGCGCTGGGCGACCCCGGCAGCGCGAAGAGATAAGTGCCGCCGGCGACCCCGGCGGTGGCGCGGCTCTGGATCGTCGAGGTGCCGATCTTTTCGTAACTCTGCCAACGGAACAGCTCGCCAAACCCGGCGATCTCCTTCTCGTAGACGCTGTGAAATGCCTCGGGGGTAACATCGCGGCCGGTGACCCCGGTGCCGCCAGTCGCGATCACCACATCGACCTCCGGGTCGGCGATCCAGGCCTTGAGCTGGGCAACGATGTCGGCGAACTCGTCGCGGACGATCTTGCGCGCGGCGATCTTGTGTCCGGCCGCCTCGGCCCGCTCCTGCAGCGTGTTTCCGGAGCGGTCGTCGTCAAAGCCGCGCGTGTCCGACACCGTCAAGAGCGCGATGTTGACGGCGAGAAACGGGCGGTCGTGGTTGAGGGGCATGTCGTGCTCCGACTACTGATGCGCCAAGTTTTGCGGGCTCACGATGTTAGCGTGCCGCTTCCTGCGCCAAATTAAAATTCAGGCGCGCTCTGGTTGCGCCGGTGAGGAGGTTCAGGAGCAACGCGTCAATCGCAATAAGATTTGCGAGCGCGGCGTCAATGGTTTTAGACGCTCGGAAGTCAGCTAAAGCTGCTATCAGCGCCGAATTCTGCTGATTGAGCCACAGGTTAAACCGCGCCAGATTGTCATCGATGCTTGGCGGCGAACGATTGAGTTCACTTGCGAGATCATGGCTCAGTTCCTGGCGCATTTTGCGCGGCGAGGTTTCGAACGTCCACGACGTATGGATAAGCCAAGCCGAGACGCTGCCCTCAGCGTCAAGGGGCGCTCCCTGATTGATTGCAAGATGAAGCTCTATGCGATCGAGGAATGCGTCAAAATCGGTCTCTGTCCGATCCAGCCATTCAGCGATTTCGAGTGTAATCTGCTCAATAAATTGGAACCGTCCTTTGAGATTTTTTTTCTGAAGTTCGTTGGCATCTTGATAGCGATCAGACATCTCCAAAATTTTTGGCAAACGTCGTTCGGGTATCTCGAATACTGTCCTCATGCGGCTAATTCCGCCAGCTTCGCCTTTAACGCCAGCAAGTCGCGCCAGGCCTCGCGCTTGCGCTCGGGGGTACGCAGCAAATAGGCCGGATGAAACATCGGCAGCGCCGGGAGCGGCGCGTCGAGACCGGGGATGGCGAGGTCGA
>DASYXG010000391.1:0-3484 GCA_035935235.1 Allostellaceae bacterium
ACGCATCTGCGCCAGGTGACCGGACAGGCGGAATTCTGCGAGGTCGATCCGTCGGAGGACCTCGCCCGTATCGCCGCGGTCCGCAAGGCGCTGGGGCCGCAAGCCAAGCTGATGGTCGACGTCAATTGCGCCTGGAGCCCGTCTTTCGCGATCGAGATGGGGCGCGAGATGGCGCCTTATAAGCTGTTTTGGATCGAGGAGCCGGTGCACACCGACGATATCGACGGCAGCGCCCGGGTCGCCAACGTGCTCGACACCGCGATCGCCGGCTACGAGACTGAATTGAGCCTCGCCGGCTTCCGCGAGCTGATCCAGCGCGGCGCCGTCGACATCGTCCAGCCGGACATCGCCTGGACCGGCGGCTTCTCTGAGGGCAAGCGCATCGCCGCCTTCGCCCAGGCGCATCACCGCATGGTCGCGCCGCACGCCTTCGGCAGCGGTGTGCTGCTGATGGCCTCGCTGCATTTTGCCGCGTCGATCCCCAACGGGCTGGTGCTCGAATGGGACCAGAACCCCAACGGGCTGCGCACCGAACTCTTGAAGCACGATTGGAAGCTCGAAAGCGACAGTACGGTCAAACTGCCTGAGCGCCCCGGCCTCGGTGTCGAACTCGAACGATCGGCAATCGACCGCTATCGGGTGGGGTAGTGGCTGAGCGCACGCTGTTCACGATCGGCTACGAAAAGGCGCGCCTGCCCGATGTTGTCGCCACCATGAAGGCGGCTGGTGTCGAGACGCTGATCGATGTGCGCGACCGGCCGCAATCGCGCCGACCGGGCTTCTCGAAGACCCAGCTTGCTGCTGGGATGGAGGAGGCCGGCATTCGCTATGTCGGCATCAGGGCGCTTGGCACGCCACCCGAGGGGCGCGAGGCCAACCACCGGCGGGAGTGGGAGCGGTTCTGGAAAATCGTTGACGCCAAACTCGCCACCGCCGAGGCTGAGCATGGACTGCACGAAGCCGCCGCGATCGCCGCGGCGAGCCCCAGTTGCCTTCTGTGCTACTGCGGCGACTGGCGCATTTGCCATCGAAGCCGCGTCGCCGACATCCTCGCCGCGCGGCACGGGTTCACCCTTCGCCATCTGTCGGTAGCCGCCGCTGCCGCTTGACTGCCGAGCGGCGCGCCTTGTCGGCAAGCCGCGCCTCGCGTTGCGCGGTGCTTGGCCGGGTCTTGCGCCGCGGCTTTGGCGGTTCGGCGGCGCGGCGGATCAGCGCAACCAGTCGGTCGCGGGCGTCCGCGCGATTACGTTCCTGAGAGCGGAAGCGTTGTGCGGTAATAATGATGACGCCGTCCTGTGTCATGCGTTTGCCGGCCAGCTGCCTGAGCCTCGCCTTGACGTGCTCCGGTAGTGACGGCGATGCCTCGACATCGAGACGAAGCTGCGCCGCGCTGGCCACCTTGTTGACGTTTTGCCCGCCCGGGCCCGAAGCGCGGATGAAGGTTTCGCCGATCTCGGCGTCGTCGAGCGCCAATTCGTCATTGATCGCGATCATTTTTGGCGCTCTCGGGAATAGATGGTTAGAGTAGGCATAGGAGCCGCCCCGCCATCCGAGAATACCACTTCACGGGGCCGGTTCCGGTGGTGTAAGCCAAGGTGAGCCCTCCGCTTGGCACAGCGGTGGCGGAGGTGCGAGCGCATTTCGAGGAGCGAACATGCCCAGGGTCGAATATACGGCGCCATCGAGTGTCGATGAGGCGGTCAAGGTTCTGGCGGGCGCCAGCGGCTTGGCGAAGGTATTGTCGGGAGGGACCGACCTCCTCGTGCAGCTGCGCAGCGGCCGGATTAAGCCCGACCTGATCGTCGATACCAAGCGGATCCCCGGCCTTATCGGCATCCGCGAGGAAGGCGGCTTCTTCATCGTCGGCGCGGCGACGCCCGGCGTCATGTTGAGCGGCAACGAAAAGCTCGAGCACGCCTGGCCGGGCATTGTCGAGGGCGCCGATCTGATCGGCTCGACCCAGATCCAGGGCCGCGCCTCGCTCGCCGGCAATCTGTGCAATGCTTCCCCTGCGGCGGACAGCGTCCCGGCGGTCATCGCGGCGCGGACGATCTGCGTCATCGCCGGCCCGAACGGCCGCCGCGAGGCGCCGGCCGAGAGCATCTGCACCGGCCCCGGCCGTACCTCGCTGGCCAAGGGCGAGTTCATCGTCGAGTTCAAGATTCCAAAGCCAAAGCCGCATCAGTGCGACGCCTATCTGCGCTTCATCCCGCGCACCGAGATGGACATCGCGGTGGTCGGCTGCGGCGTCAACGTCACGCTCGACGGCAGCGGCACCTGCACCGACGCGCGCGTCGTGCTCGGCGCGGTTGCGCCAACCACGGTCATCGTCGAGGACGCGGCCAAGGCACTGATCGGGCACAAGCTCGACGCGCCGACCCTCGCCGCGCTCGACGCCGCGGCGCAGAAGGCCTGCAAGCCGATCACCGACAAGCGCGGCACCATCGAATACCGCACCAAGGTCGCCGGCGTCCTCGCGCGCCGCACGGCCGCCATCGCATTCGAGCGCGCCGCGGCGCGTTGATTAGGAGAACCCCTGATGAGCAAGCATCACGTCACTACCACCATCAATGGCGAGCCGATGGAGTATCTCTGCGAAGGTCAGCAGACGATGCTCGACGTGCTGCGCGACGAACTGGGTCTCACCGGCAGCAAGGAAGGCTGTAGCTCGGGCGATTGCGGCGCCTGCACAATCATCGTCGACGGCAATATCGTCTGCTCGTGCCTGATGCTCGGCGTCGAGGCCGAGGGTCGCAAGGTCACCACGATCGAGGGCATCGCCGATGGCGAAAAGCTGCACCCGGTGCAGCAGAAATTCCTCGAGCACGCGGCGCTGCAATGCGGCTTCTGCACGCCGGGGCTCATCGTCGCGGCGAAGGCGCTGCTCGACAACAACCTCAACCCGACCGAGGAAGAAGCGCGCTACTGGCTCGCCGGCAACCTTTGCCGCTGCACCGGCTACGACAAGGTGCTGCGTGCGGTGATGGACGCCGCCGAGGTAATGCGCGCCGAGGCCGGCCGGTAAGCAATTTGCATTCGGCGATGCCGAGACACGAAATCCTCTGATGGAGTAGCAGATGTCTTATCTTGACAAGGCAGCTCTGAAGGTCGTTGGCACCCGTCCGATCCGTCCTGACGGCGTCGACAAAGTGATCGGCCGCGCCAGTTTTGGCGCCGACCACACCATGCCCGGCATGTTGTGGGGCAAGGTCAAGCGCAGCCCGCACGCCCATGCGCGAATCAAGAAAATCAATGTCGACAAGGCGTTGAAGGTGGCGGGCGTCCACGCCATCGTCACTTCGGCGGATTTTCCCAACATCGCGAACGAGGAAGCCTTTGTCGGCGAAGGGCCGATGAATTTCCGTGACCTGTCGCGCAACTGCATGGCGCGCGACAAGGTGCTGTATGACGGGCATGCGGTGGCTGCGGTCGCGGCGACTACGGCGGCAATCGCCGAGGAGGCGGTCGACCTGATCGAGGTCGA
>DASYXG010000392.1:0-1924 GCA_035935235.1 Allostellaceae bacterium
GGGGTGCCGGCCGGCAGGCTGCGGCAACACGAGCAAGCAGATCAAGATGAACACGGCGATCGCCGCCGAGGCCAGCGGCCGGCTGAGCGCCAAACCGCCGTTCTGCAGCGGCTTATCGAGAAAGTCGCCGACCGTGGCGCCGAGCGGCCGGGTCAGGATAAAGGCAGCCCAGAACAGCAGGACCCGCGAAACCCCGCTCCAGAAGTAAAGCGCGGTGATGACAGCGAGAGCGGCGGCGAACACTAGCGCTCCACCCTCGTAGCCGAGACCGCCAGTGTCTGCCATCCAATCGCCAAGCGCGGTGCCGAGCGTCTGGGAAAACGTAATCGCCGCCCAATAGAAGGCTTCGACCTTCGGCGTACTCACCGTGTTTACGGAAATCGTACTCTCCGACCAGTACCAGAGGCCGAGCACGGCGATGAGACACACAAACAGCAAAGTCGAGCCGCCGGCATAGCCGATGCCGAGCGAACGGTCGGCAAAATCTGCCATGGTGGTGCCAAAGGTCGTCGAGGCGATGATCGTCGCCCAGTAGAGGAGCGGGTGGAACTTCTTCGCGAGGATTTGGGCGGCAACCAGTACGACGAGGAGACCAAGGAACAAAATGGTGCCGCTGCGATAACCCCAGTTTAGGGTCATGGTGACGGTATCCCCGCCGGTCTCGCCGAGAGTCGTCGCTGCGATCTTGATGATCCAGAAGGCAAAAATGACTTCCGGGACCTTGCTCAGGCCTTGCTCCTCGATCCTACCGGTCATGGCTTTCGGTGCCTTCCCCTTTCGCCGCTGGCTGTCTCCGCCATCGAGGCAGCTAAGCAGGAGAACGTCCGCAAGAGTGCTGACGACTGTCACGAGGCAAAGTGTCGCAAATCCGAGCCGCGCAGGTGGGGAACAGGACAGCGCTCCTGCTTCTGCGCTTGACGACCGGAAAATCGCCAAAATCGTGCGTTACACAGCAATCAATCGCTCGCTCGGAACGGCCGCCCCTGGCTCGGCGGCACACCGCGGTGGCGCGGCAAACAGCAGGCGGCGCGTGACGCGATAACAGGCGGCGGCGCACTGCGATAACAGGTGGATAACAGGCGGCCGGCCGCCTGTTAAACTAGCCGCTACAGAAAGAGGGGGTGCGCCCATGCTCAAAACCACACGCGACATGGTGATGCCGACTGCGATCACCGGCTCCTACCCGCGCCCGCTCTGGTACGACCAGAACCTCGACGGACGCTCGTTCAAGGCGGCGATGGGCGACTCGATGTTCCGCGAGCAATATCTCGACGCCGTCGCCGCGATCATCAACGCCCAGGAGGCCGCCGGGCTCGATATCGTCACCGATGGCGATAGCCGGTTCGACCTCAATGTCGGCGGCAAATCGTGGTTCTTCTACCCGATCGAACGTTTGGGTGGGATCAAGGGCCACCGCTCGACCTCGCGCGGCTGGATGGGCCGCCACGGCCTCAAGCCCGGCCACATCCTCTGGGAGGTGCAGGAGGCTTATCAGCCGGCGATCGTCGCCGACAGACTGACCCGCGGCCCGCTCGAATACAGCGCGATCTGGCAGGTGGCGCAGCGCCTCACCGACAAGCCGGTCAAATTCGGCGCGATCTGTGCGCCGGGCATGGCCAGCATGCTGTGGGACGAGCACTACAAGGACGACAAGGCGCTGGTGCTCGACCTCTGCGACATCATGAACGCCGAGTTCCGCGAGCTCGCCGCCGCCGGTTGCCCGGTGATCCAGGTCGAGGAGCCGCGCCATCACGGCATGACCACCCGGCCTGACACGACCGAAAAGGACCTCGAATTCCAGACCGAGGCGTTCAACCGCCAGCTGGTCGGGGTCGACGCCGAAATCTGGGTCCATACCTGCTGGGGCAACCCCAACCAACAGCGCGTCTATTGGGAGGTGCCGAGCTACGAGCGCGCCCTGCCC
>DASYXG010000393.1:0-9598 GCA_035935235.1 Allostellaceae bacterium
CTGAATCGGCGAAGCTGCCGAGATCGCGGTCGCTCTGGGGGAGACAATGAGGGTTGCAGACATCGTGAAGTGGGCGTCGTTTGCCGCGGCGACCGTCTTCGGCGCGATCCTGATCGCGCCGGCGGCGCGTGCCGCCGACCCCAGTTTCTGCCGTGACTATGCCGCGGCGGCGGTCAGGCAGTTCAACGCGGTGTTTGCGGTGCCGCGGTGCCGCGGCGGAATGAACGGCCCTCGCTGGTCACCCGAGTTCCGCGTCCATTACGATTGGTGTCTTGGCGCGCCCTATGATGCCGCGTCGCGGGAGCGCGACATCCGCCGGCAATACATCGACGCCTGCCGGTAGTAAGTGCGGGGGCGGTTTGCCGCACTCGGGAGGGCAACCGAATACCGACCCGGCGTCGAAACCGATTTAGGTGCGCCTGCCGACCGCTGGTTACAGCGGTCGTTGTAGCGCTGCTCATGTATCGGGTGAGTTCGGCCGAAGCGCTGAAACCGCCGCAGCCGCCGTTTCTCCACGCGCCGATCTGGGTCTACAACAACTGGTCGGCCTATGACGAATTGTCGGACAAGGTCCCGCTGACCGAGGACTTGGCGATGCGTGAGCTGCGGGAGCTCCTGCGCCTACGTGCTGCTGGTGTGCGTATCGATTATTACGTCATGGATGCCTTCTGGTACGAGCCAGATGGCGGTTACCGGATTTGGCGCAGAGGAGACTGGCCGGACGGCCCTGACCGCTGGCTGGAGGCGTGCCAGCAGAACGGCATCAAGCCGGGATTGTGGTTCGCAACGAATACGCTCGAACACTTGAAACCCGCGGCGGCATGGCGGGACTCACTCGCGTCATCTGATTATACGATGACGATGTATTCTGGCGGCTTCCTCAGTGATTTCATGGATGTATTGCAATACTGGTACGACCGCGGAATTCGCCTGTTCAAGTTCGACTTCGCCGATATGGATGCGACGGCGCCCGCTGATGAAGGGGTTCTGAACCCCGGCGAGGTTCAGCGGCGCAACGAGCGCGCCTTGCATAACGCGCTCGCGGCGTTCCGGCAGAAAAACCCGAATGTCGTGCTGGTGGCATTCAACGGTTTTGTCGGCGATGTCGGATCGGCGAAAAGTGTCGTTCATCAATCGAGCTTCCGCTGGCTCGATGTTTTCGATTCGCTTTATGCCGGCGACCCGCGGCCGTCACAGGTACCCGACATGAACTTCTGGCGGTCGGTCGATATCTACACCGACCGAATGGTCCGCCGCTTCGAGCAGGCCGGCGCACCGCTCAGCCGGATCGATTCGACAGGGTTCATGATTGGCGACACCGGGACCAATTACGGTCGCCGTACCGCCGGGTGGCAGGCGGCGCTGTTGCTTTTGATGGCACGCGGCGGGTGGGTCAACACGATACATGGAAACCTGGAGCTTCTCAGCGATGCCGACGCGCGCTGGTTCGCCAAGGCGCAGGGAATCTACGACGAATTGCAGCGGACGGGGATCACGCAGGCCTTCGGCGGCATAGCTGGCGACCGCTATCCCTACGGCTTTGCGTCGAAAATCCCGGACGGCGCCTTGTACATCGTCGTGAACCCGGCCCAAGCGATCCAGACCAGCGAACTGCCCGACGTCGTTGGCGTGGGCCGCATCCTCTTTCACGACGCCGGGTTCGAGCCGACGCTGCAAGAAAACGCGGTCCGGCTCGGGCCCGGACAAATCGCGCTGGTCGGTTTCGGACGCTACGCGGACCCCGCGTATGATTTGGGGATCGGCAGCGATATCCGCATTCCGCGGCGCATCGCTCCAGTCGAGGTGGCATTCCGGCGAAGCGGGCAAAGGCTTGTTTACAAGGCCACCGTTACAGCCCCCGAGCGAGGCGATCTCCGGGTCATCTTTCGCCAAGTGGACGAGAGCGGCGCGGTCAAGCGAAGCATGACCTCGGACGGCATGGGAAAGCTCTTTGTCATCAGCGCATCGCAGGCGGGGAAACCGATCCCCGTCGAGATCAATTATGACCGCGTCGTGTGGAGCGGAATGTCGTGGGCAGCGGGAGAAATCCGCCACGGCGATTTCACACCTGGAGCGCCCGTCCAAATCCGTATCTCGTCTGAGGACCCGGATTTGTCGCTGCACCTGGAGGGGCAGGTCTACGCCGTTGAGTATTGACGGCGAAGAGGCCGCGGCGATTTCCCGCGGCCCCTCTCGCCATCGACTAGCGCAGCGGCGAGAACGACGCCGGGATTACCAGCATATTCTCCTGGACCAGGGTCTGGCCGGGCTGACCGCCCTTTGGTGGCCAAATGCCTTCCTTGCGGGCGTGCTCGCGGACTTCGGCGCGGTGGTTGGCGTCTTTGTAGGCCCAGATGTGGCGCCAACGGTTGAGCCCGCCGAGCTCGGAATGACCGGCGAAGGCTAACGGCGACAGCTTGGTGCGCTCGGCGATCTGGGTGCTCCAGCGGTCGATCTGAGAAGGCATCGCCCCGGGAGCCAGCGTGTAGGTGCGGATTTCGTAGATGCCGCCCAATTGGCGCGGCTCGAGCTTCGGTGAGAAGTGCGCCGGGATGAAGATCTCGCTCTCCTGCTCCTCGACGAATTCACGAATATTGGGCGGCCAGCCTTCGAGCTTGGTGGCTTCTGCGCGAACGCGGGTGCGTTCCTCGAAATTGGCGTAGGGCCAGACGTGGATGATGCGGTTCAAGGGGCCGACCTCGGTATGCCAAAAGGCAGCGAGCGGCGATAGTTTGGTGCGCGCGGGCAGGGCTTGGCCAAAGCGCTCCTCGGCTTGGGCGACCGAGCCAGGCTTCAGGCGATAGGTGCGAAACTCGACGATCATGGGGGTTCCTCCAGGGGATGGCGGAAGGACGGTAACTCATTTTTGATCGGGCCGAAAAGAGTTCGCACTTAGACACAGCTAGCGCTAGACGCTGCCTCAGCGGCTCGGCGCCACTTCGGCCGACCCGGATTGGAGCTGATCGGCGATCATCGTCGCAATGAGCCGGTTGCCGTCGGCCGACATGTGCGACCAGCCGCTCTGCTGGACGATATACAACGAGCGGAACAGCGCCTGATCACGGGCATAAATTTCCGCGATGCTTGCCCATGTGTCGACGACTTCCGCCCCCATGTCGGCGGCGCAGGAAATCACGTCCATGGCGGGCTTCGGCTGCGCGCGCACGAAATCGCCGACCCCATATTGCATGACCACGATCAGGCGAATTCCTCTCTGATCGGTGCGCTGCTTGAGCCGCTTCAGCAGCAGACAGGTGATGCGCTGGCCGGTGCCCCCTGGAGTGGCGCGCTTGACCTGCGTGTTGACTGATCCCAGCCATCGATCGAAGCCGAGCCGCCCCGCCGCCCAGTAGACCGCATAAGAGTAGCCGAGCATACCGCGAACTGGTCCGAGTTCGTGGACCCGTCCCTCAAACGGGGGTACGGGCACGTTGTGCAGGACGAGTTCGTTGTCCTCTATCGTGTAATACGGCTTATGCGCGCCAAAATTGATTTCTTGCTCGGTACGGCCGATGTCGTACCACAGGAAATCCACAATCATGGTCTGGGGTCGGGCGATATCGATCATATCCTCGGCGCGCATGACGATCTGATCGGTTCCCCAGCCGGGGACCGCCGCATTGACGACCGGAGTACCGGTCATTGCCTCGAGATCGGCCGGCCAAGATTCCGCATCGCTCACATCGCTGCCAAACGTAAAGGAGTCACCGGAGGCAAGGACCGCGCCGACCGGTAGCTTCCTGTCTGCATTGTTCGGCAGGCGGACACCATAGGCGTCGGTGGTATTGGGCGGCCCGTGCAGATTGGGCTTCACCTGCCATCCGAGTCTTTCGTCATACAAGAAACCGGTATCTTGCTTCGCCCGATTGACCCGATCGCCGATGAAATTGGTGAGCTGGAGCAGGGGAATGCCGTCGTAGAGGCGAAGGCAGATTTCCAGGACGGCGAACGTGACCGACATCGAGACGGCGATGAGCGCTATGTTGAGCCAGTTGCGTCGCAGCATGCGCGGACTATGGCGCCCCGATGCTGTCGTTCGCCGCGAGGGACGCTTTCCATCGATACGCGCCGTCACAATCAGGAGTGCAACTATCAAAGCCCGGCGTCATTCGCCCGACCATACGGGCGCACGATGAGCCCGGTCAAATCAGAGAAAGGGCGAAAGGCCCGAGGGTGAAGGACGCGGGGTTAGTCTCCAGCGGCCTGGACCAGCTCGGGCGGGTCCTCGTAGAACATGCCGAGCCGGTTGATCCCGTCGAACGCCGCGACCTTGTAGCACTCGGCTAGGGTCGGGTAGTTGAAGACGGTGTTCACGAAATAATCGACCGTGCCGCCGAACGACAGCACTGCCTGACCGATGTGGATCAGTTCACTGGCGCCTTCGCCGATGATGTGGACGCCCAGAAGCTTGTGCGTCTCGCTATGGAAAATGAGCTTCAATAGCCCGGTGACGTCGCCGACGATCTGGCCGCGGGCGATCTCCTTGTAACGCGCCTTGCCGACCTCGTAGGCGACGCCGGCCTCTGTGAGCTCCTCCTCGGTTTTGCCGACCATGGAGATCTCCGGCACCGAGTAGATGCCGTAAGGGAACAGCTCGGGCACGCTCTTGGCGCGGACGCCGAACGCATGGCAAACCGCAAGCCGGCCTTGCTCCATCGACGTCGAGGCCAGCGCCGGGAAGCCGATCACGTCGCCCGCCGCATAGATATGCGCTACCTCGGTGCGGAAATTCGCATCGACCTTGAGCCGGCCCCGTGCATCGGGCTCGAGGCCGGCGGCCTTGAGGTTAAGCTTGCTGGTGGCGCCGGTGCGGCCGATCGAATAGAGCGCCTTTTCGGTGAGGATGGTCTTGCCGCTGTCGAGATAGAGGCGCACGCGGTCGCCGCTTTCGGTCGGCACGATCTCCAACCGGTTGACGCTTTCGCCGAGGCGCAGGGTGACGCGGCTCTCGCGCAAATGGTGGCAAAGCTCGGCGGCGACCTCTTCGTCGATGAACGGCAACAGGCGGTTGCGCTGATCGACGACGGTTACCCGTACGCCCAAGGCGGCGAGGATGCTGGCGTATTCGCAGCCGACCACGCCGGCCCCGACAACCGCGATGCTGCGCGGCAATTCGTCGAGATGCAGGATGTCGTCGCTGGTGAAGATGCGCTTGCCATCGAATGGTACATGGCTATCGCGCGTCGTCTCAGTGCCGGTGGCGATGACGATTTTGGCAGCGCTGACCGTGCGCGAGGTGCTGCCGTCGATAAGGTCAAGGCGCAGCGTATGGGGATCGGCGAAGGCGGCGTTGGCCGAGATCAGCTCGACATGGTTGCGCATCAACTGGTGACGGGCGATATCGATGCCGTGCGCGATCACCTGGTTGGTCCGCACCAGCAGATCCTGGATAGTGATGTTTTCCTTGACCCGGTATGAGGCGCCGTAGAATTCGCGCGAGCGAAAGCCCGAGAGATCGAGCACCGCCTCGCGCAAGGTTTTCGACGGAATGGTGCCAAGATTGACGCTTACCCCGCCAACGACCGTGGTCTTCTCGATGATCGCGACCCGCTTATCGAGCTTGGCGCCCTGAATGGCGGCGCGCTGTCCGGCTGGGCCGGAGCCAATCACCACCAAATCGTAGTCGTAAGCCGCCATCACTGAACCCCCTTGGGTCGTCCCAGTGCAATGGGCAGACCATCCCTCATGGAAAACGCTATGAGCAGAACGTGACGATCTCGTTAACCAAACCTGCGCTTGAAAGCCTTGAGCTTCCGGTCGGAGATTCAGATTTGCTCAACCACTCTCAATAACCATAGCTCGGATCGAATAGTCGGGGGAGCGTCGCCTCGTGGTCGACTGGATTTACAACCATCCCGTATGGCTGTGGGGCAGCATTCTGGTGCTCGGGGCCGCAGCCCTTGCGTGCCTGGGGCTTTGCGTCTGTCACCGCGTCGTCCGGATCGAGGTTCGCCGCGCTCACAACGATCTGGCGGGGTTCTCGATCGCGATCATCAGCGTCGTCTACGCCGTTTTGTTGGCGTTCATCGCGGTGGCGACGTGGGAGTCGTTCGCGGCGGCGGACAATGTGGTCCAGGCAGAAGCCGGCTATGTCGGCAACCTCTATCGCGACACGAGAGGGTTTCCGCAGGCGATTGGTGAGCGGATGCGCGCGGCACTCGCTCAATACACGGAGGCGGTGATCGGCAGCGAATGGCCGCTGCAGCGGCAAGGCGAGGTACCGAGCGCCGGATGGAAGCCGCTGTACGGGCTGCACGCCGAGCTTGTCGCGTTCCAGCCTGCGACACCAGGGCAGGCGGTGATCGAGGCTGAGTTTTTGAGGACCCTCAACGAGCTCTACAAGGCAAGAGAAGCCCGGCTTACAGCTGCTGCCGGTCATATCCCAGAAGTGATCTGGTGGATCATCGGCATCGGCGGTGCGTTGACGACCGCGTTCACCTATTTGTTCGGCTTCGAAAGTTTCCGATTGCATTTGACGATGACCGGAGCGGTCGCGGCCTCGCTCGCGCTGGTCGTCGTCCTGATCGTCGCACTCGACTGGCCATTTCGCGGCGAAGTCAGCGTCTCGCCCGAGGCCTATGTCGATGTCCAGCACAGCTGGCAGGGCGAGGCCGACGAGTAGCGGCCCAGACTGGACGTCGTTGCTGCTCCGGCGCCGTCCTCAGACGTAATGCTCGACCTGGGTTTCGTCGTGGCCTCGCTGAGCGCCCATAACGCTGAAGATCGGTGTCAGTACGATTGCCACCGCGAAGTTAAGGACCAGCGTCGATAGCGCCGTGTAACACGGCAATGTCCACCCGAAGATCGCCAGTGGATAAGTCGGGCCTGGCGGCGTGACGGCAAAGAACATCCACGTTCCGGCCGAGGTGGCGATCAGCCATCCAAAGACGAGTGCGAGCGGATGGAACCAGCGTGTGTAGAGCCCGATTACGACCGATGGCAGCGTCTGGATGATCAGAATGCCACCCAGCAGCTGCAGGTTGATCGCATAGGGGAGCGGGATGAAGACAATGAAGACCAGCGCACCGAACTTGACGATCAGCGACACCCATTTCGCCATCTGCGACTCTTGCGCCGGTGTGCAGGTCGGGTTGATGAATTCGCGGTAGATGTTGCGGGTCCACAAATTGGCTGCGGCGATCGACATGATCGCGGCCGGCACCAGCGCGCCGATCGCGATCGCGGCGAAAGCGACGCCGACAAACCACGACGGGAACATCGCAATGAACAGCGCCGGCACGGCGAAATTTCGCGGGTAAGCCTTGGCGAAATCGGCGAATTGGGGGGCCTTGTCGACACCGGCCGCCAGCGCCATGAAGCCCAACAGGGCGATCAGCGCCAGAAGGAAAGAGTAGGCCGGCAGCAGCGCCGCGTTTCGGCTGATCGCGCCGCGTGAGCTCGCGCTCAGGACCCCGGTCATCGCGTGCGGGTAGAGAAACAGCGCCAGCGCGGAGCCGAGCGCCAAGGTCCAATAGCCGCTGTACGGGATGAGCGTGGTCGATGTTGGCGGCGGCAGCAGCAGCTTTGCCGCCGGGATCGCGGCGAAGATCTTGTCATAGCCGCCGAGCTGGATCGGGACCACGATTACCGCGGCGATGACGGTGATCCAGATCAGCGTGTCCTTGACGATGGCGATCGCGGCCGGGGCACGCAATCCGCTCGTATAGGTGAAGGCGGCGAGGATCACGAACGCGATGACCAACGGCAGATCGCTTACCCAGCCGACGCCCTGGACGCCCAGCCCGGCGATGACAACTTGGATGCCGACCAGCTGTAGCGCGATGTAGGGCATTGTTGCGACAATGCCCGTCACAGCGATGGCCAGCGCCAGCCAGCGGCTGCCGTAGCGGCCGCGCACGAAGTCCGAGGCGGTGATGTAGCCGTTCCGCCTGGCTACCGACCACAGGCGCGGGAACACGACGAAGACGAACGGATAGACCATCACGGTGTAGGGCACGGCAAAGAAGGCGATCGCTCCGGCGCCGAACATCAACGCCGGAACGGCGATGAAGGTGTAAGCGGTGTAGAGATCGCCGCCCAAAAGGAACCAGGTGATCACGGTGCCGAAGCGACCGCCGGCAAGGCCCCACTCGTGCAAGAGGGCCAAATCGCCGCGACGCCAATGCACCGCGACGAAGCCGAGGATCGTGATCGCGGCGAACAGCAGGATGAAGACGACGAGGGCAATCCAGTCGATCGGCATCGCGCGGCCTCCCTATCGGTTGCCGCGGTTCACGAAGACATGCACGAGCAGGATCACCCCGGAGCCGATCCAGATCCACACCAGCTGGTACCAGTAAAAGAATGGAATGCCCGCCCAGGACGGCTCGGCCTTGTTATAGCTCGACACCCAAATCATCGCGACGTACGGAATGATCAGCAAAAGATACCAGAGCCGCGAGCCGGATTGGCGTGAGCCATTGCCCCGCATCGTTTCCTCCGATGGCCGCAGTTTGCGCGCGGCCTTTGTCATTTAACTGTCACCTATCGTTGCAGCGTTGGCAATTACCTTGCGATAAGGTTGGATTGCGCCAGCCACCAAGCGCTCGGTAGTCTTGATAACCAAAACATCGCGGAGACAGGAGTCTTGATAACCAAAACATCGCGGAGACAGGCGTGAAACAGCGCAATCTCGGTCGTTCGGGGTTACAGGTTTCGTTGATCGGGCTCGGCTGCAACAATTTCGCCGGCCGCATCGATTTCGAGGCCACACGGAAGGTCGTGCACAAGGCGCTCGATCTCGGCATCACCCTTTTTGACAACGCCGACACCTATGGAAACCCGCGCGGCGGCGCCGAGGAATATCTGGGCAAGATCCTTGGCGATCGGCGCAAGGATATCGTGTTGGCGACCAAGTTCGGCCGCCCGGTGGATATGTCGGGCAAGATGCAGGGCGCGTCGCGCCGCTACATCCTGGAGGCGTGCGAGGCGAGCCTGCGGCGGCTGCAGACCGACTACATCGACCTCTACTGGCAGCACATCGAGGACCCCTCGACCCCGATCGAGGAAACCCTGGGGGCGATGGACGACCTCGTACGCCAGGGCAAGGTGCGCTACATCGCCTGTTCGACGCTGACGGCCTGGCAGGTCGTCGAGGCGCGCTGGACGTCGCGGACCCAAAACCTCGAGCCCTACATCGCTTGCCAGGAGCGCTACAGCCTGCTCGAACGCGAGTACGAAACAACCATGGCGAAGATGGTGGAGACTTACGGGCTCGGCCTCATCCCGTTCTCGCCGTTGGCTAACGGACTGCTGACCGGCAAGTACCGGCGCAACCGAGCGATGCCTGCGGGAGCGCGGCTGATGACGAGCCCAAACATCGCCGATCGCTATCTGACCGAACGCAACTGGGAAGTCGTCGAGCGGCTGGCGGCGTTCTGTGAAAAGCGCGGCAAGACCCTGCTTGAGTTGGCGTTCAGCTGGTTGGCGTCGCGGCCGGCCGTTTCCAGCATCATCGCCGGCGCCACCTCGCCCGAGCAATTGGAGGACAATGTTCACGCCGCCGATTGGGCGCTCAGCGCCGAAGAGATGGACGAGATCGATCGGCTGACGGCAAACTGACCCATCGGTTCACAGGAGGCTCACCATGGATATTCGA
>DASYXG010000394.1:0-2734 GCA_035935235.1 Allostellaceae bacterium
CGTTCCACGTCTGACTGCGTTGTCATTGCGAGGAGCGAATAGCGCGACGCGGCAATCTCGTTCGGCGGAGGCCCAAGGCGGTACGAGATTGCTTCGCTGCGCGCGCAATGACGGTTGAACCATGAAGCTGTTCCAGATCGAAGAGCCGGACGGCTCGCCGAGCGACACCGACGCGCCGGGCGCGGCGATCGGCATCGATGCGAGCGGCAAACTGACCGAGGTCGCGTTCGCGGTCGGCGGCAACGCCGTGATCCTTGCCGACCGCGAGGGGTTCGAACGCGATCTGCCGGTGCCGGCCCCCGATGCGCTGCTGGTCGCGTGGCAAGCACTGTTCGAGGGCGCCCGGCTCCGCGCCGAACGCGCCCTTGCCCGCCCCGTGACTCATGCGGTGCTGGTCTTCGCGGCTTCGCTCGATCCGGCGCTGGCCGCCGAGTTGCTAAAGGCAAGCGAGGCAGCGGAGATCGAGCTTTTGCGCATCGTCACGGCGGGCGATCTGGCCTCGGGCGACACGCCGGCCGAGGGCGCCGCGATCCTCGCCGAAGACATGGCGCCTCGCCTCGAAGCCCCCATGGGTGATCGACCCTGATGCCGAAAATGACCTTTATCGAGCGCGACGGCACCGCGCGCGAGGTCGATGCCCCGCTCGGCCTCTCGGTGCTGGAGATCGCGCATCGCAACAAGATCGACATCGAAGGCGCTTGCGAAGGCTCGCTCGCCTGCTCGACCTGTCACGTGATCGTCGAACCCGACTGGTACGACCTGCTGAAAGAAGCGACCGAGGACGAGGAAGACATGCTCGACCTCGCTTTCGGCCTCACCCAGACCTCGCGGCTCGGCTGCCAGATCATCATCACCGAGGAATTGGACGGGTTGACCGTGCGGCTTCCCGCCGGCACCCGCAACATGATGAACACCTGAGGATGCTCCCGCCATCGTCATCCCCGCGCAGGCGGGGATCCAGAGCAACCGTTCCGTCATCCGCGCTGGACTCCCGCCTTCGCGGGAGTGACGAGGCATAAAGTTGCCCGCCAACGCCCTCTTCGACCGGCTCGTCGCGGCCGCCGGGCCGACTTGGCATTCTTACACGCGCCACGAGTTCGTCCTGCGCCTCGCCGACGGTACGCTGCCCGAGGCGGCGTTCCGCCACTACCTGATCCAGGACTATTTGTTCCTGCTGCACTTCGCCCGCGCCTGGGGGCTGGCGATCTATAAATCCGACACGCTTGTTGAGATGCGCCGCGCCCAGGGACTCGTCGCCGCGACGCTCGATATCGAGATCGGGCTTCACATCGACTATTGCCGCTCATGGGGCATCGATCCGGCACAGATGGGAGCCGCACCCGAGGCACTGGAGACAATCGCCTATACCCGCTTCGTGCTCGACCGCGGGCTCGCCGGCGACCGGCTCGATCTCGAAGTGGCGCTCGCGCCCTGCATCGTCGGCTATGCCGAGATCGCCGCCGAGCGGATGGCGGCGAATACGACCAAGCTCGACGGCAACCCCTATAAGAGCTGGCTCGATATGTACGCGAGCGATGAATACCAGTCGCTGGCGGCGGAAGCGAAGGCGGCGCTCGACGACCAGTTCGCCCGGCGCGGCGGCGAGGGCCGCTTCGCGGCGCTGGCCGCAAGCTTTACCGCGGCGACACGGCTCGAAGCCGATTTCTGGCAGATGGGCCTCGACGTCTCTTAGGCGGGTTCGAATAGCCATCCTTGAAGAGAACATACAGAGAACTTAGATGCTGCCTTTGGCTGCCCAACCACCAGGCGAAGGCACCTATTCGTGTGTTGCCACCCATCCACCTGTTATCTCCTGTTCTTGGACAGCTGATTGGCGCTATTTCAATAACTTAGTGCTGATCTTTTTTCGTCTCGCGCGCGCCCGCGCGACCCCCAAATCGAAACGCCCGTGAAAATCCGTCTCCATCCCCTATATTTCCCCGATGCTTCCGCCGCTCGATCTTGACTTGGCCGGCAGCCCGGCCGACCACCGCGTCGTCGTGGCAATGTCGGGCGGCGTCGACTCCTCGGTCACCGCGGCGCTAGTCGCGCGCGCCGGCTACGACGTTGTCGGCATCACCTTGCAGCTTTACGACCACGGCGCCGCGACCGGGAAGAAGGGCGCCTGCTGCGCCGGCCAGGACGTGCGCGACGCGGCGAATGTCGCCGCCAAGCTCGGCATCCCGCACTACGTGCTCGATTACGAGGCGCGGTTTCGCGCTGCGGTGATCGAGGATTTCGCCGACAGCTACGGCCGCGGCGAGACGCCGATCCCATGCATCCGCTGCAACGAGCGGGTCAAGTTCCGCGACCTGTTGCAGACCGCGCGCGATCTCGGCGCCAACGCTCTGGCCACCGGCCACTACGCACGGCGGCTGCGCGGCGGCGATGGGCCAACGCTGCATCGCGCCGCCGACGAGAGCCGCGACCAGAGCTATTTCCTCTACCGCACCACCCGCGACGAACTCGAGTTTCTGCGCTTCCCACTCGGTGGGGTGGCCAAGGACGAGACCCGCGCGCTGGCGCGCGAGCTCGATCTGCCGGTCGCCGCCAAGCCCGACAGCCAGGACATCTGTTTTGTCCCGCTGGGTTCCTACGCCGACATCGTCACCCGATTGCGTCCGGAGGCCGGCGAGCCCGGCGAGATCGTCGACGAGGCCGGCACTATTCTCGGCCGTCATCCCGGGATCGCCCACTTCACCGTCGGCCAGCGCAAGGGGATCGGCATCGCCGC
>DASYXG010000395.1:0-6109 GCA_035935235.1 Allostellaceae bacterium
AACTGAGCCAATCGGGGGTCAATGCCTGTGTCGGCCGGGGCTTATCGGTCATCCAGGGCGACGCCGACAGCGACCTCGACGCCTATCCCAAGGGGGCCTTCGACACCGTGGTGCTCAGCCAGACGCTGCAGGCGACCCGCAACCCGCGTCGGGTGCTCGAAACCCTGGTGCGGATCGGCGAGCGGGCAATCGTCTCGTTTCCCAATTTCGGCTATTGGCGGGTACGCCTCAGCCTGCTGGCGCGCGGCCGCATGCCGGTGACGCCGCTGCTCGATCATCAATGGTACGACTCGCCCAACATTCATTTGTGCACGATCCGCGACTTTGTCGCGCTGTGCGGCGAACTGGGCATCCGCATCGAGAAAAGCGTCACGCTCGACCGCTATGGTCGCCCCTACGCGCTCGATCCGCGCGGATCGCTCGCCAATCTTCTCGCCGAGCAGGGCGTTTTCGTGTTGTCCCGGGGAGCCTCGTAATGCTCGTCGCCCAGATCACCGACCCGCATATCATCGCGCGGGGCAAGCTCTTTCATTCGCCGCATCGCGCGATCGCCGCGGACGCGCCGCCGGACTACAGCCGCATCGACACCGGCCTGTTTCTCCGCCGGGCCCTTGCGACATTGAACGGGCTGAACCCGCGCCCGGACGCGATCGTGCTGACCGGTGACCTGACCGACCACGGTGGCGCCGAAGAATACGATCACCTGCGCGAGATCCTCGCCGGGGCGGACGTGCCGGTCTATCTGATCCCTGGTAACCACGATAATCGCGAGGAATTGCGCGCCGCGTTTGCCGGCGACGGCTATCTCCCGAAAGACGGGTTCCTTCAATATACCGTCGAGCAGCACGAATTACGCATCGTCGCGCTCGACACCAATGTCCCCGGGCACCACCACGGCGAACTGTGCGCCGAGCGCCTCGCCTGGCTCGACCGGACGCTCGCCGCTGCCCCCACCCGGCCAACCCTGGTGATGATGCACCACCCGCCGTTCGCGACTGGCATCCAGCACATGGACAAAGCCGGGCTTCACGATATTCCGTCGTTTGCCGCCGTGATCGCCCGCCACAATCACGTCGAGCGCATCCTCTGCGGCCATCTGCATCGCACGATCGATCGCCGCTTCGCCGGCACCGTCGCCGGTACCGCGCCAGCCACCGCACACCAGCTCCTGCTCGACCTGACCCCCGGCTCGCGCCCCTATTTCACCTTCGAGCCACCCGGCTATCAGCTCCACCTCTGGCAGGATGGAGCCCTCGTTACCCACACAACCACCTTCGGCGATTGGCCCGGCCCCTACCCTTATCACGCGCCGGACTGAACTAACGTCCCGCCGTCGCCGGGGTATAGACCAGGCGCCGCTTTGGCGCCCGCACCGCGATCGGCTTGGCATAAATCTGCTTGGTCGCCTCGACGATGACGACGCCGGCGAAGGTCGGGAACCAGCGCGCGCCGATGCGCTCCAAGGCGCGAGCCGAGCGCAGCACCATGCGGCTCCGGGTCGGCGGCACAAACAGCGCCGTCGCCGTGGCAACCGGGGTGAACAACTCGTCGCGCAGCAATTGCGAGAGCTGCGACATCGTATAAGGCCGTCCGAAGCCGAACGGAGTGCGGTCGAGCCGGGCCCAGATGCCGCGGCGGTTGGGCGTGACCACCATGAGCCGCCCGCCACCGGCCAACACCCGCCACACCTCCTTCAGCAGCGCACCAACCTGGTCGCTGGTCTCAAGCGTGTGAACGAGCAACACGCGGTCGATCGAATAATCAGCGAAGGGCAGCTCGCCCTCATCGGTGAGAGCCGCGAGGTTGGCGCCCTCGGCCGGCCAGGCGAGGACCCCCAATGAGGCGGGCATCAAGGCGATGGTGCGCTCGCTCTCGGGCGAGATCGCGGTGAGAAACGGCGCCGGATAGCCGATGCCGAGGATGCGCATCCCGCGCATATCGGGCCACATGCGCCGGATAGCCTGGCGGATCATGCGGCGCGCCACCTGCCCCAAGGGGGTGCGGTAGAAATCCCTGAGATCGACCACGTCGGACGCCATGCCCGCATTCTAACATGGGCGAAGTTGCGGCTTGGTAAGGATGACAGCCGAACGCAAGCGGACTATCGTTTCGCTTCGTTTTTCGCCGGAGTTTCGTCGCGATGGTCCTGTCAATCCGCCCGATCGACCCCATCAACCGCCCCGATTTCGCCGGCGAAGTTTCCGGCATCGATCTGCGCGAAACAATGACGCCGGAGCAGGTTGCGGCGATCGTCGAGGGCATGGACAAATTCGCCGTGCTGGTCTTCCACGACCAGCAGATCGACGACGAACAGCAGCTCGCCTTCAGCCGCAATTTCGGCGCGCTCGAATTGGCCAATGCCGATATCCGCCGCGACGAGGACCGGCGCCTCGCGCCTGAGGTCGCCGACATCTCCAACCTCGGCAAAGGCAACGGCATCATGTCGCGCGAGGACCGGCGGCGCCTCTTCAGCCTGGGCAACATGCTGTGGCACTCGGACAGCTCGTTCAAGCCGACGCCGGCCAAGTATTCGCTGCTGCACGCGCGCATCCTGCCCAAACCGGGACCATTGGGTAACGGCAACACCGAATTCGCCGATATGCGCGCCGCCTATGACGCGCTCGACGATGACGCCAAGGCGGAGATCAACGATCTCGTCTGCGAGCACAGCCAGATCTATTCGCGCGGCATCCTCGGCTTCGACTTCACCGAGGAGGAGCGGCTCCGTAACCTGCCGGTGCCGCAGCGGCTGGTCCGCCGGCATCCGGGCAGCTTGCGTCGCTCGATCTTTCTCTCCGCGCATGCCGGTGGCATCCGCGGTATGCCGGTGCCCGAGGCGCGCGCTCTGCTGCGCGACCTCACCGAGCACGCCACCCAGCGCAAATTCGTCTATGCGCACGAGTGGCGGGTCGGCGACCTGGTGATGTGGGACAACCGGGCGATGATGCACCGCGCCCGCCGCTACGACCCGAGCGAAGTGCGCGAACTCCACCGCACCACCGTCGCCGATGACCGCCCGACCCTGGAGCAGGCGGCCTAAGAAACATCGGTTCGACGTAGAGGGCGCCGAGGGGCCGCAAAGGACGCGGGCATTTAACGGTCGCGCCCCGACCGTTAAATTCACATCAGGCAGGGGCGCTGCCGCTCGGAATCTCGCTGTCTCACCGTCTCATTGTCTTATAATGCCGCTGGGCGCCGAACGGCGGCTTCGCGACCTTCGTGCATCCTTTGCGGCCTTCGCGGTAAGGCATTTCTTGTAGGAGTAGGCCATGCTGTTCGGCGCCTCGATGTTCTTCACCGACTATTCGATGGGCGCGGGGGAATTGGCGCAGGCGCTCGAGGAGCGCGGCTTCGAGTCGGTGTGGGCGCCGGAGCACTCGCACATCCCGGTGTCGCGGCAATCGGCGTTCCCGTCGGGTGGCGAGCTGCCAAAACAGTATTACGACGTGATGGACCCGTTCGTATCGCTGACTCTTGCGGCGGCGGTGACCAGGACGATCAAAATCGGCACCGGCGTGTGCCTCGTCGCTCAGCGCGACCCGATCCAGACCGCCAAGCTCGTTGCCTCGCTTGACCAGGTATCGGGCGGGCGGTTCCTTTTCGGGGTCGGCGGCGGCTGGAATGCCGACGAGATGGCCGACCACGGCACCGAGTTCAAGTCTCGTTTCAAGTTGATGCGTGAACGCATTGAAGCGATGAAGGAAATCTGGACCAAGTCGAAGCCCGAATACCACGGCGAGATGGTCGATTTCCCACCGATGATGACCTGGCCGAAGCCAGTCCAGAAGCCGCATCCGCCGGTCATCATCGGCGGTATGTTCCCCCATGCAGCGAGGCGGGCGATCCGCTACGGCGACGGCTGGATCCCGCATTCGCGCCGGCCGCAATACGAGGACGTCACCGATTTCCTGCCGCAGTTCCGTCAAATGGCCGCCGAAGCCGGGCGTGACCTGGCGACCTGCCCGGTCACGGTCTGGGGCATTCAGCCCGATATCGACCGTGTCGGCCGCTATATCGACCAGGGCGTCAGCCGCGGCGTGGTGCAGCTGGCGGCCGAGCCGGCCGACAAGATCCTGCCGCTGCTCGACCGCTGGGCCGAGATCATCGCCAAGCTGAATTGACAGATCGCATGGCAGCGCAAGAGGAGACAACCGGAGCCGGGCGCGATTTTATTCGCGACATCGTCCAGGCCGACATCGATTCCGGTGTGCATCTATGGCCGGTAACGCGGTTTCCGCCGGAGCCCAACGGCTATCTCCATATCGGCCACGCCAAATCGATCTGCCTGAACTTTGGGGTGGCCGAGGAATTCGGCGGCAGATGTCATCTGCGCTTCGACGACACCAACCCGACCAAGGAGGAGCAGGAGTACATCGACGCGATCGAGGCCGATTTGCACTGGCTCGGCTTCGATTGGGGCAAGCATCTCTACCACGCGTCGGATTATTTCGAGCAGCTCTACAAATGGGCCGAGCATTTGATCGAGCACGGGCTCGCCTATGTCGACGACCAGTCGCCCGCGGAGATGCGCCAGAACCGCGGCACCTTAACCGAGCCCGGGGTCAACAGCCCCTATCGGAACCGCCCGGTGGCCGAGAACCTCGATCTCTTCCGCCGTATGCGCGGCGGCGAGTTCCCCAACGGCGCGCGGGTGTTGCGGGCGAAGATCGACATGGCCTCGCCCAACATGAATCTGCGCGACCCGACCCTCTACCGCATCCTCCACGCGACGCACCCGCGCACCGGCGACACCTGGTGCATCTACCCGACCTATGACTACGCGCACGGGCAGTCGGACGCGATCGAGGGGGTGACCCACTCGATCTGCACGCTCGAGTTCGAGGATCACCGGCCGCTCTACGATTGGCTGATCGAGCACCTGCCGGTGCCGTCACGGCCGCGGCAATACGAGTTCGCCCGGCTCAACCTCACCTACACGGTGATGTCAAAGCGCTTCCTGAAAGGTCTCGTCGACGAGGGCCGCGTCTCGGGTTGGGACGACCCGCGCATGCCGACGCTCGCCGGTCTGAGACGACGCGGCATCCCGCCGGAGGCGATCCGCAACTTCGCCAAGAGCGTCGGCGTCGCCCGCGCCAACAGCGTCGTCGACGTCGGCATGTTCGAGCACGCGGTGCGCGACGAATTGAACCGCACCGCGCCGCGGCGAATGGCGGTGCTGCGGCCCTTGAAGCTGGTGATCGAGAATTACCCGGAGGGTCGGGTCGAATGGCTCGACGCGGTCAACCACCCCGACGATCCGGCCGCCGGCACCCGGCAAATCCCGTTCGGCCGCGAGCTTTACGTCGAGCGCGACGACTTCATGGAAGACCCGCCGAAGAACTTCTATCGCCTGTCGCCGGGACGCGAGGTGCGGCTGCGCTACGCTTATTTCGTCACCTGCCGCGAGGCGGTCAAGAACGAGGCCGGCGAGGTGGTCGAGCTGCGCTGCACCTACGACCGGGCGACCAAGGGTGGCGATGCGCCGGACGGGCGCAAGGTCCGCGGCACCATCCACTGGGTCTCGGCGGCGAACTCGTTCGCGGCGGAGGTGCGGCTCTACAACCCGCTATTCAGCCGGCCCGACCCCGGCGCCGCCGGCGATCTGATCGCCGACATCAACCCCGACTCCTTGGAGGTGCTGCATAATTGCCGCTTTGAGCCGGCCATCGCCGAGGACAACAGCGCGGCGGCGGTGCAATTCGAGCGGCTCGGCTATTTCTGCCGCGATGCCGACAGCGCGCCGGGGCACCCGGTGTTCAACCGCACCATTGGCCTGCGCGACAGCTGGGCGCGCCAGCAGGCGGGCGGCGCCTGACAGCTTGAGAGATCCGGAAGATCCTGCGCCGACCGAAGATCGCCATGGCAAATCGCTCAGCCTCGCTTTGCGCGGGGCGGTGCTCGGCAGCCTGGGGATTGGCATTGTCGCCGGGGCGATGGGCGTTTGGCCGCTGTTCTTTGCCTACCTGCCATTTACCGTCCACCTTGCGCTCAGCACGCTGCTCGGTGCGGCGTTGACGTCGACGCTGGAGCACCGCCGCAAACGACCGCTCCCCTCCCTCGCGGTCGTGGCGATCGCGGCTTTCCTGACAGTCGTCATCTTCTCGGCGCT
>DASYXG010000396.1:0-13483 GCA_035935235.1 Allostellaceae bacterium
ACAATCAGCCAAAGGGCTCGAAATTTTTCACGAAGTTAGTTCTCTGATTGCCGGCCCATGCCTCGGGGAATCCCCGCCCGAAATTGTGTCGTCGACCGCGTCGATGCGAGCACATCGTGAAAATTTCGTGAAATTAACGCGAATTTGGCCCTTGACCGGGTTCTGACTCGTGGTAGCGTTTTTTTCGCATCAACCACGGGGGTTGAATGGACCGGACCACTTCGAGCGAGGCGGCAGAGGTCCAGCTTCTTGACGGCCCCCTTGCGATCCAGCACGCCGACAGGGGTGACTCCGCTGTGCTTCTGGGCGGCGGCTTCTTCGTGGCACCCGATGGCACGTGGCTGCGAAAAGGGAGCGACGAGTTTTTCGTCGCCGTCGGGGACCCGAACCCCGATTACAATGCGCCCTTGTTCGCGTTAAAAAACCTCGGGTTCATCGAGGTCCGAGTCGTTGCAGGACCACTCGTTAATATCACATTGCATCCCCGCAATGTCGCGTCAGCGGCCCTGCGCTCCCTACAGCAGTGGCTGCTATTATTTCAATTCAGCTCTGTTAAACTTAACTATCTGAAAGATCGCTGGATCTCAGAGATTCTGACCACACCTGCGCAAGTAATATGTCGCCTTTTTGAAATTTCTGCGTTGGAAATGACCGAGGATGCGAGCTTTCTCCGAACTTTTGGTTGCATGCAGCATTAACAGCACGACAAATCGAGTTCAGCTCAATCGCTCACTGAGCTCGCCGCCGGGGCGATGATCCCGGTCACCAGACGGATCGCGCATCAGGACGGCAGTGACGCCGTCGACGACCGAGAGTGTGCAGCGCCGCTACAAGAGCCCAATTTGGCCCCGAACGATGGCCCGTCAACATCGGCTGCTTCGATATCGCCGTCGCGCGCCATCGGCCCAGCTGCTGGCACCGGTATGGCTGGGTCACCGAGGGCTTCGGGACCATTGGGATTATCTGAACGGCAGCTCAGGGGCATTTTGACCCGTTCCCGCCACCCGAGCTAAATGGCCGGTATCGGTGCAATTAGCCGACCCTCGCCGGTTGCAATGGGCTAGATGCGTCGGGAGCGGCAATTGCGCTAGGCGCTCGCGGACCGAGCTGAACTCGCAGTCGGGACGGATCGGGTAGCCGCTAGTCAAACAAGTTCGACACACAGGTTGTTGTGCGCCATGGTGTACTACCGTGTCTCCGGGTGCCTCATGGTGACAAATTGTCGAAGGATTGCCGCGATGTTGGGGTCATGGCGGTGATCGATCGGGTCGAGGTGGCTCAGCCTTCCCAGGGAGCGGCGAAAGCCTGGCAGCGCGCGCTGGAGATGACCGCGCCAATCGGGCGCGACCCCACGCGCACCTTGCCGCTTGTCATCGACGAAGTCGCGGCCCGGTTCGGCGCGTCGCCGGCGCTGCTCTCGGAAACGGAAACCCTCACCTTCGAGGATCTCTCGGACCTGTCGCGGCGCTATGCGGTCTGGGCGCTGCGCCATGGTGTCGGCAAAGGCGACGTGGTCGCGCTGATGATGCCGAACTGCCCGCAATACATGGCGATCTGGCTGGGGATCGCGCGGGTCGGCGGGGTCGTCGCGCTGGTCAACACCAACCTCATCGGCGCCTCGCTGCGGCACTCGATCGAGACCGTCGCGCCAAAGCACATCATCGTTGGCGCGGCGCTGCTCGACGCCATCGCCGCGATCCGACTCGACCTGCCGAGAGGTGTGCAAGTTTGGGCGCATGGCGGCGACGGGCACGGCCTGCCGCGCGTCGAGGCCGCGCTCGGCCGGGATGATCTCGACCAGCAAACCTATTCCCGGCCGACCCTCGACGATCGCGCGCTATATATCTACACCTCGGGCACCACCGGGCTGCCCAAGGCCGCCGCGGTCAGCCATCACCGGCTGATGCAATGGAGCCTCTGGTTCGCCGGGATGATGGACATCGTGCCGAGCGACCGGATGTATTGCTGTCTGCCGATGTATCACAGCATTGGCGGGGTGGTGGCGACCGGCGCGCCGCTCGTCGTCGGCGCCTCGGTGTTTATTCGCGAACGCTTCTCGGCGAGCCGGTTCTGGGACGACATCGCCGAGCGGGACTGCACCTTGTTCCAATATATCGGCGAACTCTGCCGCTATCTGAATGCCGCGCCGCCGCATCCACGTGAGCGATCACACAAATTGCGCCTCGCCTGCGGTAATGGCCTCCGCGGCGATGTCTGGGGGGCGTTTCAGAGCCGCTTCGCCATCCCGCAAATTCTCGAATTCTACGCTGCCACCGAGGGTTCGTTCTCGCTCTACAACGCGGAAGGGAAACCTGGCGCGATCGGCCGTATTCCGCCGTTCCTCACGCATCGCTTTCCGGTCGCGCTGGTCAAGCATGACATCGACGCCGGCGAGCCGGCGCGCGGACCCGACGGGTTCTGCATCCGCTGCGCCCCGGACGAACCGGGCGAGGCGATCGGCAAGATCGCGGCCGGCGCCGGCCGCTTCGAGGGCTACACCGACGCCGCAGCCTCGGCAAAGAAGGTGTTGCGCGATGTCTTCGCCGCGGGCGACTCCTGGTATCGCACCGGCGATCTGATGCGCCGCGACCGCGCCGGCTTCTTCTATTTTGTCGATCGCATCGGCGACACCTTCCGCTGGAAGGGCGAGAATGTCTCGACCGGCGAGGTCGAGGAGGTGATCGCCGCCTGTCCCGGAATCGCCGAAGTCGCGGTCTACGGTGTAGCGGTCCCGGGAGCCGAGGGCCGCGCCGGCATGGCCGCGATCGTGCCTGGCGACGGGTTCGACCTTGCACAATTGCGCCGTCACCTCGCCGAGCGGCTACCCGACTACGCGCGCCCGGTGTTCCTGCGCCTGCGTGACGGGATCGCGCTCACCGGAACCTTCAAGCCGCAAAAGCAAGCGCTTGCAACCGAAGGCTTCGACCCGGCCGCGATCGGCGAAGCTCTCTACGTCGATGATCGGACCCGCGGCGCCTATGTCCCGCTCGATCCGGCGTTCCATCGGCGCATCCAGGCCGGGGAAATACGCTTCTAGGCCGTGCTGCCGGCATCGACGGTCAGCACCGTACCGGTAATGTTGCGCGCCTTGTCGCTGACCAGGAACTCGACTGCATTGGCGACATCGTCGATCTCGGCAAGGTGCCCCAGCGGGCTGCGCCGCCGTACCCGCTCGCGGTCGTCCGCGTCCATTTCCTCGGTCATCGCGGTATCGACGAAACCCGGCGCGACTGCGTTGACGGTGATGCCGAGCGGCCCGAGTTCGCGCGCCAGCGACTTGGTGAAGCCGATCAGCGATGCCTTGGTGGCGCTGTAGGCCGATAGCCCGCTGAACCCGGTGGAGGCGACGATGGACGAGATGTTGACGATGCGGCCGCCGTCTCGCTTGGCGCCATCGACCATCATCGACCGCACCACGTGTTTGGTCAGCACCATCGGCGACACGGTGTTGAGCCGCACCAGCCGCTCGATGTCGCGCGTGCGCATGTTCGCCAGCACCCCGCTGGTGCCGATCCCGGCATTGTTGACCAGGGCGTAAATTGGCCCGACATCGGCGCGGATTCGCTTGACCAAATCGGGAAGCGCGTCGAGTTCGGCCAAGTCGCACGGCCAGAAATGCAGCGGGCTCGGCTTGCCGCTATCGGCGGCGATCTCGCAGCTCTGCTTGCGTGCGACGGTGATCGCGCGATACCCGGCCTCGCGCAGCCGCAGCGCAATGCCGAGGCCGAGGCCGCGGCTCCCGCCGGTGACAATGACGTTACGCATGCCGCGCGAGCTTGCCCGCGGCGCCAACCTCGAGCGCCGGCACGAAGTGGATCGTCGCCGGCACCTTATGGCGCGCCAGCGTGGCGCGGCAGAATTCGAGGATTTCGCCTTTCAGCGCATCGGCATTGCTCGGCGCACCGGCCGGCGAATTGACCACGACATCGGCGACGACGACAGCGCCGGTGATCGGGTTACGCCGCGCCTTGACCAGCGACATGCGCACGCTTGGGTGGCGATTGATCGCCGCCTCGACTTCCTCGGGATGAACCTTCTGGCCGCCGATATTGATGATACCGCCGCGCCGGCCGACGAAGTGGTAGCGCCCGTCGTTCAGTTCGACCATGTCGCCGGTGTCGACGTAGCCGTCCTCGTCGCGCGGAAAGGCTACACCGCCGAGATAGCCGAGCGCGTTGCCAGCCGACTTGATCCGCAGCGACCCGTCAACGACGCGTAGATCGACAGCCCCTGGCCGGCCGATATAACTCGCCGGGAACCCGGCAAGCCCGTCACCGACGGCGAACGCGACCCCGGCTTCGGTCGAGGCAAAGGCGTGCGCGAGATCGGCATCGGGGAAGGCACTGCGGAGATGCTCGAGCACCGCCTGGTCGGCAATTTCGCCCGACAGCCGCACATAGCGCGGCGCCATCTTGTGCAGGCTGGCGCTCATCAGCGCGCGGCGCCAATGCGACGGCGTGCCGGAGATGTGAGTGACGCCGCTCGCGCCGGCGCGCGCGAGGAAGTCGCCGACCGGCTCCGCCGCGCTCGACAGCACCATCGACCCGCCGCCGAGCATCGCGCGCAGAAAAATCTGCAGGCCGCCATAGCGGCGCATGTCGTAGAACGTGCTCCACACCGCCCCAGCGCCCAGTGGATCGGGCCCGCTCATCGCTGTCGAAAGAGTACAGAGCGTGTGTGCGGTCAGCTTTGGCGCCCCGGTGGTGCCGGAGGTAAGGAGAACCCATTCGGTCCGCTCACTGGCGCGGCGGACGCGATGCGCTGGCGCGATCTCGGCCGAGCACCGGACGAAGCGGCCGGCCTTGGCCGCGCAGCGATCGCCGACCACCGCGTCGATCTCGCCGGTGGCGATTACCGCCGGCAGATGCTCATCCGCCAGATCCGGTGGACAAAGCACCACCCGACGGGCAACGCCGTCGAGCTCGATCAGCGCCAGGGCCGCGGGCAGCTGGTCGCGCGCCGCGATCAACACCGAAGCGCCACGCAGCTCGTCGAGCGGTGCCCCGAGGCTAGAACCGCGCGACAGCGCCGCGAGATTGACATCCGCCGTGACGCCGCGCAGCCAGCGCGCGTGGAGCGGGCCTGCCTCGCTTAGCTTTTGCCAGAGTGAGGTTGGCTCACGCTGCGACATCGCCGGGCGATGCCTGCTCGTAGAGCCGGATGAAGTCGCCGACCGTTACCGGGAAATCGGTGTCTTCGGCGGTGCTGAACGGGTCGAAGCCGAGGCGATCCTCGAGCCGGGCGACGATGATCGCGAAACACAGCGAATCGAGCCCGGTCTCGAGCAGCCCGAGCTTGTCCGTCAGCGGTGCCAGCGTCTTGCTCTGTTCGGCCGCGACCTGCTCGACCACGGAAACGATTTCAGACCTTGCTAACATTGAGCGAACTCCATTTCGGCTGGGCGGCACTTTCGCCCTTTGGCGTTAATAAACCTCAACTTGCGCCGATTGATTACGGTTAATTGATTGGTAATTGATCGGCCGAGGACTATCCGCATGGTGGCGGAATGATCGAACGCCTCGTTCCCTCGACGGTTTCCTGCGAGGCCGCCCGACACGATATCGCGGCCGCTGCGCTCTTTCCGGAAGAGGCGGTGCTGCTGCACGGTGGGACCGAAGCCCGGCGCCGCGAATTTGCCACCGTGCGGCATTGCGCCCGCGCAGCGCTGGCGAGGCTCGGCGTTGCGGCCGCGCCGATCTTGCGCGGTGCCAAGCACGAACCGCTTTGGCCCGAAGGGATTGTCGGCAGCATCACCCACTGCCGAGGCTATCGTGCCGCGGCGGTTGCCTTCAGCAAGCAAATCATGACGGTGGGCATTGACGCTGAGCCACATGGCCCATTGCCGGCTGGTGTCGAGCGCCGCGTCTTGTGTGACGAGGAGCGCCAATGGCTGACCGGGACCCCGGAGGGTATTCACTGGGATCGGGTGATCTTCAGCGCCAAGGAGGCGATCTACAAAGCCTGGTACCCCCTGGAACGGCGGTGGCTCGGCTTTGACGACGCGGTTGTCAGCATCGACCCTGAGGCCGGGCGGTTTCACGCGAGGTTGCTGGTCGATTGCCCGCCGGCCCTTCGCGAGTTTACCGGGCGGTTTCTCGTCGAGGATGGGCTGGTGCTGACCGCGATCGCGTTGCAAGCCTAGGCCCTCGCTGCTTCCAGCGCCTCGACCAGCGCGGCGACATCTTCCGTCGTCGTCTCGCCGTGCGTAACGCAGGCGCGGACGACCGGGCGGGTCTCGAATGTCGCGGCCGAAATCCAGGCTCGCCCGGAGGCGAGCACACGATGGATGATGGTTGGAATATCGGCCGATCCCGGCGGCGGCTCGGCGCAGACCACCGCGGCCGGCGAGTCGTTGGCAATCGTCCAGCTCCGCGCGCGGAGCTCGGCCTTGAGCAGCGCCGCCAGCTCGATCGCATGCTCGACGTGGCTTGCATAGCCATCCCAGCCGGCCGCCGCCAGCGACAGAAACAGCCGCAGGCCGAGAAATCGCCGCGACCACTGCACCGAATTGAGGTAAGGGTCGCGCCCGGCATGATGCGAGGGCATATAGTCGTTCGCGGCGTGAAAGGTCGCGGACAGGATATTCGGGTCGCGTGTGAAGAACATTCCGCAACCCATTGTCGTCGCGAACCATTTGTGTGCGTCGATCGTTACCGAGTCGGCGTGCTCGACCGCGGTAAGCTGGGAGCGGAGACGGTCCGAAGCGATCAGCGCGCCGCCCCAGGCGGCATCGACGTGGAACCATACTCCGAAGCGTCCGGCGATTTTTCCGCAGGCGGTGAGCGGGTCGATCATCCCCGCGTTGGTGGTGCCAGCGGTGGCGGCGATCATCACCGGCGTCATCCCGGCGGCCCTGTCGGCTTCGATCGTCGTCGTGAGCGCGCGCGGATCCATGCGTCCGGTACCGTCGGTCGCGACCAGCCGCACCGCCACCCTGCCAATCCCCGCCTGATGCGCGATCTTGAACCAGGCGAGGTGGCTCTCGCGCGACACACAAAAGACCGGCGCGCCGGCAAAGGCGCGCGCACCCTTCTCGGCAAACCCCGCCTCGGCGCGGGTCAGCGCACAGATCAGTGCGGTGTAGTTGGCCTCGGCCCCGCCGCTGGTGAAATGGCCGGTCGTTTCGGCGGGTAAACCGGCGCGCCGGGCGACGGCGCGGATGACATGCGCCTCGATCTCGACCGCGGCCGGTGACGTCGTTGCCGTCGCTAGTTGCGGGTTGAACGCGGCGGCGATGCGATCGGCGCATTGCGCCGGAAAAGTCGGCGCGGGATTGAACAACCCGAAATAGCGCGGATTGGTCATCTGGGTGACGCCGCGCTCGAGCTGCGCGACGGTCCAGCCGATGACCCGGTCGAGTTGGGCGGGGGTGCGGAAATCGAAGCTGACGAGTTCGCGGCGGAGCGCGTCGAGATCGATGGTTGGCGCGACTGGCCCATCGGCAATGCGTTCTGCGGCGGCGAGCAGCTCTTGGGTCAGCAAATCGTCGGCATGCTCGCGCTCGGCGCGGCTGGGGAAAAGCGACGAGCGAGGCGATCCGGCCGGCCGCAGCGCGGCGATCGCGGCCATGCTCAGGCGTAGGTCAGGCTGGCGGCATGCCCGGCCGGCGGCACTTCGGGCCCCGCAAGGCCGCGCCGGCGCGCCCGGTTGCGGGCGAGATGGCCAAGCCAGTTCGAATAGAGCCGTGTCGCAGCGTCGCGCCAGGGCGCGGTCAGCTCTCGGCCCACGGCGGCCGCGGGGAACTGCTCGAGCAGCGCGATGTCCCGGCGCTCGCGCGCCCACTCGCGAAACGCCAGCAATGCCTCGGTCGCGCCGTCGGTGAAGTAGCCGTGCGGCAACTCGGGGTAATGCTCCATCTCGCCGGACAGATAGCGCCGAACGTCGCGACGGTATTCGCCGAACAGGGCTGTCGCATCGTATTCCGGGTGACCCTGCAGAAAGACGTACAGGCTTTGCTTCTGCTTGATAAAGAGATCGGCGCCGGCGGCGTCCGAGCGCGACAGGATGCGGTACCCGTTGGCGGCGAGCACTTGCTCGGGCAGCTCGTTGCAGCGCGAATGCGGCACTTGCCATACGCCCGGGCCGGCGGCGACAAGCGGGTGATCCGCGATCTTCGTGCAATCGAAGACGCCGAACAGCTTGCTGTCGAACGGGCTCCGGACGATCCCGTCGAGCCGGTACACCGCGGCATGCGCGGCGAGACACGACCACACGCTCGAGATCGTATGGTTGTCCGCCCAGTCAATGAGCTGGGCCAAAGCCGGCCAATACGGTTCGTCCTCGATCCGCTCGGCGCGCGGTTCGGTGCCGGTGACGATCAACCCATCGAAATGGCCGTCCCACAGCTGGTCGATCGGCTCATGGTGCTGGGCGACATATCGCCGTCCTTCGGCCGACCGCGGCACCCCGGGCAGGGAAAATGTCCGGAGCGACACCTCGCGCCGTCCGGCCGCGCGTCGCAGCAGATCGCGCACTTGCAGCTCGGTGAACTTGAGCGCTGCGTCCGGCATGTTGTTGACGAGACCAATCGTGATGGGACCCGCGCCGGTCGTCGTCGCCGTCTTCCGCGACAACGGGTCGGGGCTGAAGCGCGCCATTGTCACGCAGCCCCCCGCCCCAACGCCTGATCGAGGTCGGCGATGATGTCGTCGACGTGCTCGATGCCGACGCTGAGCCGGATCATCTCGGGGGTGACTCCGGCCTTCTTCTGGTCGGCCGCCGGCATCTGGCGATGCGTTGTCGAGGCCGGATGGCAGGCCAGCGACTTGGCGTCGCCGAGATTGACCAGGCGCTTGACCAGCTTCAGCGCGTCGTAGAACCGGGTTCCGCCTTCATAGCCGCCTTCGACACCGAAGGTGAGCAGCGAGCACGCCCGGCCGCCGAGATATTTTACCGCAAGCTGATGATACGGATTGTCCGGGAAACCGACATAATTGACCCAGGCGACGCGTGGGTCGTCGCGCAGGAACTCGGCGACGCGGCGTCCATTCTCGACATGGCGCTCGACGCGGAGCGCGACCGTCTCGATCCCCTGGAGCAGCAAAAACGCGCTCAATGGCGACAGCACCGCACCGGTGGTGCGCTGATAGAAGCTGCGGCAGCGCGCGATATAGGCGCTCGGGCCGAAATGGTCGGCATAGATAAGCCCGTGATAGGACTCGTCAGGCTCGCAGAACTGGCGAAAGCGTTCGGCGTGCTGCATCCAAGGGAACTTGCCGCTATCGACGATCGCGCCACCGAGGGTCGTGCCGTGCCCGCCCATGAACTTGGTCAGCGAGTGGACGACGACGTCGGCGCCGTACTCGATCGGGCGGAGCAGGATCGGCGTCGCCACGGTATTGTCGACGACGAGCGGGACGCCGCCGCCATGCGCGACCTCGGCCAGCGCCTCAAGGTCGCAGATATTGCCCGCCGGGTTGCCGACGCTCTCGCAGAAGACAGCGCGCGTGTCGCCGTCGATCAGCGCTTCGATATCGCTCGGGTGGTCGGATTTGGCGAAGCGCACCTCGATGCCAAAACCGGGCAGTAGGTGCGAGAACAGCGTGTGCGTCGTGCCATACAGCTGCGGCACCGAAACGATGTTGGTGCCGGCTTGGGTCAGGTTGAGGAGTGCGTAGTGCAGCGCCGCCTGGCCCGAGGCCACGCACAGCGCGCCGACGCCGCCCTCCAGCGCGGCGACGCGCCGGTCGAGCACATCGACGGTCGGATTGTTGATCCGGGTGTAGCGGAACCCCGGGACCTCGAGGTTGAACAGCGCGGCGCCGTGCTCGGCGCTGTCGAACTCGTACGCGGCGGTCTGGTAGATCGGCACCGCGACCGCCTTGGTCGTGGGGTCGCCGTCATAACCGCCATGGATGGCCAGCGTTTCGCTTCGCACCGGACCGAACCCTTCAACTTATTGGGGCGCCGCCGACTTCGCCGCGCATCCCTCCCTCAACATCGTCAGTTTCTATCCCTCCGCTAGCGCTGCGGAGTTGTGCCTTAAGCAGAGACAGCCATGGGCCACACCGGGCTCGGCCACTCGTCGGTCTGCGCAGCCGGCGCAGTCTCCGGCTTCTGTGCGAGACGCGGCACGGCCAGCGCCAGTAACGTGGCGAAGGCCGACCAGAGCGGCAAGATCGAGGCGTCGGGAACCAAGTGCCGGCTCAAACATCCGTGGCCGGCTTCATCGTCGGTGTCGAACAGGATGTGCTGTTCAAGGAAGTGTCGGAAAGCGTGCTGGCCTTCGCCATGCCAATGCTGCGCCCTCAGCATCGCCGAGAACACGCGAGAGAGCCCGCCATCCTCATAGCTGGCGATGCTGCACGCGCGCGCCTGATCGTCGACCGCGCGCACCAGGTTCAGATAGCTCGCGCCTAGCGCATCGAGAAATTCGCCGTCACGGATCGGCTGTAGCGCGAGGAGACGGCGCATGAATTCGTCGTGGTCAAGCTTTTCGCCGGGAAGGGCGACCTTTGGCCAAGGCGACAGATTGTCGGTGTCGCACTCGCCTAGCCGCAGCGCGGCGAGCTTGGCGTCACCGGGACGCTGGCGGCAGGCGATTTCGAGATTTTCGCGAAACTGGATCGAGAAATAATAGTACGCCTTTGCGACCTGCAGCACCTCGTCGTTGGTGAGGTGCTGCCACGGCATCGCGCAGATCTCGTCGATGACGGCGTGGTAACCCTTGGCGCCGCTATCGCGATGTTCCGGCCGGATGGTCAAGGTACTAATCGCGTCCATTGCTTGCCTCGCACTATCGTCACCGCACTCAGATCGCCGACAAAAGTAATCGTTTATTAACGATAAGTAATTGTCGGTACCGGAGTTGATGAAGGTTGGGCAAGATGTATCGGCGCCGCTGGGGGATGGCAATTTTAAAGGTAGTTAAAAATCTACCTATTTTCTATGCATCGGTCGAGTCGTCATATTTTGCGCCGCCGACAACAAAGTCGCACGACGACGAAACCGCGCGCGGCGAGGCCGCGTACTACCGATTTCCCGAAGAAATGGCCGCTCTATTTCCCGAAGAACAGCCCGCCGTTGATATGCAGCGTCTGGCCGGTGATGTACCGCCCGTCGGGGCCGCACAAGAACCGCACCATCGCGGCGATCTCCTCGGGCCGGCCCTGGCGGCCGAGCGGGATCTCGCGCTCCATGCCGCGGCCGTGTGGGCCGCCAGCCGACGCTCCGCGCACCGTGTCGATCGAGCCCGGAGCGATGCAATTGGCGGTGATGTTGTACTGCGCCAGTTCCATCGCCAAGCCACGGATGAAGCCTTCCAATCCGGCCTTCGAGGCGTTGACGTGCACGCGACCGCGCGAGCCGGCGTGATGCGAAATCCCGCTGAGGCCGATGATCGTGCCGCCGCCGCGCTTGATCATCTCGGGCACCGTCGCCTTCGCCAGGATAAAGGCGCCGTCGAGCGCAACCGACAGGATTTCGTGCCACTCGTCGAGGTTCATCTGCAGAAACGGCGTTTGCCGTCGCAGCCCGGCATTGTTGACCGCGATATCGACGCCGCCGAACTCCTTGACCGCCGCCTCGACCATCGCCGCCACTGCGTCAGGCTTCGACACGTCGGCGAGATAGGGCATCGCCCGGCCGCCCGCGGCGCGCAGCTCCTTGGCGGTCTCCTCGATGATCGACCGGTCGCCGCGGCCGTTGACCACAATCGCGGCGCCGTCGCCGGCGAGCAATTCGGCGATCGATTTCCCGATATTCTTGCCGGCCCCAGTAACGATCGCGACCTTGCCCGCAAGCGCCTTTGTCTCAGCCATGGCTTCCTCTGCCTGTCACTGCCGCGGAGGTAAGCATTGCTCGCTACGGCCGGTCAACTTGCGCGGCCCGCCGCTCCGCCGCCATCCGCGCCGACACAGCGCCATAGGTCGCGACGAAATAGGGGACGGTATAAGTCAGGCTGAGCTTGAGCCAATCGATATTGCCGTGGCCAATGAGGGCGCCGCCTTGGTTGATCGCGTTGAGCAGTGTGCCGACGCTAACGCCGATCCAGAACGCTCGCCGCGGCACGCCTTCGGTCGTCGCGTAGATCCACACCAGCCGCCACCGCGACAAGCCTGCCTCCGGAACCCAGCCTAACGATAACGGAAGTTACCCGCGCCAGGCGCGTTGGCCGCCAGCTTTTGTCCGGCCTTGCTAGCCGTCGCGATTCTGCGACCGCGTGCCGGGACCCGGGTAGCCGCCATGAGTGTCGTTGTCATAGGTGTCGACCGCGGCCTCCGAGCAGGCCGTGGCGCCGATGCTCACCAGCGACATTAGCAAGAATGCCAGCGCGATCATCCATCTCATCTGCCGTCTCTCCCGGACGCTGCGAGCGATCGCGCGCGGCGTCTCCACTGTTCTTCGTCGCAGCATGAACCGCTATCCCCGCGCGTACAACTCCTTGCGCCAGGGGGCGCACCGGCTCAATTTGCCGCATCCGGATCGATCCGCTGGAGGGGATATGCGGCTGGGAATCCATCTGCCTCAAATCGGCCGCAAGGCCGGGCCGGACGGCATTCGCCGCGCCGCGATCCAGGCCGAGGAGCTGGGCTTCGACGATGTCTGGACAAGCGAGCACATCATCGTCCCGGCTGGAGCGATGTATCCGCCGTCACCGCTCTTCTACGACCCCGTTCTGACCCTGACCTGGGCTGCCGCGTATACCAAGCGGGTCGGGCTCGGCACCAGCGTGCTGGTACTGCCGATGCGGCATCCGCTGCCGCTCGCCAAGGAACTGGCGACGCTGCAAAACCTGTCGGACGGACGGCTCATCCTTGGCGCCGGAGTGGGCTGGCTGGAGGCTGAATTCGCCGCGCTTGGGGTGCCGTTCAACGAGCGCGGCCGGCGCACTGACGAGGGCATCGCGATGATGCGCGCGGTGTGGAACGACGATCCGGTAAGCTTCGAGGCGAAATGGATCCCGTCGGTGATTGACCAGATGCGGATGCAGCCCAAGCCGGAGAAGCCGATCCCGATCTGGATCGGCGGCACCTCGGAGCCGGCGTTGAAACGGGCGCTGCGGCTCGATGGCTGGCACGGCTCGCGGGCGACGCCGGAACAGGCGGCGCCGCTGGTCAAGCGGCTGCGCGAGGAGCGGCCGGAACCGGAGTTCGCGATCTCGCTGCGCGCCGCCTGGGATGGCAAGGACGAGGGTGCGCTAACAGCGCGGCTCGAAGGCTTCAGGGCGGTTGGCGTCGGCCATGTCATGGTTGAGCCCTTTGACCGCGAACTCGAAGACTGGCTGCGCTCGGTGGAGCGCATCGCCCGCGCTGGCCAAGGGGTGCGCGAATGAGGCTCGCGACTACCCTCAAATTCTCGCCCGGCGAAGGCGGGATCGGCATGGATTTGGTTTGGGAAGCCGAGCGGCTGGGCTTCGATGCGGTGTGGGCCGGCGAGGCCTATGGCACCGATGCGGTGACCCCGGTCACCTGGGTCCTCGCGCGCACCAGCCGGATCAAGGCGGGCACCAGCATCATGCAGATGCCGGCGCGCACGCCGACTT
>DASYXG010000397.1:0-4495 GCA_035935235.1 Allostellaceae bacterium
TTCTTGATGACCGGCGCGGTATTGGCGCTCAATCTCGTTTGGGTTTATTACCGCGTGCCTGAGTACCAGCATCCGGCGACAAGTTGAGCGCCAGCGTTGAACGTAGGCAATTAACCCTTAACTCCTGCGAATTAACCTCAAATGTAGGATAGTTTCCCGTGGAAGCCGCGCAATAATCACTACCTATATTTCATTAACCTTGCGGTGCCGGTGGCCGGCGATGTCGAAACCAATGACCGAGCTTAAAGTACAGCGCGCCATTCTGTGGCTGGTGATGCTCATGGGCATAGCCTGTTTGCCGCTTGGCGTCGTGGAATTGTCCTTCTGGTGGGTGACGATGCTGGGTTTCGTGATGACCGTCGCCGGCGCCTTTGGCGCCTGGCGCGTCGGCCGGGAGATCCGAGCGACCCGTGCCCTCGAAAAGACGGTGATGAGCGAGACCATCTTTCGCCAAGAGATCGCGCGCACCGGGCGGCTGGATTTGGCGCGCCAAGCGATCGAACGCGAGACCTCGCATCTCAAGGAGAGCGCCTGAAAAACGCGGCGCACCGCCAAGTGGGTTCTCCAGGGTTGTGATCAACGTGCAGAGCGGCTTGTGATAGATCGCCATACGGCGTAGAGGCGAGGGCTATCCTCGCCGTACCTGACAATCGGAATGACCATCCCGTTTGCACAGCCGCCGAAGATCGTCGTCTTCACCGGGCCTGGCCTGTCGCGCGAATCCGGCTTTGCGCCATTCGATCCGGCGACAACGCCGCCCGGCATCGCGCTGGAAGACGTGGTGACGCGCGACGGGTTCGACCGCAATCCGGTGCGGGTGTTTGACTTCTACAACCGGCGCCGGCGGGAACTGCACGCGGCCAAGCCCAACCTCGCGCACCAAGGTCTCGCCGCGCTCGATTTGACCCGGCCCGGGGAGCTCCTCGTGGTCACCCGCAACATCGACGATTTGCAGGAGCGCGCCGGAAGCCAGGCGGTGATCCACACCCATGGCGAGCTTATCAAGGCGCGCTGCACGATCTGCACGAGAGTCGGCGACTGGTCTGACGATTTGAGCCAAGCGGACGAATGCCCGGTCTGCGGCAATCACGGGCATCTGCGTCCGCACATCGTTTGGGTCGGTGAGGAGCCGTTGCGCATCGACACGGTCTATATCGCGCTCGCCACCTGCGAGACTTTTGTGTCCATCGGTCATGCCGGCGGCGGCGAACTGGGCCGCGGCTTCCTTGCCGAGGCCACGCGCGCTGGCGCTCGCACCATCGAATTCGCCCCCGAGCCGACCCCGGCCTCGCCCGAATTCGCCGAACGCGTCTACGGGCCGCTGGTCGAGACCGTGCCAAATTGGGCGAAGGAAGCAATTGTAGGACAATGAAATTACTTGCGGAGGCTGTTCGGGTTCTCATCGCATTGCTGGCTGCTGCCGTGACTGCGGCGACGGCTTTTATCGCCTACGGAGCAATCGTCACCTGGAGCTCGGGCGAAGCGACGCTTCAGCCTTCCTTTGAGCTAACAGCGTCGCTCTGGTTGCCGGCCGTTGCCGTTGCGTTGGCGCACGCGGTGGTCTTGGGACTGCCCGCCTATCTGGTGCTGCGCTGGTTTGGTTGGACACGCTGGTGGGTGAGCCCAATCTGCGGCTTCGCGATCGGCGCACTGCCGTTCGCGATCTATTTCTCCCCATTCGACAACGCGGCGTCATTCAGCCAGGTTGACGACCGGGTCCTGGTCCAGAACGGCGTCACCACGCTAGCGGGCTGGATCGATTACGGGAGAACAGCCGCCGGGCTCGGTCTGTTGGGAATGGCCGGTGCGCTCGCGGCGTGGCAAGCGTGGTATTGGCTCGGGCGAACGTTTGCGCGGATAGAAGCCGCGCATTGAGCACCGCCGCCAAGCGGCGCGCGAATTGCGAGATGACGGTCGCTCGCACTGATCTGGTGGAGGTCCTGATGCCCGTCTTTCGCCTGCCGCTTTCCGGCAACGTCACCCAGTCGATCAACCCCTGGACCTGGGCGTTCAACCCCGTGGGCAGCCAGGTCGGGCTCGTCAACATAGAGTTGGGGCAGTCATCCGAACCGGCGGTCGAAGAAGAAATCCTTACCGACGTCGCCAGCTACGGCAAACAGCTCGGCCGGATCGAGGACGCGCTCCTCGTGGTGCTAAAGCATTTCAAACCGGATTCCGCGCTCAGCGCCGAGGACCAATCGGCGATCGACGATTTCATGGCGCCGGCGAAATCGGTTGCCGCGGTCAAAATCAAACACCGGCGTCGCGTGCCATCGCCCGAGCGACAACCGACATAGGATCGCTTTTTGCATGCGCATCGTTGACCGAGGATCATCGGTCGACAGCCGACGCCCAGAGGAGCGGCATGCACATTCGGATCGGCTACGAGCTCATCTACGATTGCCCGCAGCCGACGCCGATGGTGTTGATGCTGACCGTGCACCATACACACGCGGCAGATCTGGTGGAGCCGGACCGGCTGGTCACCGACCCGCCGCTTCTGGTCCATGGCTACCACGACGGCTTCGGTAATTGGTGCAGCCGGATCGTCGCGCCGGCGGGGCGCACCCGGCTTTTTGCTGAGGGGGTGGTGAACGACAGCGGCGAGCCCGACCCGGTAACGCTCGAAGCGGTTCAGCAAACAATCCCGGACCTGCCCGACGATGCGCTCGTGTTCCTCCTCGGCAGCCGCTATTGCGAAACCGAGCGACTCGCCGATATCGCCTGGTCGCTATTCGGCAAGACGCCGCTCGGCTGGCCCCGCGTCCAGGCGATCTGCGACTTCGTGCACCGCCACATCGCCTTTGGTTACGAGCACGCGCGCAACAGCCGGACCGCATGGGAAACCTGGAGCGAGCACACCGGCGTGTGCCGCGACTTCGCGCATCTGGCGGTCACGTTCTGCCGCTGCATGAACATCCCGGCGCGCTACTGCACCGGCTATCTCGGCGATATCGGGGTGCCGCCCGACCCTGCACCGATGGATTTCTCGGCCTGGTTCGAGGTCTATCTCGGTGGTGCCTGGCACACCTTTGACGCGCGCCACAACATCCCGCGCATCGGCCGGGTGCTGATTGCCCGGGGCCGCGATGCCGCCGACGTCGCGATCAGCACCACCTTCGGCCCGAACACGCTCTCGGGATTTAAGGTGGTGACCGAGGAGGTTCCGGCCGAGTGACTGCCGCTGGGGGTTGCTCCCCCCTGTCACCTTGATCGTTGCGCCCTTGTTTTTCCACGACGATGACGGCTGAGTTTTTTGGTTGTTTCCATACCAACTAGACGGTATCATACCGTCTAGTTGGTATGGAAATTGAGGCCATGGCTACCCGCGCCCCCCATGAATCGAAAACCCGGCTCCTGGACGCCGCGCAACGCGTCGTCCGTGAGAAGGGCTACACGGCGACGACAGTCGACGACATTTGCCGCGCCGCGGGGGTGACCAAGGGCAGTTTCTTTCATCACTTCGCGAGTAAGGACGAGCTGGCGCTCGCCGCCGTCGATCACTGGAATACGATGACCGAGGAGTTTTTCGCGGCGGCGGCCTACCGCAAGACTGAGGACCCGCTCGACCGTCTGCTTGGCTACATAGATTTTCGCGCTTCGATCCTCAACGGGGCGCCGTCCGCGTACACCTGTCTGCTTGGAACGCTGGTTCAAGAAACGCATACGACCCATCCCGAGATCCGCGCCGCCTGCGATCGCGGCATGGCCGCGCACATCGCCGAGCTGACCCGGGACATCGAAGCCGCGAAGCAGCTTTACGCGCCAGCCGCAACGTGGAGCGCGGAAAGCGTCGGCTACTACATCCAGTCGGTGCTGCAGGGCGCGTTCATCTTCGCCAAGGCAAAGCAAAGCCCGGACATCGTTCGCGACAGCCTTGAGCATCTGCGGCGCTATCTCGGCCTTTTGTTCAACCGCCCCGTTCGAAAGGAGCAAGCCCAATGACCGCAACCTTCGCGTCGTCCGAACGCCCTCTCTCCCAACCCGCCGCCAGCTCCAAGGCCATGAAACGAACCGGATGGATTTTGAGTGGCTTAGTGCTGCTGTTCCTGCTGTTCGACGCCTTCGGCAAGCTGATCTTGATGCCGCAAGTTATCGAGGCGACCCAGCAGATCGGCTATCCGGCAGACCTTCTGCGCCCGCTCGGGATCATCATCCTCCTCTGCACGGCGCTCTATGCCATCCCGCGCACGGCGGTGCTCGGCGCGATCCTGCTGACCGGGTTTCTCGGCGGCGCGGTCGCCAGCCATCTGCGGCTCGAGGACCCGCTGTTTACCCATGTCCTTTTCGGCGTTTATGTCGGCGTGCTGGCGTGGGGCGGGCTCTATCTGCGCGACGAGCGGGTCCGCGCCGTCATCCCGCTGCGCCGCGCCTAAGCCGCGAGCGTCTCCCGCGCCGCTTCCTTGAGCAGCGCCGCGCCTTTCTCGGCGATCATGATTGTCGGCGCGTTGGTATTGGTCGAACTGACTGCTGGCATCACCGAGGCATCGATGAC
>DASYXG010000398.1:0-2941 GCA_035935235.1 Allostellaceae bacterium
AGTTCTACAAGCAGCCACGGATCGAGATTCGACCGCGCCCGCAGCATTCGTTCGACGGACGCATTTACGCCGTCGCGTCGAGCGAAGATTCCGTCGTCTCGGCCGCCAAGCTCGGCGCGCATATGGTGATGTTCGCCGACCGCCCATGGGAAATGCGGCTGCCGGTCATCGAGCGCGGGCGCGAGCTGCACCGGGAAATCCACGGTACCGAGCAGCCTAGCGTCATGCTGACCGAGTTCGTCGTCTGCGGGCCCAACCTCGCGGCCTGCGAGGAGGAGGCGCGCCAGTACCAGGGCAAATTCGTCGAGAGCAATTTCTACCACTACGAATTTCTCGGCGAGCACTTCAAGACCGTGAAGGGCTACGACGCCTATCAGCAGAAGGCCGAAATCGCCCGCAAAACCGGCCTCGAAGGCGCGGTCGCCGGATTCATGCAGGCCGCGAGCTGGGGTACGCCCGACAAGATCCTGCGCGGGCTCGAAAAGCGCCGGGAGCTGCTCGGCGATTTCGAGCTCAACGTCGCCTTCCGCTTTGGCGGCACGCCCTACGAAGTCTGCGAGCGCGGGCTAAAGCTCTTCGCCAAAGAGGTATTGCCGGTGCTCAAGGCACAGGTGCCGGCCAGGGTAAAAGAGGCAGCCGAGTAAGCGACTCAAACGAGGATTTGCAATGCAGGCATCAAGATACGACGCGGTTATCGTGGGCGCCGGAGTCGGGGGCCTCTACGCAATCCATCGCCTGCACAAACTCGGCCTCAAGGTACGTGCCTTCGAGGCCGGCGGCGGGGTTGGCGGTACCTGGTACTGGAACCGGTATCCGGGATGCCGCTGCGACGTCGAAAGCCTGGAGTACTCCTATTCCTTCTCCGACGAGCTGCAGCAAGAGTGGCATTGGCCCGAGCGCTACGGCACCCAGCCCGAGATCCTGCGCTATATCAATCATGTGGCCGACCGCTTCGACCTGCGGCGCGACATCGAGTTCAACACCCGTGTCAAGCAGGCCGTCTTCGACGGAAACACGAACGTGTGGACGGTAAGGACGGACAAAGGCGATACCGTCACCGCGCGCTATTGCATCATGGCAACGGGCAATCTTTCGACGCCGCGCAAGCCGAACATCCCCGGCTTGGATAGCTTCAAGGGCAAGTGGTACCACACCGGCCTCTGGCCGCATGAAGGCGTCGATTTCACCGGTCTGCGCGTGGGTATCATTGGCACCGGTTCGTCCGGCGTCCAGTCTATCCCCATCATCGCAAAGCAGGCGGGGCATCTTTACGTCTTCCAGCGCACCGCCAATTTCAGTCTGCCGGCGCGCAACGTGCCGATGCCTCCCGACAAGGAAAGCGCCCATAAGGCCGAGTAGCCGGCGCGCCGCCGCGCCGCCTACGACACGCCGTTCGGGATCACCGGGCACCCGCCACCGGTGAAGTCGGCGCTCGAGGCGAGCGAAGCGGAGCGGCTGCGCGCCTACGAGGCGAAATGGGCCGAGGGCGGCAGCATCAGCTTTCTCTACTCGTATACCGACCTGCTGCTCAACAAGCAGTCGAACGACACCGCGTCGGAATTTGTGCGCGATAAAATCCGCGCCACGGTCAAGAATCCAAAGACGGCCGAGTTGCTGTGCCCCACCGATCACCCCATCGGCACCAAGCGGCTCATTCTCGATACCGATTATTACGAGACCTACAACCGCGACAACGTCACCTTGGTCGATATTAGAAGCAAACCGATCCGGGAGATCACATCGACCGGTCTGCGCACTGAGGATGCCGACTACGCGCTCGACGCGATCGTCTTTGCCACCGGCTTTGACGCGATGACCGGCGCGATGAAGGAAATCGACATCCGCACGGATGCGGGACTGTCGATCCAGGCGAAGTGGGAAGATGGTCCGCGCACCTACCTCGGGATCATGATGGCCGGATTCCCGAACCTGTTCATGATCACCGGCCCACAGAGCCCCGGTGTCAAAAGCCAGATGATCCTCGCCTGCGAGCAACACGTCGATTGGATCGCCGACTGCATCCGGCATTTGCGCGATCGCGGGCTGACCTGCATCGAGGCCGAGCATAACGCAGAGGATGCCTGGGTGGAGCACAATAACGCGGTGGCCGACCGTACCCTCTATCCCTTGGCCAACTCGTGGTATGTCGGCGCCAATATCCCGGGGAAGCCCCGTGTGTTCATGCCGTATGTAGGCGGCGTCACCGCCTACAAGAAGAAATGCGACGAGGTCGCGGCCAATGGCTACGAAGGTTTTCGGCTGGGCGATTGGACCGCGACGCAGCGCTTCGCAGCAAAGTGAATTTCACCGATGGCCCTCGACCTCGAGTCCCATTCCTCCCGCGTCAACCTCGGTTTTTGGCCGTCACCCATCCATGCCCTGTTTGCCGCGGGGGGTTCTCGCCGTCGCGCTCGCCCCGGAGCGGCTGCTCGGCACGGCCGCCGAGCGGGCTTGGCTCTCCTTGCGGGCTGATGGTCAGCCCACCGCGGCGCGGAAAATGCGGAGGTAGTTGCCGCCGGCGATCTTGGCGGTTTCTTCGGCGGTGAAACCGCCGCGCAGCATTGCTGCGATCAGATGTACCCACCGCGTATAGTCGGCGACGCAGCCGCGCGCATCGAACTGGTCGGTGCCGATGCTGACGTGGTCGACTCCGACGATGTCCGCCATCTCCTTCAGCCCGTCGACGTATTTCTCGAGGTTCGGGAAAAAGTGCCAGATGCCAACGGAGCCGCCGGTCTCAGCGATGGCGCGAGCATGGTCGGCCGCGACCTGCCGGCCGGCGAGCGGCGTCGGCCCCATCGCCCGCGATCCCGCCACAGCGGTATGCGAGAGGAGCAACGGCTTGGTCGCGACCTTGACCGCCTGCTTTACCATCGCCTCGGTGGCGTGCGCGACGTCGCAGACAAAACCCAGCCGGTGACAGGCGCGGATCACTTCGGCG
>DASYXG010000399.1:0-1576 GCA_035935235.1 Allostellaceae bacterium
CGCGCGCCCATTCGGCGCCGCCGGTCATCGCCACCGCGTCAAAATCGGCGAGCAATTTCTGGACGCTGACCGTCACCCCGATCTCAGTCGAGGGGCGGAACTCGATCCCTTCCGCCGCCATCTGCTCGATCCGCCGGTCGATCAGGTGCTTTTCCATCTTGAAGTCGGGGATGCCGTAGCGCAGCAAGCCGCCGATCCGGTCATTCTTCTCGTAAAGCGTCACCGCGTGGCCGGCACGCGCCAGCTGCTGGGCGCAGGCCATGCCCGCCGGGCCGGAGCCCACCACCGCGACCTTCTTCCCGCTCTTCTTTTCGGGCGCCAGCGGGACGATCCAGCCCTCGGCCCAGCCGCGATCGACGATCGCGCATTCGATGGTTTTGATGGTGACCGGGTTCTCATCGATGTTGAGAGTGCACGCGACCTCGCACGGCGCCGGGCAGATGCGCCCCGTAAACTCGGGGAAATTATTCGTCGAATGTAGAACGGTCAGAGCGCTCTTCCACTGGTCGCGATAGACCAGGTTGTTCCAGTCCGGGATGATGTTGTTGACCGGGCAGCCCTCGTGGCAAAACGGGATGCCGCAATCCATGCAGCGCGAGGCCTGCGCCTTGAGGGATTTCTCGGGCAGCGGCTCAAGGAACTCGCGCCATGTATGCACGCGCTCCGCCACCTTTTCGTAGTGGCGGTCTTCACGCTCGACTTCGAGGAAGCCAGTTGGTTTTCCCATCGCGCCGAACCGAGCTACTCGGCCGCGGCCATGCGCGCGGTTTCAGCTTCCGCCTTCAGCTCCAAGAGCGCGCGCCGGTAATCCTTCGGCATCACCTTGACGAAGGCGGCGACCGTGTTGTCCCAGTCGTCGAGCAGCTGGCGGGCGCGCTTGCTGCCGGTCAACAGGAGGTGGCGCTCGATCAAGATGCGCAGGCGCTGCGCGTCAAAGCGCATGAGGTCGCCCATGCCGTTGTCGTGCACATCGATCCCGCGCTGGCGCGGTCGGCCTTCATCGCCGCCCTCGCCGTCCCTGACCGGCTCGAGATCGACACCGGATTGGTTGCACAGGCTGGCGAATTTGCCCTGCGGGTCCCAGACATAGGCGATGCCGCCCGACATGCCGGCCGCGAAGTTGCGCCCGGTCTCGCCGATGACCACGACGATGCCGCCGGTCATGTATTCACAGCCGTGGTCACCAGTGCCTTCGACGACCGCGATCGCACCCGAGTTTCTGACCGCGAAACGCTCGCCGGCAACCCCCTCGAAATAAGCTTCGCCGGCGATTGCGCCATAAAGCACGGTGTTGCCAATGATAATGTTCTCCGTCGGCTCGCGCGTCGCCTGCGGCGGATGCCGGACGATGAGCCGACCGCCCGAGAGGCCCTTGCCGACATAGTCGTTGGCGTCGCCCACCAGCTCCAAGGTCACGCCATGCGCGAGGAAGGCGCCGAAGCTCTGCCCGGCGGTGCCGTCGAACCGCGCCCAGATCGTGTCCTCGGGCAGCCCGTCATGGCCGTAGAGCTGCGCCACCTCGCCCGACAGCATCGCGCCGACGGTGCGGTGGACATTGCGGATCGGCTTCTCGATG
>DASYXG010000400.1:0-3688 GCA_035935235.1 Allostellaceae bacterium
CACCCGATCTCGCAATTCGTCGCCATCTTCGAGACGCCAGAATTCCAGAACGTGGTGCCGTGGCTGATGCTCAATCGCGAAGGCCTCGACGTGCTGGTGCATCCGCTGACCGAAAGCTCCTATGACGACCACAGCAAGAACGCGCTGTGGCTCGGGACCCCGGTGCCGATGCGGCTCGACATCCTGCGGCCGACCTATAGCCAGGGCCTGCTGCCGGAAGGCCAGCGGGTGGCCTAGCCCTTCTCCGTCATGGCCGGGCTCAGTCCCGGCCATCCACGTGGCTCCCCGGGACAAGCCCGGGGATGACGGGGAGAAGGGGTTCAACTAGCATTCCCGGACATTTCGGGAGGGCCGCATGCCAGCACGCACCGGACAGCAGTACATCGATGGGCTGCGCGCGCAGGAGCGCGAGGTGTGGCTCGGCGGTGAGCGGGTCAAGGACGTCACCAAGCATCCGGGGTTGTCGGGCGGGGTCAAGGCGATCGCTTCGCTCTACGACCTCCAGCACGACCCGAAACTGAAAAAGGTGATGACCTACAAGTCGCCCTCGTCAGGCGACCGGGTCGGGCGCTCGTTCGCCAACCCGAAGACGCGCGAGGAGTTGGAGACGCGCACCCAGATGATGCTCAATTGGGCGCGCACCACCAACGGCATGATGGGCCGCTCGCCCGATTTCATGAACGTGACCTTCGCCGCCTGGGGCGCGGCGGCGGATTTCTTCGGCGAGAAGAAGCCTGAGTTCGGCGACAACATGCGCCGCTATGTCGAGCATCTGCGCGAGAACGACGTCACACTGACGCATGCGTTGATCAATTTTCAGCGCAGCCGCAACGTCTCGGGGATGTTCAACCTGCAAGAGGGCACGGCGCTCGAGGTCAAGAAGGAGAGCTCCGCCGGCGTCATCGTCCACGGCGCGCGCATCCTCGCGACCCTGGGACCGCTTTCCGATGAGATCGCGGTCTATTCGCCGCGGCTCGCCCGGCACAGCGACGACCACTCGCCGTTCGCGATGAGCTTCTCGATCGATTGCGGCACGCCGGGCCTCAAATTCCTCTGCCGCGACAGCTTCGACCTCGGCCGCTCGCATTTCGACGCGCCGCTCGGCTCGCGTTTCGAGGAGATGGACTGCATCGTCTTCTTCGACAATGTGCTGGTGCCGTGGGAGCGGGTGTTCCTGCTCTACGATGTCGACCGGCTCAACCAGGTGCCGCACGTCACCCACTCGACCGCGCATTCGGCGCATCAGGGCGCGGCGAAGAACCTCGCCAAATGCGAATTCGTGCTGGGGCTGGCGCTGCTGATGAGCGAGGCGCTCGGCAATGCGCATCTGCCGCATACCGAGGAACGGATCGGCGAATTGATGCTCTACACCGAGCTGATGCGCTCGTGCATGCGCGCCGCCGAGGCCGACGCCGAGCTCGACCGCTGGGGGGTGATGGCGCCGGCGATCCTGCCTTCGGAATCGACGCGTAATTTGATGATGACCGCCTACCCGCGGATGGTCGAAATCCTGCAGCTGCTGGGGTCGTCGAGCTTTTTGCTGACCCCGAGTGAAAAGGATTTCGCCGGGCCGCTGGCGCCGCAGATCGAGCAATATTTGGCGACCGACAAGCTCGCGGCGAAGGACCGGGTGAGGCTGTTCCGCCTCGCCTGGGATGTCGCCGGCAGCGCCTTCGGCAGCCGACAAGAGCTTTACGAGCGGTTCTTCGCCAGCGACCCGCTGACCCGGGCGCGGGCGATGGCGGCGGTCTACCCGAAGGGGCAGGTCATGGAGCGGGTTTTGGACTTTCTGGGGAAGAGCGAGGAGGCGTGATAAAATCGCGCCAAGGTTTTCAATCTGAAAGCGAGGACAACATGGCAAAGCGACCGATGTATCTCCAGCACGTCAACATTTACGTGCGCAACGCCGAGCGGTCGAAGGAGTGGTACGAAAAGCTCCTCGGCCTCCACGTCTACGAATACCGGCCGGGCTGGGCCGCGTTCATGTCGGCCGACGAGGAGCAATCGCACGAGGTCGCGGTGATGCAACTCGGCGACGACGCGCCGCTGCAGCAGAAGCGGCAGGTCGGCCTCAACCACATGGCCTGGCGGGTCGAAAGCCTCGACGACCTCAAGGAGTTCTATCTCCGGATCAAGAAGGAAGGGCAGCCGATCGACCACATCGCCGATCACGGCATCTCGCTCGGCATCTATCTGCGCGACCCGGACGGCAACGGCGTCGAGGTATTCTACGAGCTGCCTCGCGCCGAGTGGCCGGTCGACTATCACATCTTCTCGCGCGACAAGGTCGGCCGCGGTCGCTTCCCCGGCCCGTGGGACGCCGAGATCGTGCAGCCGCTGCCCGAAGTCCAACCAGCAGCGGCGGAGTAGTACCCTCACCCTCCCACGCTTCGCCGCGGGTCCCTCCCTCTCCCGCAAGTGGGAGAGGGGCTATAAGATCGTGGCTGCTATCCCCTCTCCCGCATGCGGGAGAGGGTGGCGAGCAACGCGAGCCGGGTGAGGGGTTATGCGCACACACAAAATCGCAGCGTTGGGCGGCGACGGCATCGGCCCGGAGGTGGTCGAGGCCGGATTGGAGGTACTCGCCGCCTGCGCCGAGCGCGACGGCGGCTTCGCGCTCGATGTCGAGCGCTTCGATTGGGGCTCCGACTACTACCGCAAGCACGGGGTGATGATGCCGGCGGACGGCGCCGACCGGCTGCGCGGGTTCGATGCGATCTTGTTCGGCGCGGTCGGCGCGCCCGGCATCCCCGATCACATCACGCTGTGGGGCCTGCGCCTGTCGATCTGCCAGCCGCTCGACCAGTACGCCAATGTCCGGCCGACTCGCATCCTCCCCGGCATCACCAGCCCGTTGCGCCATGTGTCGGGACCCGAGCTCGACTGGGTGATCGTGCGCGAGAACTCGGAGGGCGAATACGCCGGGGTCGGCGGCCGCGTCCATCAGGGGATGGCGATCGAGACCGCCACCGACGTGTCGATGATGACCCGCGCCGGGGTCGCGCGGATCATGCGCTTCGCGTTTGCACTCGCGAGGTCGCGGCCGCGCAAACTGCTGACCGTCGTCACCAAATCGAACGCGCAACGCCATGCGATGGTGATGTGGGACGAGATCGCCGCCGAGGTGGCGAAGGAATTCCCCGACGTCACCTGGGACAAGATGCTGGTCGACGCGATGACGATGCGGATGGTGATGAAGCCGCAAACAATCGACACCATCGTCGCGACCAATCTGCACGCCGATATTCTGTCCGACCTGGCGGCGGCGCTGGCCGGGTCGATCGGTATCGCGCCGACCGCCAACCTCAACCCCGAGCGCACCGCGCCGTCGATGTTCGAGCCGATCCACGGTTCGGCTTTCGACATCGCCGGCAAGGGCATCGCCAACCCGATCGGCACGTTCTGGACCTGCGTGATGATGCTCGAACACATCGGCGAGAAGCCGGCCGCTGAGCGGCTGATGCGCGCGGTCGAGCGGGTGACCGCCGATCCGTCGCTGCACACCCCCGATCTCGGTGGCAAGGCGACCACCGCACAGGTGACAGCGGCGGTGTGCGACGCGCTGCGCCAGGCGAACGACTGACCCTATTGTCACCACCCCGGCGACGGCCGGGGCCCATCGTTCAAACGCACGAGCGGCGGATAAATGGGTCCCGGCCTGCGCCGGGATGGTGCAAGGGGTGACGCC
>DASYXG010000401.1:0-5070 GCA_035935235.1 Allostellaceae bacterium
CGGCAATTTGAGGCGCTGGCCGACAATGGCGGCGGTTTCCTGCGCGCGCTCCAAGGGGCTGGCGTAAATCGCATGGATACCGGCGCCGGCGAGGCGCTCGGCGGCGGCGTCCGCCTCGCTCCGGCCGCGCTCGGAGAGCGAGATGCCGGCGGTGCGTCCGGCGACGAGCTTGCCTTGCAGCGAATGCTCGCCGTGGCGGAGCAGATGAAAGACGGTCATGCGCGCATCAATAGGCTGGCGGCGATTGACAAGCAACCGGACGGCTGGTCTATCCGGCGGCGATGCGCAGGATCGCGATCATAACAGCGGCGCTGTTCGCGTTCTTATCGGCGGCGCGGGCCGAGGCGCCGGAGCTGCATGTCTACAACTGGTCGGACTATATCGCCCCAGACACGATCGCCAACTTCACCAAGGAGACCGGGATCGCGGTCACCTACGACGTCTATGACGGCAACGAGGTGCTGGAGGCGAAGCTGCTCGCCGGGCAGTCGGGCTACGATATCGTGGTGCCGTCGGCGAGCCCCTTCATGGCGCGCGAGATCACCGCTGGGGCGTTCCTGGCGCTCGATAAGACCAAGCTGCCCAATCTGCAGAACCTCGACCCCGCGATGCTCGCGTTGGCCGCGAAGGCCGACCCCGGCAACAAATACGGGGTGCCGTATCTGTGGAGCGTCACCGGTATCGGCTACAACGAGGCGCTGGTGACGAAGGCGCTGGGCGCCGAGGGAAATAAATCGCCGCGCGACACGCTCGCGCTGCTGTTCGATCCGGAAAGCGTCAAGAAGCTATCGCAATGCGGCGTCTCCCTGCTCGATACGCCGCAGGAGGTGTTTCCCGCGGCGCTCGCCTACCTCGGCCTCGACCCGAAGAGCCGCGACCTCGGCGATCTCGACAAGGCGATGGCGCTGTTGCTGAAAATCCGGCCCTATGTGCGCAAGTTCCATTCGTCGCAATACATCAACGATCTCGCCAATGGCGATATCTGTATCGCGCTCGGCTATTCGGGCGACGTGATCCAGGCGCGCAACCGCGCCGCCGAGGCGAAAAATGGGGTCAAGATCGCGTTCCGGGTGCCGAAGGAGGGGGCGCAGTTCTCGATTGACATGCTCGGCATCCCCAAGGACGCGCCGCACCCGGACAACGCGCTTCGCTTCATCGACTACATATTGCGGCCGCAGGTGATCGCGGCGATCAGCGATGCGGTCAGCTACCCCAATCCGAACGCGGCGGCGACCGCGCTGGTCAAGCCGGAGATCCGCGACGATCCGGGCATCTACCCGCCCGATGCGGTGAAGAAGCTGTTCTATGTCGATCTGCCGGCGCCGCGCGATTACGAGCGCGCCCGCACCCGCGCCTGGAACCGGGTCAAGGCCGGGGGCTGAGCGCGACGCGATGGCGCTCTTGGAGATCGACGCGGTCAGCAAGAAATTCGGCGCGATCGTCGCGGTCGATGGCGTGTCGCTGGCGGTCGAACGCGGCGAATTGTTCGCGCTGCTGGGGCCGTCGGGTTGCGGCAAGACCACGCTGCTGCGTCTGATCGCCGGGTTCGATACGCCGGACCAGGGCCGCATTGTCATCGACGGCAGCGACATGACCCAAGTGCCGCCCTATCGGCGGCCGGTCAACATGATGTTCCAATCCTATGCACTGTTCCCGCATCTCGACGTCGCCGGCAACATCGCGTTCGGGCTGAAGCAGGAGGGCATGGAGCGCCGCCGGCGCGAGGCGCGAGTCGCCGAGATGTTGGCGCTGGTGCAGATGTCGGATTATGCGCGCCGCCGGCCGCACGAACTCAGCGGCGGGCAAAAGCAGCGGGTGGCGCTCGCCCGGGCGCTCGCCAAGATGCCCAAGCTGCTGCTGCTCGACGAGCCGCTGGCGGCGCTCGACCGCAAATTGCGCGAGGAGACGCGGCTAGAGTTGATCGGCATTCAGGAGCGCGTCGGCACCAGTTTCGTCTTTGTCACGCACGACCAGGAAGAGGCGCTGGGCATGGCCTCGCGCATCGCGGTGATGGACAAGGGGAAGGTGGCGCAGATCGGTAGCGCGGCGGAAATCTACGAGTGTCCGCAATCGCGCTTTGTCGCCGATTTCGTCGGCGCGGTGAACCTGTTCGACGGCACGCTCGTGGCGGCTTTCAATGCGCCGGCGCTCAAGGCGCCCGGCATCGAGACGCCGGCGCCGCTGCCCGGCGATGTCGACTTGCCGGAAGGGACGGCGGTGGCGCTGGCTGTCCGGCCCGAGAAGCTGCGCCTGTCCGAACGGCGGCCGGACGGTATCGCCATCGCCGCCACGGTGGCCTCGATCAACTATCAGGGCGGCGTCTCAATCGTCCATCTAACGAGCGCATCGGGGCAAACCCTGAAGGCGCAAATGGCGAGCGATGCGGCGACAGGCTATGAGCGCGGCGCGGCGGTGTGGGCCGGCTGGGAACCAGCCGACGCGGTGGTGATCGCGCGGTGACCGAATGGCTATGGAGCTGGCGCCGCTGGACGCTGATCGCGCCGCCGTTTCTGTGGCTCATGGTGTTTTTTCTGCTGCCGCTTGGCGAGGTTGCGGCGATCAGCCTGTCGCAAAGCGCCGATACGATCCCGCCGTACACGCCCTTGTTCACGCGGGGGGCGAACGGGCTCGAAAGCCAGGCGACGCTCGACAATTACCGGCTGATTGCCGGCGATTTGCATGCCTATGTCAATTCGCTGATCTATGCCGCGACGGCGACGGCGCTGTGCCTGCTCGTCGGTTATCCCGTCGCTTTCGCCATCGCCCGGGCGCCGAAATCCTGGCGCAACCCGCTGTTGTTCTTGGTGATCCTGCCGTTCTGGACCAGCCTGTTGATCCGCGTCTATGCGTGGATCGCGATCCTGCAGCCGACCGGGCTGCTCAATCGGGCGCTCCGCGCGCTCGGCCTCATCGACGCGCCGATCCTGCTCATCAACAACAATTTCTCGGTCGTGCTTGGCCTCGTATACGCGTACCTGCCGTTCATGATCCTGCCGCTCTATGGCAGCCTGTCGCAGCTCGACGAAAGCCTCGTCGAGGCAGCGGCCGATCTCGGGGCGCGGCCGGCGCGGGTATTCCGCCAGGTGGTGCTGCCGCTGTCGTTGCCGGGGGTCGCGGCCGGGGCGCTCTTGGTCTTCATCCCGGCGATCGGCGAGTTCGTCATCCCCGATCTCTTGGGTGGGCCCGGAACGCTGATGGTCGGCAAGGTGCTGTGGCAGGAATTCTTCGACAATGTCGATTGGCCCGCGGCGGCGGCGGTCGCGGTGGTGCTGGTGGCGCTGCTGACCGCGCCGCTGCTGATCGCCCAGCGCGTGGCGGAGCGCGAGACGTGAGCCGGCGGATCACCCCGTTCCGCGCCGCCGCGCTGGCGCTCGGCTTTGGTTTCCTCTATTTGCCGATCGCGCTGCTCGTCGCCTATTCGTTCAACGCCTCGCGGCTGGTCGCAGTGTGGGGAGGCTGGTCGCTGCACTGGTATGGCGAGCTCATCCGCGACGACAAGTTTCGCGGCGCGGCGCGGACCAGCCTCGAGATCGGCGTGATGGCGGCAACCCTGGCGCTGACGCTGGGTACCTGCGCCGGGTTCGCGATCGCGCGGTTTACGCGGTTCCGCGGCCGCCTTTTGTTCAGCTTTATGCTGATGGCGCCGCTGGTGGTGCCCGAAGTCATTCTCGGGCTGTCGCTGCTCTTGTTGTTTGTCGCCTCGCAAGCCTGGCTCGGTTGGCCGGCGAGCCGCGGCGTCATCACCGTGACGATCGCGCACGCGACCTTTGGCGCGTGTTTTGTCGCGGTGCTGGTACGCGCCCAGCTTGCCGGGTTTGACCACAGCCTCGAGGAGGCCGCGCTCGACCTCGGCGCGCGTCCCTTCGCGGTGCTGTGGCGCGTGACCCTGCCGGGGATCACCCCGGCGCTGGTCTCCGGATGGTTGCTCGCGTTCACGCTGTCGTTGGATGATCTGGTCGTCGCCAGCTTTGTCTCGGGCCCCTCGGCGACGACCCTGCCGATGGCGGTCTATTCGAGCGTACGCATCGGCGTCACGCCCGAAATCAATGCGCTGGCGACGGTGTTCGTGGCGGTGGTGGTCGTCCTCGTCGCGCTGGCTTTCGGGCTGATCGCAAGGCAGGAGCGACGACGGGTCGCGGTAGGCTGAGATGCGGTGGGATTCTTTTTCTCTGACGGTTACGGGTGCGACGGGCGAGGTTAGGCTCGGCGCGAGCTTTTCTCGGCAAGCTCAAATCGTGGATGCTCGATCATCAGCGCGATGTGCTCCATCACCGAATGGTCCGGCGACACAACGAGGGCTTCGAATATGCATCGTTTGACCCGGCTGTTGGGAATCGCGCTGTTCGTACTGTGTTGCAGCATTGCCGACGCTGCACAGTTCAACCCCGCACAAATGGCGGCCGTCGACAAAGCCGCTGAAGCTTTCGCGCAACTCGGCAAGGACGCCTACAAGACCGGTAAGCCGCCGCGGCAATCGGATCCCGCAGTCGCAAAGCTGCTCGACGTCATTTTTGGCACGGCGAAGCTTAATGACGGCCCCGATCCGGTGCCGTTTGCGCAGATCAGCAAGCTCAACGACTGGCTGCTGCGGGTGCTGCAGACCGGCTTCATCTATGTCAGTTCCGGCACCGGCATTGCCGACATCGACAAGGTCGCGTCGGCCGACGAGAAGGCGCAAGAGCAGATCGGTCAGAACCTTGTCGCGTTCGCGCCCGAGATAGGCCGTTATTACGATGCGCAACTGGCCGTGTCGCAAGCGGAGACCGACACGATATTGGTCGAGATGGCGGCGCATCCCGACCGGTTCAAAACAGACCGGGCCGCGCATGGGTTGGCGACGACGCGTGGTGGTCTCACCCGGACGCTGATCGGCGTCGTCACGAGTTTTCCGCAGCCCGGGCTCGACCCATCCTGGATCCGCGACCGCGAGGCAGCGCTGATGGCGATCGCGCCGACCGTGGTCAAATTCCTCGATGCCGACTCGCGCAAGCAGATCGTCGCGGCCGCGCTGCAGGTAGCCGGCACGATGGACGACCAAAGCGTAAAGGATGGGCTCGCCGCCTTCGCCAA
>DASYXG010000402.1:0-27877 GCA_035935235.1 Allostellaceae bacterium
GAACAGCGCCGTCCCGATGCCTTGTGCCACGCCGCCGCGAATCTGGCCCTCGACGATCATCGGGTTGACCATCGTCCCGCAATCCTCGGCGACAGCGAAATCGAGCAGTTCGATGTGGCCCGTTTCCGGGTCGACCGCCACGACGGCGCCATGCGTCGCATACGAGAACACGCCGGTGCTGATCGCCGGTTCGTAGGTGGCGACCGCCTCCAGCAGCGGCTCGACCCCGGCGGGCAGCCCATCCATGCGCAGATGCGCGACCTTGGCGATCTCCGCGATCGTCACCGAGCCACCCGGGCCGAGCACCAGTCCGTCGGCGCAGCGCGCCTCGCCGGGCTCGCACTGCAAGAGGTGCGCGCCAATGCGGATCAGCTTGTCGCGCAGCATCCGGCTGGCGTGCGCCACCGCCCCGCCCGACATGACCATGCTGCGCGAGGCAAAGGTGCCGAAGCCGAACGCCGTGCTTTCGGTGTCGCCGTGACGCACCGAGATGCGCGCCGGATCGATGCCGAGCTCATGATACGCGATCTGCGACAGCGCCGTTTCGAGACCCTGCCCGTGCGATTGGATGCCGACCATCAGCACCATGCTGCCATCGGTTAATATGCGCGCGGTGCAGCTCTCAAAGCCGGGGATGATCGAGGCGCCGCGCGAGGCAAATTCCGCGGCGCCGTGCGCGGTCTGCTCGGTGAAGCTGGCGAAGCCGATGCCGATCAGCCTGCCGTCGGCCTCGCCGCGCCGCTGTCGCTCGCGAACCTGCGCGATGTCGAGCAATCGGGTGCAGAGCCGCACGCTCTCGGCGTAGTCGCCGGTGTCGTAATGCATCGCGGTGATTGAGGCGAACGGCATCGCTCCCGGCGGGATCATATTGGCGATCCGCACCTCGATCGGGTCGCGGCCGAGCGCCCGCGCGACCTCGTCGATGGTGCGTTCGACAGCAAAGCACGCCCCGGGCCGTCCGACCCCGCGATAAGGCCCGAGCGGCGCCTTGTTGGTCGCCACCGTGAAGGTGCGCGCGCGATAATTGGCGATGGTGTAAGGGCCCGGCAGCGTGCGCGCCGCCATGTTGGCTTCCTGATACGGCCCTTGCGGCCACAGCCCATAGGCTCCGGCATCGACGACGATCTCGGTGTCGATCCCGAGGATGCGCCCTTCCCGGTCGGCATAGGCGGTCAGCTTGTAATGATGGTCGCGGCAATGCGCCCCGGTCAGCAGGTGCTCATTGCGATCCTCGACCCACCGCACTGGCTGGTCGAGTTCGAGCGCCAATGCGGTGAGGATGATCTCTTCCGGGTAGAGCCTCGCCTTTGGCCCAAACCCGCCACCGACATCGGGGGCGACGACGCGCAGCCGCCGCTCTTCGACGCCGAGCGTCTCGGCGATCGCCACCCGCACCGTATGCGGCGTCTGGGTCGAGGCATAGATCACCACCTGATCGAGCCGATGATCGCGGTAGGCCAGCACCGCGCGACCTTCGAGCGGCGACCCCGATTGCCGGTTCATCCGGTATTCGCGCGAGACGGTGATCGCGGCCTCGCGCGCCGCCGCCTCGATGTCGCCGCCCTCCACCGTGCGCTCGATATAGAGATTGTCACCCCAGTGATCGTGAACGAGCGCGCTTCCGGGCTTGAGTGCCGTCGGCGCGTCGACGACCGCGTCGAGCGTCTCGAAATCGACCGCGACGCAGGCCGCGAGGTCTTCCGCCTCAGCGCGGGTCGGGGCGACACAGGCGGCGATCGCCTCGCCGACATAGCGCACCTTGTCCGTCGCGAGCGGCGGCCACGCCGGCGACTTGGCGCCGGTCGCCTGGGTGACGACGCGGATCGGCTGCATCCGTGGCAGATCGGCCGTCGTGAACACCCGGCCGTGCGCCTCGGGCGGCACCGCAATCCCGCGAATTCGCGCATGGGCGTGGGGGCTGCGCAGGAACACGACTTCGGTGAGCCCGGGCATGCGGATGTCGGAGACGAATTGTCCGCGCCCGCGCAGGTGCCGCGCATCTTCCTTGCGCAGCAGCGACGCGCCTATGCCCTGGCTAGGAGTTGCCGATTTCATCCGCACACCCCACAGCGATTTCCGTATGATCCTCGCCGGCACCAGCGGGAGGCTCGACTATGACACAGACTCCGGCGCCCGGCTTCATCAGCAATCCCGACTACCGGATCGCCTTCGAGCGCTCCCCGCGGCGAGTGCGGGTCCAATTCAACGGCGAATGGGTGGCCGACAGCACGGCGGCGCACCTCCTGTTCGAGACCCGCCACCTGCCGATCTACTATTTCCCGCGCGCCGATGTGCGCATGGATTTGCTGCGCGCCAGCGAGCACCACACCTATTGCCCGTACAAGGGCACTGCATCCTATTGGAGCATCGCGGTCGGTGACCGGCTCTCCGAGAACACGGTCTGGGGCTACCCCGAGCCGTTCACCGAGGTCGCCGCGATCGCCGACTACGTCGCCTTTTACTGGGACCGGGTCGATCACTGGTTCGAGGAAGATGACGAAATCTTCGTCCATGCCCGCGACCCCTATAAGCGGGTCGACGTGGTTAATTCGTCGCGGCGCGTCACGGTGATCGTCGGCGGCGAGACCGTCGCCGACACGACGCGAGCACGGTTCCTTTTCGAGACGCGCCTGCCGACCCGCTATTACATCCCGCCTGAGGATGTGCGCATGGACCTGCTCGTGCCGAGCGAGAAGACCACCGCTTGCCCGTACAAGGGCAACGCCCGCTACTACTCGGTCAAGATCGCCGACCGGATATTCCCCGACATCGCTTGGAGCTATCCGGAGCCGATCCCCGAATGCCCAAAGATCAAGGGCTATCTGTGTTTCTTCAACGAGCACGTCGATGAAATCCTGCTCGATGGCGTGGCCGTACCGCGGCCGGTGACGCCGTGGTCGAAAGATTGGCAGGAAAAGGCGGCGGCCGTCCCCGATCCCCGTGGCCCGATGGCGCCAACGTGAGCCTCGATCGACCTTAGCGCTCCCGCTGTATCGCACTGAAGGAGATCAGCGCCGCATCGAGCGCACCAGCTCCGCCGGTTTGAGCGGCGTCGCGTTGACCTCGACCCCGAACGCGGCGAGCGCATCGCAAACGGCATTCGCCACCGCTACCGGCGGCGCCACCGCACCACCTTCGCCGACGCCTTTGACGCCGAGCGGGTTGAGCGGCGACGGCGAATGGAGATGCACGATCCGCATCGCCGGGACGTCCTCCGCGGTCGGCAGCGCATAGTCCATCAACGAGCCGCTCAAGAGCTGACCGTTGGCATCGTAGGCGATCGCCTCGCCAAGAATGCCGCCGAGCCCCTGCGTGGCGCCGCCCATGATCTGCCCCTCCACCAGCATCGGATTGACCACGTTGCCGCAATCGTGGGCCACCGCGTAATCGTCGATCCGCACGCGGCCCGTCTCGCGATCCACTTCGACGATCGCGACATGCACCGCATAGCTCCAGGTGACCGTCGGCGGCTGCCAGTAGCAGGTCTCCTCGAGTCCGGCGTCGACCCCGGATGGCCGTTCATTGTTCCAGCCCGGCATCGCCGCCCGGGCGATCCTGGCGAGGGTCAGCGACGTCTCGGGGACGCCGACGACCCCGACGCCGCCATCGCGCAGCTCGAGATCGGCGGGCGCGCATTCGAGGATGTTGGCGGCGATGGCGAAGACCTTGTCGCGCAGCCGCTCGCTGGCGCCGTGAATCGCGCCCGACAGCGTCACCGTGCTGCGGCTCGCCATGGTGCCGAAACCGATCGCGATCGAGGCGGTGTCGGCAAGCGACACCACGACATCCTCGGGCTTGACCTTCCACAGATCGGCCGTCACCTGGGCGAAGATCGTCTCCATCCCTTGGCCTTGCGGAGCGGCGCCGCCGGACACGTACACTTTGCCGGTCGGGTCGATGCGGACAAAGGCGCTCTCGAACGGTCCCACGCCGGTGCCCTCGATATAAAAGCCGATGCCGAGGCCGAGATAGCGGCCCTCGCGCTGCGCCTCGCTCTGACGCACCCGAAACGCTTCGACCCCGCCGACCGCAGCGAGCGCCTTCTGCAGAGCGCCCGGGTAGTCGCCGCTGTCGTAGACGATCGGCTCCCCGTCGCGATACGGCATGCCGACGCGATACGGCATCTCATCGGCGCGGATCATGTTGCGCCGCCGTACCTCGGCCGGCTCGAGGCCGAGCGTGCGCGCCACCAGATCGATGGTCCGCTCCATCGCGAAGGCCGCTTCCGGCCGGCCCGCGCCCCGGTATGGCGCGTTCGGCACCTTGTTGGTCACGACAATCTTTCCCGACGCGGCGAAATTCTCGATCCGGTAGGGGCCGGTCAGGTGCACCGCGGTGTTGTAGGCGACCCCGGAGCCGATCGGGTTCCAAGCGCCGCAATCGACGATGTAATCGTCGATGAGCGCGAGGATGCGGCCGTCGCCGTCGAACCCGATTTCAAGATCATGCAGCTGGTCGCGCGAATGGGTCGCGCTCATCAGATGCTCGCTGCGCGTCTCGATCCAGCGCACCGGCCGCCCGAGCCGGCGCGCCAGGAAGGTGATCAGCAAATCCTCCGGATAGACATGGCCCTTGCCGCCAAACCCACCGCCGACGTCGAGCGCCACGCAGCGCACTCGCGCTTCGGGCACGCCGAGCAGGCCGGCCGCCTCGCGGCGGACCCAGTGCACCACCTGGGTCGAGGACCAGATCGTCATCGAATCGGTGCGCCGCTCGTACTCAGCCACTACCCCCCGCGTCTCCATCGGCACCGCGGCGTAGCGATGATGATGGAAGCGGCGTTTGAGCCGATACGGCGCACGCGCCATCGCCGCGGCGGCATCGCCCCGTCCGACCGAGAACTCCCCGATCAGGTTGGTGTGGTAGCGATCGTGCACGATCGCGCTGTTCGGCCGCAGCGCCGACTCCGGATCGACGATTGCGGGCAATTCCTCGAGGTCCCAACGAACCAACTCGGCCGCGTCGTCGGCTAGGTCGCGGCTTTCCGCGACGATGACCGCGATCGCCTCGCCGACATGCCGCACCTTGTCATGCGCCAGCAGCGGTTGTCGCGGGTTGAGGAATTTGTGCTGGATCGCCGTGGTCCATTTCGGCGGCAGCGAAATCTGCCCCTCCGGTACCGGCGGCAGGAGTTGCAGCAGATCGCCGCCGCTCAGCGTCTCGACCACGCCCGGCGCGGCGGCGGCGCGCGACAAATCGACCGAGCGGATGCGGGCATGCGCCACCGGGCTGCGCACCAGAACGGCGTGTAGCGTGCGCGGAAGCACGAGATCGGCGATGAACTGCCCCTGACCGGTCAGCAGCCTTTTATCTTCGCGGCGTAACAGGGAGCGCCCGACATAAGGGGGTCCGATGTCGCCCATGGCCCGAGCCCTCACGATGAAGGCGCGAGTGTGTGGGAATTGCCCGTTGCGGTCTATATCGGCGACGCCGCGAGCGGAGTGCGGCAGCCGGAGTCTGGTATAATCGGTATGGTTGATGCATACGCTTCTGGCGAAGCGGCACAATACGACGCGGAAATCTCAGCTTCGCACTTTTTGGGGAAGGCTCGCCATGACGGAGAAGCTAAAGGGGCACGGTGAGGTTGGCAGCGGCAAGCTCACGCGCCGGCGGCTCGTCGGCTGGGGCGCCGCCAGCGGCGGTCTGGCATTCGGCGGAACGATGCTCGCGCCGGGGCCGTGGCGGATCGCGATCGCCCAGGCGAAGCCGTTTAAGATCGGCACCATCCAACCGCTGACAGGGGCCGCCGCCGCAGTCGGCAAAACCGCTTTGGTCGGCGTCCAAATGGCGGTCGACCGCATCAACAAGGATGGCGGCATCAAGGGTCGCCCGATCGAACTGATCACCGAAGACGACGAGTCGAAACCCGATGTCGGCCGCCGCAAGGTCGAGAAACTGCTCGTCGAGGACAAGATCGACGCCCATGTCGGCGGCGTGCTCTCGAATATCTGTCTTGCCTGTATGCCGACCTTTGACGACCACCAGGTCGTCAACATGATCAGCGTGTGCCTCGACACGACGATCACCAGCAGCAAATGCAGCCGCTACAGCTTTCGCCCGTTCGACTATGCCCCGGCGCAGGCGGTCGCGTTTGCCCCGTATCTGGTCAACAGCTTGGGCAAGAAGTGGCACATCATCTTTGCCGACTATTCCTGGGGTCAATCGACCCGCGATGCATATGCCGCGCAGATCAAGAAGCTCGGCGGTGATGTCGTCGGCTCCACCGGCATCCCGATCGGCACTGCCGACATGACCCCGTTCCTGTCGAAGATCAGCGGCGATTTCGACGGCTTGTTCGCCATCTTCTTCGGCGCCGATGGGGTGACGATCGGCAACCAGGCCTTCGATCTTGGCCTGACCAAGAAATACAAATGGGCTGGCGACGGCGCGATCAGCGAGTCGACCAACCTGCCGGGTCTCGGTCACAAGATCGACGGGTTCACCGGGATCAATCGCTACATCCCGGTCTCCGACCCGCCGCTCAACACGCCCTACGCCAAGGCGTTTTTCGACGAAGCGGTGGCGCGGCTGCAGAAGATCGACCCCTCCGGGCCGCTGCCCGACCGCTATGTCCAATCGAATTTCGAGGCGGTGAATTGCCTCAAGCTCGGCATCGAGAAGTCAGGCTTCCAGGGCCGCGACGACACGATGAAACTCATCGAGGCGCTCGAAGGGCTGGAAATGAAGGAGGGCCCCGACTTCCCGCAGGGCGACAAGACGCTGCGCAAGGAGGATCACCAGGCCTTTGTGCGCGAGTTCATCTACGAGGTCAGCGACGGCACCTATCACATCAAGGACGTCGTTCCCAAGGACAAGACCATCGTACCGCCGGCCTGCACATTCGCCGCCTAAGTGAGCGCCGACCAACTGCTCGCCGCGCCGTCCCCGGCTGACAACGTCCCGGACGGCGCGGCGAGTTCACTCCTGCGCACCCAAGGGCTGACGGTCCGCTTCGGCGGGCTGACCGCGCTCAACGACGTCAATTTTGCCGTCTCCCGCGAGGAAATTCGCGCGATTATCGGGCCGAACGGGGCCGGCAAGAGCACCTTCTTCAACTGCCTGACCGGGGTGTTGCGCCCCTCTTCGGGGTCGATCCTGCTCAACGGCGAGGACGTTACGGGTTTCCCCCCGAACCGCATCTCGCAACGCGGCATCGCTCGCTCGTATCAGATCACCAACATCCTTCCCAACGCGACGACGCTTGAAAACGTCCGCATCGCCGCGCAGTCGCGCCGGCATGGTTGGAGCATGCTCAGCCACCACCGCGCCTATCGCGACATCATCGAAAAGGCGGAATCGTCGCTCGACGCCGTAGGCCTGCTCGGCAAGGCGGCGGAGCTGGCCGCCAATCTGTCGCACGGCGAGCAGCGCACCCTTGAGATCGCCATCGCCTTGGCGACCGAGCCGCAACTGCTGTGCCTTGACGAACCGACCGCGGGGATGAGCGCGGCCGAGACCCACGAGACGATGACGCTGATCCGGCGCATCGCCCAGCATCTGACCATCCTCATCGTCGAGCACGACATGCAGGTCGTCATGGAGCTCGCCCACCGGATCACGGTGCTCCACTACGGCCAGATCCTGGCCGAAGGGACACCGGCGGAAATTCAAGAGGATCCGCGGGTCATGGAAGTCTATCTCAAGACATGAGTATCGCCGCATGAGCATCGAGGCGATGGTCGGCGACGCCAGCGTCGAGCCTCTCGCGCGGCCCGCCGAGGAGCCGCTGCTCAAGGTCGACGGCGTCCACACCTATTACGGCAAGAGCCATATCCTCGACGGCGTCTCGCTCGAAGTCGGACGGGGCGAGGTGGTGGGGCTCCTGGGGCGCAATGGCGTCGGCAAGAGCACGACGCTGAAGGCGATCGCCGGCCTCGTCCATCCAAGCCAAGGCCAGGTGCTGTTCGAGGGTAACTCCATCGTCGATCTTCCGCCGCACCGGGTGGCGCGGGTCGGCATCGCCTACGTCCCCGAGGAGCGTCGCGTCTTTCCGCTTTTGACGGTGCTCGAAAATCTTCGCACCGGGCTGGATCGCCACGGGGTGGCCAAGGCGAAAAAGGCGGAACTTCTCGACAAGGTCTATGCCTATTTCCCGGTCCTTGCCGAGCGGCGTAACCAGGCTGGCGGTACGCTCTCGGGCGGCGAGCAGCAGATGCTCGCGATCGCCCGCGCGATGATGCTCGAACCCAAGATCATCCTGCTGGACGAGCCGACCGAGGGCCTGATGCCGCGCATGGTGTCGCAGATCCTGGAAATCGTCGGCGCGCTGCGCGGCGAAGGGGTCGCCGTCCTTTTGGTCGAGCAGAATGTCCCGCTGACCCTCGAAGCGTGTCGGCGCATTTATTTCATCGAGAAGGGCGCGGTGCGTCATCACGCCTTGGCCTCGGAACTGCAGGTGAACGACCCGGTGATTCACCAGTATCTCGGCGTGTGACATGGAGATCCCGCTCGACCAGATCCTGATTCAGACGATCAACGGCATCGTCACCGGCATGATCCTCGCCCTGGTCGCGTCCGGCCTCACCTTGATTTTCGGCATCATGGACGTCGTCAACTTCGCCCATGGCGAACTGTTCATGCTCGGCGCCTATGTCGGGGTGCTGACCTTGGCCGCCACCGGCGATTTCTGGATCGCGCTCGTCGTCGCCACCCTGGCGATCGCGCTTCTGGGCGCGCTGATCTACCTGACGACGCTACGGCCGCTGATCGGCCGCGATCCACTGACCACGATCCTCGCGACGTTTGGGGTGTCGCTGGTCCTGCAAAACGTCGCGCTGTGGCAGTTCGGGCCGGTCGCCCGCAAGATCGAGGAGCCGATCACCGGCCATTTCAGCCTCTTCTACCTCGACTACCCGTGGTACCGGCTGGCGATCGCCGGGCTGGCCGCGGCGATCATCGGCGCGTTGTGGCTGTTCCTCAAATTCGGCACATACGGCATCTGGATCCGCGCCACCACTCAAGACCGCGTCATGGCCCAGGCGATGGGTATTCCGGTGCCCTGGGTGCTGACCGCGGTGTTTGCGATCGGCTCGGGCATGGCCGCCGCCAGTGGCGTGCTGTTCGGCCCGCTGGTCGGGGTCAATTCGCAGATGGGGACCAGCTGGGTGCTGCGCGCCTTCATCGTCGTCGTGGTCGGCGGCATGGGCAGCCTCAGTGGGTCGATCGCTGCGGCGATTTTCATCAGCCTGCTGGAGGCCTACGCATCGCTATGGGTGAGTCCGGCCCAGGCGGTCATCGTCTCATTCGTCGTGCTGATCCTGACCCTCCTGTTCCGCCCGACCGGCCTGTTCGTGCCGACCGCGAGATGAACGAACGCCGGTTGCTCGTCTACTGGGCTGGCTTCACTGTCATCCTGGCGTTGCTGATTGTGGCGCCACTGGCGCTACCGGAGTTCTGGCAACGGTTTCTCACCGAGATCCTGATCTGGGGCCTCCTGGCGATGTCGTCCGACATCCTCATCGGCTACACCGGCATGGTGTCGTTCGGGCACTCGGCGTTTTTCGGCCTGGGGATGTACGGCGCTGCCGCGGCGCTGGTGACGACGCGGCCGCCAAACCTGTGGCTGGCGCTCGCCTACGGGTTGATCCTCGCCGCCGCCGTCGCCGCCTTCGTCGCCTATTTTTCGACGCGGCTGCGCGACATCTACTTCGCCATCACGACGCTCATCTTCTCGCAGATCTTCTACGTCATCATCTTTACCTCGACCGCTTGGACCGGTGGGGAGAACGGCATCAACTTCCGCCGCCCGGCATTTGCCATCCCGTTTCTGTTCTCGATCCGCTTCACCCCGGCGGTGATGCACTGGTTCGTCCTCGGCGTCGTCACCCTGTCCTATCTGCTGCTGCGCCGCATCACCCAGTCGCCGTTCGGCATGGTGCTGCAATCGATCCGCGAAAACGAGGCGCGTACGCGCGCCATCGGCTATGCGGTAGAGCGCTACAAGATCGTTGCGGTCATGCTTTCCGGGCTCTTCGCCGGGCTTGCCGGTGTGCTGTACGCCATCCAGAACCAGTTCGCCGCGCCCGACTTCGTCTTCTTCTTGGTCTCGGGCGAGACGGTTATCTACAACGTGATCGGCGGTATCGGTACCCTGATCGGACCGATGGTCGGCGCGGCCTTTTTCCTCATGCTGCGCGAGGCGTTCTCTCGCTTCTTCACCGAGTATTACCTGATCCCCCTGGGCATGATCTTTATCGCCATGGTGATCTTCATGCCGAGAGGCTTGCTCGGCTTCGCTCGGCGCTGGCTCAACCGGTAGCTTGGTCGCAGTTCCCCATCGGACATTCGTCGTTATTTCATCGAGTTGTTGTAGCACTGCTTGATCGATACCATTTGGTGTCCTTCGGTTCTTCGGGCTGTTGCTGGAAACATCATGAAACAGGCAATCCCGCGGCACATTCGGCTCACCTCGCACCCGGGGAGCGCCGGTCAGGGCAAGGTGCCGCTGTGCTGGGGTGCCGCTAGCCCCGCATTGCGCGGGCCGGTCGTGGCAAGTCCCGCCGATCCTTCGCATCGCAACGCGATCGGGTCCTATTCAGGAGCCTATGCGGTCTACCGCGCGCTGGCGGTGGCGACCGGCGCGTTGGCCCGCGACCATCGACCGGATCTGACCGACACCGCCCCCGTGGCGCTGATCAGGTCGCGTCTACAATGGGCCGACCCGAGCAAGATCGTATCGCTCGACCCCTATGGGCATCTCGTCGGCGAGGTGTTCGCGGATGCGATTGCCCAAGGCATCGACGCGCGGCCGACCATCGCGATCACCCGGGCGCGGATCAACCTCCCGGAGGTCTGCTCTCGCGCGGCCGAGAGCGGGCTCAAGCCCGACGGCAGGGTGTTGCTTGACAGCGGCGAGATCCGCGTGACCAAGGCAGCGATCGACCCGGTCTGGTATCTGCCGGGTTTGGCGGCTCGCTTCGCCATCCCCGAGTCGCAGTTGCGCCGCACGCTGTTCGAAGAAACCGGCGGTATGTTTCCCGAGCTGGTGACCCGCCCCGATCTCGAGCTGTTCCTGCCGCCAATCGGCGGCACCACGGTGTATCTGTTTGGCGAGGTCGAGCGGCTTGGCGAGCCCGATACCGTGGTCGCCTGCCGGGTGCATGACGAGTGCAACGGCTCCGACGTCTTCGGCTCCGACATCTGCACCTGCCGCCCCTATCTGGTGCATGGGGTCGAGGTCTGTGTCGAAACCGCGCAGCAGGGCGGGGTCGGCCTCGTCGTCTACAACCGCAAGGAAGGCCGCGCCCTCGGCGAGGTCACCAAGTTCCTCGTCTACAACGCGCGCAAGCGGCAAGAGGGCGGCGACCGCGCGGACACCTATTTCCGGCGCACCGAATGCGTCGCCGGGGTGCAGGACATGCGGGTTCAGGAGCTGATGCCGGACGTGTTCCATTGGCTCGGCATCAGCCACATCCACCGCTGGGTTTCGATGTCGAATATGAAGCACGGCGCGCTGACGGCGCAGGGCATCACTGTCGGCGAGCAGGTGGCGATTCCGCCTTCGCTCGTGCCGCCCGATGCGGGCGTCGAGATCGCCGCCAAGCAGGCTGCCGGCTATTTCGCCCCGAGCGGCGTACCGAGCCGGGAAGAGCTGCATCGCGCCACGGGAAGAGGCCTCAACGAGTGAGCGTAGCGCGCGAGCAGGCGGAATACCTGCTCAGCGCGGCCGCGGTGCGCGAGCGCTGCGCTTTGTTGCTCGCGACCGCGGAGCGCGGCGCCACCGCGCATTTCCGCGTTGTGCCGGAACGGCTGCCCGAGATAGCCCGGCTGGTTGCCAGCATCACTTGGCGCCGCTACTCGAACCTTGTTGTACCCCCGCACAGCCGCTGGCGGCATTTTGCCGCCGGTGGGATCGAGCGCGCAGACCTGGTCGCGCCGGGCGCGGCTCCGGACGAACGGGCGCGCGCGCGGATCGATTTGGCGATTGTCTCGGTGCTGCTCGACGCCGGCGCGGGGCCGCGCTGGCGCTATCACGAACGCGAAAACGGACAGGTTCTTACCCGCTCGGAGGGCCTCGCGGTCGCCAGCCTGCGGGCAATGCAGCAAGGCCTGTTCTCGGCGGATCCGGCGCAGCCATGGCGGGCGGACGCGGCGAGGCTAGCGGCGACCACCCCGGAAGCTCTCGGCGCGGCGTTGCAGCACGGGCCGGGAAACGAGCTTGCCGGCCTGGAAGGGCGTGCGGGTCTGCTGCGTTCGCTCGGCGCTGTCGCGACGGGCGTCCCGACGCTGTTCGGTCGCGAAGGGCGGCTCGGTCGGCTTTACGATTATTGGCTGCCGCGCCGCGCGGGCTTGCCGGCACCGGCGGTGCTGCATGACCTGCTGCGCGCGTTCGGCGCCATCTGGCCGGGCCGCCTCTCGCTTGGCGGGATGCCGCTGGGCGATTGCTGGCCGCACAGCGCAATCCCGGGCGACGGGCTGGTCCCGCTGCACAAGCTCAGCCAATGGCTCGCCTACTCGCTGATCGAGCCGCTCGCGGAGGCCGGCTTTTCGATCACCGAGCTCGACGGCCTCACCGGGCTCGCCGAGTACCGCAATGGCGGTTTGTTTATCGATGGCGGCGTGCTGGTGCCGTGCGATCCCGAGCTGAGCCGCCGCCCTCTCGATCCGGCAAGCGAGCCGGTCGTCGAGTGGCGCGCGCTGACGGTCGCGCTGCTCGACCGCCTCGCCCCGCTGGTGCGTCGGGAGCTCGGCGTTGACCCAACGGTGTTTCCGCTCGCCGGCCTGCTCGAGGGCGGGAGCTGGGCCGCCGGGCGCGAGTTGGCCTTCGCCCGCCGGCCCGACGGCAGCCCGCCGCTGACGGTCGTCTCGGACGGAACCTTGTTTTGAGGAGTCGCGCGATGCCAGGCCTGACCGTGGTTGAGCACCCGCTGGTGCAGCACAAGCTGACCCTGATGCGCGACCGCAACACCTCGACCTCGAAGTTCCGCCATCTATTGCACGAGATCAGCCTGCTGCTCGCCTATGAGGCGACGCGCGATCTGCCGCTGGCCGAGATCGAGATCGACACGCCGCTCGAGCGCGCCCGCTTTCCGGCCCTGACCGGCAAGAAATTGTGCCTGGTGTCGATCTTGCGCGCCGGCACGGGTCTGCTCGACGGCATGCTGGAGCTGGTGCCGTCGGCGCGGGTCGGGCACATCGGCCTTTACCGCGAGCCCGGCAGTCTGGGCGTGGTCGAGTATTACCTGAAACTGCCGGACGACGTGTCGCAGCGGCAGGTGATCCTGGTCGATCCGATGCTGGCGACCGGCAATTCGGCGGTGGCCGCGATCTCGCGGCTGAAAGAGATGGGGGTGGGCTCGATCAAGCTCGTCTGTCTCGTCGCCGCGCCCGAGGGCGTTGCCAAGCTACATCAAGTGTTTCCGGAGATCGCCATCATCACCGCGGCGCTCGACCGCTGTCTCGACGCGCACGGTTATATTCTCCCCGGCTTCGGCGATGCCGGCGACCGCTTGTTCGGCACCAAGTAACGGAGCACGTGACCCTGGCTTGGCATGCTTTCTGCGCCGAGCTCGGCGAGCCGCGAAACGCAATTTGGCGGAGGGACGACGATGGCCGACTATCCCCGTGACCTGGTGGGTTATGCCGCTATGCCGCCACAGGCGCGCTGGCCCGGCGACGCGCGGATCGCGGTGCAATTCGTGATCAACTACGAAGAAGGCGGCGAGAACGCAATCTTCCACGGCGACCCGGCCGCGGAGGCTTTTCTCACCGAATGGATCGGCGCGCAGCCCGTGCCCGGGATGCGCAACATGAACATCGAATCGATGTTCGAATATGGCAGCCGCGCCGGGTTCTGGCGGCTGCACCGCGCCTTCACCGCGCGCCAGGTTCCCGTCACCGTCTACGGCGTGGCGATGGCGCTAGAGCGCAACCCGGCGGCGGTCGCGGCGATGCTGGGGTCCGATTGGGAGATCGCGACCCACGGCTATCGCTGGATCGACTACCAATTCGTCGCGGAATCGGTCGAGCGCGACCACATCGCCAAGGCCGTCGAGATCCACACGCGGGTCACCGGTACGAGGCCGCTCGGCTGGTACCAGGGCCGCTGCAGCCCCAACACCGCCCGCCTTGTCGTAGAGGAGGCCGGCTTTCTCTACAACGCCGACTCCTACGCCGATGATCTGCCGTATTGGGACAATTCCTATGGCAAGCCTCAGCTGATCGTCCCCTATGCGTTCGACAGCAACGACATGCGGTTTGGCACCCCGCAAGGGTTCAACTCGGGCGATCAGTTCTTCACCTACCTCAAGGACAGTTTCGACGTGCTCTATCGCGAGGGCGAGACCTGCCCACGCATGATGTCGATCGGTCTGCATTGCCGGCTCGCCGGCCGGCCGGGTCGGACCGCGGCGCTCGAGCGGTTTATCGATTATGCCGGAGGCCACGAGCGCGTGTGGTTTGCGCGGCGTCTCGACATCGCCCGCCACTGGATCGCGACACATCCGTTCGCCGGCTGAGGCGATCAGCAACGCGCTAGCAGATCGATCTCGACGAGCGCGCCGCGGGCGAGCCCGGTGACACCGATGCAGGTTCGCGCCGGCAACCTTCCCGCCGCGAAATAGGATTGGTAGACCGCGTTCATCGCCGCGTAGTCGCGCTCGAAATGCGTCAGGTAAACCCGCGCGAAGACGACGCGGTCGAGAGCGCTGCCAGCGCCGCCGAGGACACGCTTGAGATTGTCCAGCACACGGCGCGTCTGCGCCTCGATACCCTCCGGCAATGGCGCGCTGTCGTCGTCGGGATCGGTCGGCATTTGGCCGGTGACGAACAGCCAGCCGTCGCACGCCACCGCGTGGCTGAACGGTGCGACCGGGGTCGGCGCGCCCGCCACCATCAGAAACTCGATCACGGCGCGCTCACCGGTTGTTGTGAAAGCAGCAGCCTAGCATTTCGTCGTTCGGGCTGGCAGGCTTCATGCCATCGCTTCACCGACGAAGGAGGGCGGGCCCGATGACGCAAACCCGGAGGACATTGTCGGCAGTCGCGAAATTGGCGCCTGTCTTCGATACGGTCGTCAAGGGCGGGCGGCTGATCGACCCCAAGAACGGGATCGACGGCGTCTGCGACATCGGCATCCGCAAGGGCCGCATCGCGGCAATCGCGCCCAAGCTCGCTCCCGGCGCCGCCAAGGTGATCGACGCCAAGGGTCTGATCGTCACCCCCGGCCTCATCGACACCCACGCCCATGTCTACGAGCATGTCTCGGGCGATTTCGGGCTCAACCCCGATCTTGTCGGCATTCGCACCGGGGTGACGACGGTGGTTGATCAGGGCGGGCCGAGCGCGCTCACCTTCGACGGGTTCCGCAAATTCATCGTCGAGAAGGCGAAGACGAGGGTGCTTGCCTTCATTTCGGCCTATCTCGCCGGCGGCCTGCTCGGCCACCGCTATGTCGAGCTTTATGGTCCCAGCGGCATCAACGTGAAGGCGATCGTCAAGGCGGCGCGTGACAACCCCGATCTGGTGCGCGGGATCAAGGCGCATGCCGAGCCGGGCGGCTACTCGCGCTGGGGCATGGCCTCGATGAAGCTGGCGAAGGAAGCCTCCCGCGAGCTCAAGCTGCCGGTCTACATCCATCTCGGCACGCTGTGGCCCGAGGCTGACGGTACGACTGTCGACGCCGCGAAGATCATCGACGAGGTCGTGCCGCTGCTCGATCCCGGCGACATCCTGGCACACCCGTTCACCCGCTTTCCCTCCGGCTTTGTCGCCGCCGACGGTTCGATCCACCCGCTGATCCGCGAGGCCTTGGCCAAAGGTGTGCGGATCGATGTCGGGCGCGGTGCGCATTTCAGCTTCGCCAATGCCCGTCGGGTCCTCGACGCCGGCATCCTGCCGTTTACCCTCGGCGCCGACCTTCATGGCTACAATGTGCGGCTCAAGGATGGCGGCCGGGCCTATCGCGGCATGTTCACCGGCGAGGGCGTCGATTCGATCGTCGCCGACGATCGCGCCTCGCCGTTCGAGCGGCCCTACAGCCTGCATCACGCGATGACCGAGCTGGTGGCGCTCGGCGTGCCCCTTGTCGAGGTCGTGCGCATGGCGACCGAGAACGCCGCGACGATGCTCGGCCTCGAAGGCGAGATGGGCGCCTTGTCGGTCGGCATGCCGGCCGATCTCTCGGCGATGCGCCTCGTCGACGGCAAGTGGACGCTGATCGATTCCGAAGCTATCACGCACCCGGCGCGGCAACTGATTCATCCCGAATTCGGACTGCGCGCCGGCAAGCTTCATCGCGCGGATTCGCCGCTCTTGCCCAGCCTTTCGGCGATGGCCGCCTGACCGGAGGATCCCATGAAATCAGCCTATGGACGGCAGACACCCGCGCCTGATTACGAGCTGACCTGCGTCGAGGCTGGCAGCCCGATGGGCGAGCTGCTGCGCCGCTATTGGCAGCCGGTCTGCCCATCCAACGAGGTCCGCGACCTGCCTAAGAAGGTCAAGCTGCTTGGCGAGGAAATTGTCGTCTTCCGCGACAAGAAGGGGCGGCTCGGTGCATTGGAGCCGCATTGCGCGCATCGCGGCACCTCGCTCGAATGGGGCCGCGTCGAGGAGGACGGGCTGCGCTGCTGCTATCACGGCTGGCTCTACAATACGCAGGGCCAGTGCATCGACATGGCGTGCGAGACCGAGGCCTTCCGCAAGAAGATGGATATCTGGCAGGAGGCCTATCCGGTCATCGAGTATGGCGGGCTGATCTTCGTCTATATGGGCCCGCCGGGCACCGAGCCGCTGTTTCCGATGTACGACATCATCGACACCCGTTATCGCGACGATGTCGAGCTGCGCGGCATGCGCGTCTGGGGCGAGTATTCCGCTGGCTACGTCAAGGACTGCAACTGGCTGCAGCACTTCGAGAACGTCGTCGATCCGTACCATCTGCTCGTGCTGCACAAAATGATCAGCGGCGAGCAGTTCGTCGGCGCGATGATGCAGGGGGCGCCGCAGCTCAGCCTTGAAAAGACCTCCCTCGGGGTGCGTTACCGCTTCGTCAACGACCTGCCCAACGGCAATCGGCTGGTGCGCTATGTCGAGTGCGTCGTGCCGAACATCTTCCTGATCGCCAATATCCACGAACCCGGCACGGCGCCGATGCGCAAGGATCGCGCGTCTGAGCTGTCCTGGGTCGTCCCCATCGACAACGAAACCATGCGGGGCTTGAGCATCGTCGCCTGGCCGCTCGAAAACGGCGTGGCGAAAGCCGATTGGAAACCTCGCACCGCGGCCGAAATCCCGGAGCGCGTCGGCTCGCGCGTCGGCAGCCGCTCCTACGAGGAGCGCCAGCGCAATCCCGACGATCTCGAGGCCCAGGAGGGCCAGCGGCCGATCGCGGTGCACGCGCTCGAACATCTCGGAACAACCGATATCGGCGTCGTCTGGCTGCGGCAAATGCTGCGCGAGCAAATCAGGTGTGTCGAGGCAGGCCGCGATCCGATGAACATCGTTCGCGATGCCGGGGCCAATCACAAGATCCCGACGAACGCGTGGAACACGGTCCTGTCGCCGCAGGAAGCTCGCAAGCACCTGGGCGAAGAGATCTAAGGAGTGACCCCGGCACCAAATAATTCAAAACTTTGGTGCGGACGGAGGGACTCGAACCCTCACCCTCATTCGAGGAGCAGATTTTAAGTCTGCTGCGTCTACCGTTTCGCCACGTCCGCGCTACCGCAGCGTAACACGCTAATCCTCGCTCGCGCCTTCGTGCGGGTCGCCACCCAGGGATAAGATCAGCGCCTTGACCTCCTCGGTCGCCGCGACCAGCCGCGACCGGTCGGTGCCGCGAACAACCAGCGTCACCCCGAAATCGGCGCGGCGAAAATACGGGTAGGAGCCGATTTCGAGATCGTCGTAGCGCGCCTGCAACTCGCCGAGCCCTTGCGCCAACACCCCTTCGCCCAGGCCGCAGCTGACGCTGCGGCTCAGCACCTTGGCGCCGCCTTTGAGCCGGTGGCTCAACTCGCGGAATGTCGCCTGCATGATCTGCGGCACCCCGGCCATCACATAGACATTGTCGATCCTGAAGCCGGGCGCGCGCGAAATCGGGTTGGGCAGCAGCACGGCCCCATCTGGCACATAGGCCATGCGCATCCGCGCCTCATTGACCGCGCCCGCGGGGTAATGGCCTTCGAGCAGCCGCTTCGCCTCGGGGTGGAGGATCAGCTTCACCGCGAAGGCTTCGGCGATGCTCTGCGCGGTGATGTCGTCATGCGTCGGGCCGATACCGCCGGTGGTGAAGACGTAATCGAACGCGCGGCGCACCTCGTTGACCGTGCCGACGATGGTGTCGCTGTCGTCCGGGATCACCCGTACTTCCTTGAGGCGAATGCCGGCCTCGTTCAGCCCCTTGGCGAGAAAGGCGATGTTTTCGTCCTGCACTCGGCCCGACAAGATCTCGTTGCCGATAATGAGGACGCAGGCGGTGTAGGTCTTCGGCGGGCTGTCCGCGCGGCTCGGCATTGGCGCTCTCGTTGACGGTGATTTAGCTCTTCATAGGCAAAGCTGCCCGCCGGCACAATCGCGAGCCGCGAATTGGCATGAAGCTGGGATTGCCGCGCGCCACCCGACATCCGATATTGGCAGCATGGGAAAGAGCGTTCGTTGATGCAGCAAGACGTCATGTTGGGCATGGATTCGAGCCGTGAGGCGATCACGCGGCCCGGCTCGATCAAAATCCATGGACCCGCCGCCTTCGAGGGCATGCGCAAGGCCGGAGCCCTGGCGGCGGCGACACTCGACTTCATCACCCCCTACGTGGCGCCGGGGGTCACCACCGGCGAGCTCGACCGCCTCTGCCACGAATTCGTGACCAGCCACGGCGCCATTTCGGCCCCGCTCGGCTATCGCGGGTTTCCCAAGGCGATCTGCACCTCGCTCAATCACGTCGTCTGCCACGGCATTCCCGGCGACCGGCGGCTGGTGGAAGGCGATATTCTCAACATCGACGTCACCCCGATCCTCGACGGCTGGCACGGCGACAGCAGTCGCATGTATTTCGTCGGCGACCGCATCCCGCTGAAGGCGCGCAAGCTCGTCGACGTCACCTACGAGGCGATGATGCGCGGCATCGCCGCGATCAGGCCGGGCCTCCATATCGGCGTTATCGGCGACGCCATCCAGCGCTACGCCGAGAGCCACCGCTATTCCGTGGTGCGCGATTTCTGCGGCCACGGGGTCGGGCGGGTGTTTCACGACGCGCCGTCGATCCTGCATTACGGCCGCCCGCAGGACGGGCCGGTGATGCTCGAGGGCCTGTTCTTCACCATCGAGCCGATGATCAACGCCGGGCGCTGGGAGGTGAAGGTGCTGAGCGACGGATGGACCGCGGTCACCAAAGACCGCTCCTTGTCGGCCCAGTTCGAGCACACGATCGGGGTGACGGCCACCGGCTACGAGATCTTCACGATCTCCCCCGCCGGCCTGCACCGCCCGCCTTATCAACGACCAGCCGCCTGACTAGGGCGCCAGCCGGACCGTGGCGTGAGCGCTGCGTCCGGCGGCGTCAATCACCGTGAGGTGGGCAAAGCCGACCCCCGCCGGCGTCCAGAACAGCTCCTTGCGCGGCGGCCCGGGTGGCAGCGGCCGCCCGTCGGCGAGCCAGCGCAACGGGCCGGTGCCGCCCGCCGCTTCGAGCGGCACCTCCTCGCCATGCCATTCGACGATCGAGCCGTCGGGCGGATAGAGGATTTTCGGTCCGCTAACCTCGCGGCCGCGGCGTTCGGCCGGCCCGGGGTCGAGGCGCCGCAGCGCGAGTGGCAGATCCCTGCCGGCGACCAACAGCGCGCCGGGCGGTGGCGGCGTCGGCCTCGGGTTGGTCGGAGCCCCGATCAGATCGGCGATCTTGAACAGCACCGGCGCCGCGGTGGTGCGGCCGGTGATACCCGGCATCGGCGTTCCGTCCGGCCGCCCGGCCCACACGGCGATCGTCACTTCGGAATCGTAACCGGCCGCCCAGGCGTCGCGGAAGCCGTATGAGGTTCCCGTCTTGAAGGCGAGCCGACGCGAGCGCTTGACCTCGGCCGGCAACATGCCGGGTGGAGGCGGCGCTGCCGTAAGGATGTCGTTGACGTACCACGCGGCGAGCGGGCCGAAGATCGACGTGGTCCGGCCCTCGGTCTGATCGAGCCGGGTCAGCAGCGGCGCCACCGCGCCGTTATGCGACAGCGCGACGTAGAGCGTCGCCAGGTCGAGGAGGCTGATCCCGTCACCGCCGAGCGCGATCGCGAGCCCCGGCTCGTTGGTCGGCTGCGGCAGTTTCAGCCGGATGCCGGCCGCGGCGAGCGCGGCGGTGAACTTGCCGGGGCCAAGCCGGTCGAGCACCGCCACCGCCGGCACGTTCAGCGAATATTGCAACGCCTCGCGGGCGGTGATCTCGCCGAGAAAGCGGCCATCGAAATCGCCCGGCGCGTAATCGCCGAAATGGCGCGGCTGGTCTTCGAGGATGGTCTCCGGGTGAATGATCAGCCGGTCGAACGCCATCGCGTAGATGAACGGCTTCAGCGCCGAACCGGGCGAACGGATGGCTCGCGCCATGTCGATCGTTCCGTGCCGGCCGGTCGCCGAAAAATCGGCGTTGCCGACATAGGCGATGACGCGCCGCTCACGGTTGTCGACGACAATCGCGGCGTATGTCGCCTGCGGGTCGAGCGCCGCGGCCTCGCGCTTCAGCAGCGCCTCGACCCGGTGTTGCAGGAGCGGATCGATCGTGGTGCGGACGACCGCGTCGTGCGGACTGTCGTCGCGCATTGCCCGCGCCAGATGTGGCGCGTCGAGCGGCAGCGCCAGCCGCTCCGCCGGCACCGGCTCGGCCGCAGCCTCGGCCAACATCGTGTCGGAGATGACTCCCGCCGCCGCCATGCGCCGCAGCACCGCGTCGCGCGCTTGCCGCGCCGCCTCGGGATGCCGATCGGGCCGTAAGCGCTCCGGCGAGCGCGGGATCGCCACCAAGAGCGCTGCCTCTCCGGGCGTCAGATGCGCCGGCTCCTTGCCGAAATAGGCCAGGCTCGCGGCGCGCACCCCTTCGAGGTTGCCGCCAAACGGCGCCAAGGTCAGGTAGATGCCGAGGATCGCGTCCTTGTCGAGCCGCCGCTCCAGCGCCAGCGCCTCCGCGCTCTCGGCGAGCTTCGCCCCAAGCGTGCGCGACCGCCGCTCCAGCAGTCGCACCGCCTGCATCGTCAGCGTCGAGGCGCCGGAGACGACGTGGCCGTGCCACGCGAGTTGCACGATCGCCCGGCCGATCGCCAACGGATCGACCCCGAGATGCGACGCGAAGCGTTGGTCCTCGGTGGCGATCAGCATGCGGCGGTAGAGCGGATCGACCTCGTCTACTTTGATCGGCAGCCGCCACTTGCCGTCAGGCGAAAGGAACCCGCGCAGGATCGACCCATCGCGCGCCAGCACCAGCATCGACAGCCGCTCGCTGCGCACCAGCGATGGCGGTGACAGCGAGAAATAGCCAGCGGTCAGCAACGCGAGACCAGCGACGACACCAATCAGCCATCGCCAGCCGCCTCCCCAACCCCGCCCCGTTAACGGCGGAGGAAGCGCGTCAGCGCGGTCGGCGGCTTTCTCGGTCACAGCCCTACTTCGCCAACACCGTCAGCTTGCCGATCGCGGTACGACCGTAGGCCTCCGGGTCGTACATGTCCTCGACATCGAGCGCTGGGTACTTGAACGTCCCGGGCGTCACCGCCCGCACGACGTAGGCAAGCGTAAAGTTCGACGTGCCGTCCGGTAGATCGAGCGCGGCGACGAAACGGTCGTCGCGCGCCTCGGTGTAGTCGGCGCTCGACAGATCCTTGAGCCACGCATAGCCGCCGGTGCCGTCGGCGCCGGGCGCGCTCGCATTCTGAATTTCGAACCCGGCCGGCAACAGATCGACGACCAGCGCCCGCGCCGCCTGCGCCGCGTTCTTGCGCACGCCCTTCAGCACCACCACAAGCAGATCGGTCTGGTGAATTTTGCTGAGATCGGCGGTCGTGCCGTCTGGGCGAAAAACACCTCGGGTGACGATGTAACCGTTGCTCTCCGGCGGCAAATCCGCCTTGACCACGCCGGTGATCGATACCGCGCGCCATGCCGGGGCGGTGCCGCGATTGGCAATGGTGAGGGGCGGCGCGCCGGCGCCAAGCAGCCGCCGGAAATATTGCGCCGCGCTCGCGGTTTGCGGTTGGCCGCCGCCGACCGCGATCGTCATGCTGTTGCCGGTCAGTTTTGCCGCCGCCTCCGCAGCGAGCAGCAACCATGCTTGCTCCTGCGTGCTGGTGCGATCGGCATGCGCGAAGAGTTCGGCGATGCGGTCCATCACTGTGGTGAGACGCTGCTGGCTGTCCGGATCGGTTGCCGCAAACGCCAGCGCGGCGGCGCTATCGCGCAGATCGCTGCCGTAATCGATGTAGCGCAGCTTCGGGTCGCGCTTCGGCGGCGGCGCCAGCGCGGCCGCATAGGCCGCGGCGGCGCGCGTCGTGTCGCCATAGGCGGCGAGTGCGGCGGCGAGCTGCGCCTTGGCCAGCTGCGTCGGCAACAGCGTCATCGAGGTGTCGTTGAAGTAGCGCAGCGCGCCGATATCGTCGGCCTTGGCGTGGGCGAGCACGTAATGCGCGTAGGCGAGCGCGGTCAGCGCGTTATCGTCCTTGTGGTCCTGGCGCACGTAGTTGCGCAGCCAGCCGATCACCCCCTTCAGGGCGAAATCGGGCACGTTCTTGCCGTGCTCCTTGGCGCGCATCAGGAAATCGGCGGCATATGCGTCGAGCCATGGGACCGTGTCGTCGGTGTCGTTCCACACCCCGAAACTGCCGTCCGAGCGCTGCAACTCGGCGATATGAGCGATCGCGGTGTCGAGCGTCTTGTCCGCCGAGAAACCCGGGTCGGTCTTCCACAACGAGGCAACCTCATCGACGTAGAGCAGCGGCAAGGCTCGGCTCGTCGTCTGCTCGAGGCAGCCATAGGCATAGCGGTCGAGCGCCTGCAGCAATCCGGGCACGTCCCATTCCGGGCGTGGGCCGACCGTCAGCACAGCCTCGGCGGTACCAGGCAGGAACTCGTCGGCGCTGGCATCGTCGAGGGTGACGCTCTGCCCGGGCGCCATCTGCCCGACAAACCGCCGCAGCTGATAGGATTGCGCCGGCCGCACCCCGATCTTGAAGTCGCGGGCGATGTGCAGATTGCTGGGTCCAGTGAGGTCGAGATGGATCGCGACATTGCCGACCGTCGTCGCATCCAGGGCGAACCCGTCGCTGAAATTGGCCCCGGCCTTGAGCGGGATCGTCCGTTCGATCGGCGTCGCGAAACTGCCCGCCCCGGTCGCCGTCATCTTGAGCGCGTAGTCGCCGTCAGGTCCTTCGAGATTGTTGATCGTGACCCCGAGCCGCCCTTGGTCGCCCGGCGCCAGGAAGCGCGGCAGCGATACCATCGCCACCACGGGGTCGCGGATCGTCATCGGCCCGCTCGCCGCGCCGAGCTTTTTCGCCGAATAGGCGACCGCCATGAGCCGCACTTGGCCCTGGAAATCAGGGATGTCGAGTTTGATCGTCGCGGCGCCGCTATCGTCGAGCTTGACGATGCCGGAGAACAGCGCGACGACCAGGCTGCTCTTGTCGGGCAGCCCGGCGACCGAGCGCTTGGCGAACTGGTCGCCACCGCTGCGCAGCGCGCCGATCTTGTCGGCGTGCGGGTCGATCAGCCGCCCGTAAAGGTCGCGTAGCTCGACCCCGAGCTTTTCCTTGCCGAAGAAATAATCGCCGGGCGCGGGGCTGGCGAAATCGGTCAGCTTCAGCACCGCCTCGTCGACCGCGGCGAGCGTCACATAGGCTTCCTCGCCCTTGTCGAGTCCGGCGACCTTGATCGGCACCTCGGCGAGTGCGCGCGGGCGCACGACATCAGGCGCCGACAAGGTCACGGCGAGCGTGCGCGGCGCCGGATCGACGCCGATCCAGCCGAGACCGACCGCCCTCCCCGGCCCGCGCGCCGAAGTGCCATTATCATTTGCGGCCGGCGGCACCGGCGGCCGGTAGGAGGTGACGAGCGCGTAAACGCCGTTGCCCCAATTGCTATCGACCGGGATATCGAGCGTCGTGCCGCCTTCAGGCAGGGTGAACGATTTCAGCGACAGCACCTTGTCCGAGGCGATCGCCAGCTCCGCCTCGCCGGCGAACGGGGCCTTGACGAACACTTTGGCGGTATCTCCCGGCTGATAGCTCGTCTTGTCGAGCGTCACCGACAATTTGTCGGGGACGTCAGGCAGCTCGGCCTCGACATACCAGCCGACATGGAACCGAAGGCTCGATTGCGCGCCGGTCGCGCTGTCCGTCACCTCCCAGCGATAGCGCCCGGCAGGCAAGGTCTTCGACAGGCTCGCCGCACTGCCGGCGGCGACGTCGATCGCGCCACTGTCGATCGGCACGTCGCGCACCTGGACGCGGTGCCGCCACATGCCGTTTTCCGAGTACCAGTCGTAGCGCCACGTCTCGCGCAGCAGCTCCCACCGAAGCCCCGGCGCCGCGACGCGCTTGCCGGCATTGTCGAGCGCGATCACGTCGAGCGCAGCCGGCTGGCCCTCCGGTACCGGGTCATCGCCCGCGGACGAGCGCAGCCCAATGGACAGCGGACGCAGACGGATCGGTCGGGTCAGCGTCGCGACGATCGGCCGGCCGCTTGGCTCGAACACGTCGACTTCGATCGTGGCCGCGAGCGGCTTCGTCAGGTCGGGCAGGTCGCTGAGGTTGATCGTGAGGCTCGACTTGCCGTCGTCGTCGGTGACCGGCGCGTCGAGGTCCTTGCGGTCGCCCGCATATTTTTCGTTGGCCAGGCCGAAATGAAAATCGGGCTCGGAGGGGAACGGGTTGTCGTCGAACGCGATCGAGGCGCTCGCCTGCACGGTCAAACCTGAACCCGGCGCCCCGTAGTAGTATTGGCTGGTGATCGCCACCGGGTAGTCCTGGTTCGGGCGGATCGGATCGTCGCTCGCCGCCAACGCGACCTTCAAAGTCGGCGGCACGAAATCTTCGACCCGTACGTCGGTGCTGGCGATCGCCGCTCCCTTGGGATCGACCTTCAGCTCGATGGTCCAGGTGCCGATGCGCGCGTCGCGCGGCAGCGAATATTTCTGGTAGAAGCCGCCGAGCTCACCGCCGGTCAGCTGTTTCGTGTCGACCGCAATCCCGTCGGGGCGCAGCAGACGCAAGGTCAGCGGCGCGCCTGCCAGCGCGTTGGCCTTGTCGTCGCGCACCAGCGCGGTTAGATGGATGTTCTCGCCCGGCCGATAGATGCCGCGGTCGGTGTAGAGAAAGGCGTCGACCGGCCCCGGCTGGTCGCGGCCGCTGACTCCGCGGTCGCTGAGGTCGAACGCAGCGCGGCCGACCTCGAGAAAGTTGAAATCGCCCTCGGCGCCGTAGGCCATCACCGCGAACGGCTCGTCGCCGCCATTGCCGTGAACGAGGCCGGGCGCAAACCGGGCGATGCCGTCGGCGTCGCTGGTCGCGATGCCGAGCTCGGTATTGTTGTGCGCGTAAAGCCGCAAGGTTACGCCGTTGACCGGCTTCGCGTCGGCCAGCGAGCGCACCGCGATCGTCATCCCGTCGGCGCCGGTATAGGCGGTAAGACCGAGATTGGAGACGAGGATCCAGTTAGTCGCCGGCTGAGTGTCGTCGCCCTCCTTGACGTCGGCGCGCTCGACAACCGCGAGATAGACCCCCGGCCCCTTGTCCTTGAGGATGTCCTTCAGCGGGATCGCGGTCGAGACGGCGCGGTTGCGATCGCCTTGGACGGTCATCTCGCCCTGCCAGACGAGGCTGCCCGAGCGGTTGGCGATCTCGTCGACATCGTCCGAGCCAAAGCTCATCGTCAGCTTCTCGGCGTCGATGCTCGGCACCAGATTGCGCTCGTTGACCTTGAGGATGCGTACCTTGACCCGGTCGAGATTGACCGTCGTCACCGGCAGCCCAGCGCTGCCCTCGCGCGGCAGCACATAGCCGGTGCCGGCGAAGCTGATCGACGGTTTGCGGTCGGGGATGACGACATTGGTCTTGAAGTCAGACAGCGTCTTCTCGCCGGTGACCGAGGGGAAGCCGGCTAACAGCTCGACCTGATAGGTCGTACCGTGCTTCAGCCCGTCGAGGCACATCGTGTCGCTGCGCGCGGTGACGATGCCGTCGAGCGCGGGAGTGGTGCGAACATAGCTGCCGTAGGAGATATCGCCTTTGGTAGCGACCAGCTCATTGAAGCGAAGACAGGCGCGCGGCGCATCGGCCTCCGCCTCGACCTCGACCTTGATCACCCGGAACGCGACCAGCGCCTTGAGTTGCGCAACACGCTCGGTGATCCCCGGCGACTTGGTGAGGGTTAGCCCGGCCTCGAACGCCGCCAGCGCCCCCTTGTAGTTGTCGTGCTTGTCGTAATCCTTGCCGATGATGAACAGGGCATTGCCGCGCTCGGCCGGATCGTCCGACTTGCGATAGGCGTTGTAGGCGCTTGCCATCGCGTGGTCTTCGTCGTCATTGGCGAGCTGCGCCTGGGCGAGCTTCAGCCAGGTGGCGCCATCGTCGGCGCCGTAGGAGATCGCTTTTTCGAGATCGTTGATCGCCTGCGAATAGCGCTTGGCCCGGTACTCCTCGTCGGCGTCCTTCTTCAACCGCGGGATCAGATTGGGCAGACGCTTCTTGGCGTCGACGCGATCGAGCAGATCCTGCCGGTATTGGGTTCCGGCGTCGGCCAGCTCCTTCGACTCGTATTCGGCGGTCGCGGCAGCGGCTGGCAGAGCCCACGCGCCAGCGACGAGGACCAGCACCAACGACAATATACGCAGCATCGGTGAACTCCCGGGTCGCCCAATCGCCCACTGATTGAGCAGGCGCGAAGCTAGCACTCCCCAATGCGCGACGGGAGCGACTGTTTGCGCGAAAATCGCCGCATTTGCCGCAACCACCGGAAAACCACGGTGATCGGGTCATCCATCATGATGACTTGAGCCGCCGGCGCGCCCTGGTGCACTGTGCCCGCCACGCCAGCGCAGCGGAGAAGCGTCATGAAAATCGGTTTTGTCGGTCTGGGGATCATGGGTCATCCGATGGCCCTCAACCTGATCAAGGGCGGGCATCAGCTTTACGTCTACGGCAAGCGCACCTGCCCTGCCCCGGTGAAGGAGGCCGGCGCCACCGTCTGCGACACGCTCAAATCGATCGCCGAACAGTCGGAAGTGGTCATCGTCATGGTGCCCGATACCCCCAACGTCGCCGATGTACTGTTCTCGCCGGACGGCGTCGCCGCCGGCCTCTCGGCCGGTAAGCTCGTTGTCGATATGAGCTCGATCTCGCCGATCGAGACCAAGAAATTCGCCGCCGAAATCGCCAAGAAAGGCTGCGGCTATGTCGATGCGCCGGTCTCCGGTGGCGAGGTCGGCGCCAAGGCGGCATCTCTTACGATCATGGTCGGCGGCTCGGAGGCGGATTTCGCCAAGGTGAAGCCGCTATTCGAGCTGATGGGCAAGAACATCACCTTGGTCGGCGATGTCGGCGCCGGACAGACGACCAAGGTCGCCAACCAGATCATTGTCGCGCTCAATATCGAGGCGGTCGCCGAGGCGCTGCTGTTCGCCTCCAAGGCCGGCGCCGACCCGGCCAAGGTGCGCCAGGCGCTGATGGGGGGGTTCGCCGCCTCGCGCATCCTCGAAGTCCACGGCGAGCGCATGATCAAGCGCACCTTTGCCCCCGGCTTCCGCATTGAGCTGCACCAGAAGGATTTGAACCTGGCCCTCCAGGGCGCGCGGGCGATGGGCGTATCGCTGCCCAACACCGCGACAACCCAGGAACTGTTCAACGCCGCGACGCCGCTCGGCGGCAAGGGCTGGGACCATTCCGGCCTGGTGCAAGTGCTCGAACACCTCGCC
>DASYXG010000403.1:0-2692 GCA_035935235.1 Allostellaceae bacterium
AGGCCGTGCTGGCGACCATCAGATCGATCAGGAAGTGATACGCCTGGTCGGCCTCGATCGCGGCCGTCGTATAGCAGCGGCCGTCGGCCGCGCTGGCGACGCCGGCGGGCAGCAACACACACGCGGCGAGCGCGGCAGCAATGAGCTTTTTCATCTGTCCCCCAAACACCAAAACACCTGGCCCCCAGGCCCGGGGACGATAGCGAACCGCCAAAGAATTTCAAGAACTCCGCGGCAGGAATCCACGATTGCCACTGGGGGTAGCTTGGCGTCGCCGGCGGCGAACGCATTCGGTTGCCGGGGAATGCTTGGGCACGAGCGCGACCAGCGCGTCTAAGTCTTTGAGAGCGGTGCAAAATCGCGCGGCGTTTCTTGCCGGTTGCCACCTTGGCTTGCACCAATGAAGGCGGGAACCGCATAGTCGCCGGATGATCGTGTTGTTCACCGATTTCGGCCTCGAGGGTCCGTATACCGGGCAAGTTCTGGCGATGTTGCAGCGCGACGCGCCGGGGATCGCGGCGATTCCCCTGTTTGCCGACGCGCCCACGGGGAAGCCAAAGCCGAGCACCTATCTGCTGGCCGCCTATGCCGCGTGGTTTCCGGCGGGAACCGTGTTTCTCTGCGTCGTCGATCCCGGGGTCGGCGGCGAGCGTCGCGCGGTGATCGCCGAAGCGGACGGCAAATATTTTGTCGGGCCGGATAACGGCCTCTTCGATCTGGTGCTGCGGCGCGCGGAGACGGCGGCGCTGTGGGAGATTACCTGGCGGCCGTCCGCGCTGTCGGCGAGCTTTCACGGCCGCGACCTGTTCGCCCCGGTCGCGGCGCGGCTGGCGCGCGGCCAACAACTCGCCGATTTGGCGCGGCCCGCCGACGACCGCGCGGCCGAGCGCGGCTGGCCGGACGATCTCGCCGAGATCGTCTATCTCGACCATTACGGCAACGCGCTGACCGGGCTGCGCGGCGGAATCGTGCCGCCGGACGCGCGGCTCAAGGTCGGGGGCAAGAACATCGCGCCGGCGGCGACCTTCTCGGCGGCGCCGGAGGGGGAGGCCTTCTGGTACGTCAACTCGAACGGACTCGCCGAGATCGCCGTCAATGGTGGCAGCGCCGGCGCGGTACTGGGTCTGCAAGTCAGCAGTCTGGTCGCGATCGAAACCTGAGGGGAGGCGGCGCGTTTTGCTGCTTCTGCAGCTAATCTGCAGCAAACCGGATTTCCGGGTTTCGCTGTTGCCAGCGGAAAATGGGGCCCCGCGTCGCGGCTCAAGCTATTGCTATCATTCGGCCTTTGGTGATTTTCGGCGGCACGAAAAACAGCAAAATAACAGCGCGATATCAGCGGAATAACAGCGGCGAAAACAGCGAGATAACAGCGCCGAACAGCGGCTTGCAACCGCGCACCCCACCCTTCTTTTCCTATCGCTTGCCGTCTTGCCATGGGCGATGGATATAGGGCGCGCTCGACAGTGTTGAAGAACATATCAAGAACATTATTTCATAGCAGTCATGCAGGCGCTGATGTCCGCGAGCGCATCCAGGCACGATGGAAAGGCGCGATTTCACCCGCGGTTTCCCACTAGACGGAGCGATCGCTTACGGGCTCCGCGGTGGGTCGCATACGCCGCATTCTGGAAAGTTGGCCTAAGCGCCTGCTTTGGGGCGACGAGCGGACCAACGTTCAATGCTGAGTGCGGTCAGCTCAGCGCCGATAACGGTCGTTCGTCGAACGGTTTAGCCAAGCCCGCCTACTTTGACCCTAACCCGCAGAAAGGTGCGCGAAACCGAACCCTAGTTGACGAACGCCACGGGCTGCTGTATTTAAGTAAACCCTTAAATATTAAATGAGCCCTAACGTGCAGTCCGTTCAAGCGCTTAGTGACACCTTCGCGGCCCTCGGCGACGCGACTCGGCTGGCGATCCTCGGCCGGCTGGCCAGCGAAGGCGACATGACCGTGCAGGAGATCGCCCAGCCCTTCGCCATGAGCCTGCCGGCGGTGTCGCAGCACCTGAAGGTACTGGAGCGCGTCGGGCTGATCGGGCGCGGGCGCGACGGCCAGAAGCGCCCCTGCCGCCTGAATGCCGAGCGCTTGGCCGAGACGGCGCGCTGGTTCGATCATACGCGCGCGGCCTGGGAAGCGCGGCTCGACCGGCTGGAGCGCTTTCTCGCGCAACCGCAATCCCCACAACCGAACATCTCGAAAGGTGAAGACAATGAGCCATGACCCCCGCGCGACGTGGGCACTCGAGCGCGAGATCGTGCTGTCCCGCGTGATCGCCGCGCCGCGCTCCCGCGTGTTCCAGGCCTTCACCGATCCGAGCCAGATCACGCGCTGGTTCGGGCCGGAGGGCTTCACGACCGAGACCCTGGAGATCGACATCCGTGAAGGCGGTCGCTGGCGGTTCGTCTACACCGGCCCGGACGGCACTCGCTATGAGAACCGCATGGTGTACCTGCGCGTGGACGCGCCAAGGATGTTGGAGATCGAGCACGGCTCGGACGTGGACGACGACCCCGCGCGGTTCCACGTGACGATGACCTTCGATGAACAGAGCGACGGCAAATGCGTGCTGACCATGCGTCAGCTGCACCCGACAAAAGAGCAGCGCGACGCCACCATCGGCTTCGGCGCGGTGGAATTCGGGTACCAGACCCTCGACAAGCTCGCGCGGCATTTGGGCGTGGGGTGATCGATAG
>DASYXG010000404.1:0-5646 GCA_035935235.1 Allostellaceae bacterium
CGAGGAAAGCGACGAGTGGGAGGACGAATACCGCCGCCAGTTCGCGCTGATGAAGCAGCGTTACGCGGTCGACACGAAGGCGATCGTCCGCCCTCCAGTCAGTGGCGCCCCGGCGCTGCAATTGCCCGAGCTGACCGGCGATCGTGAGCAAGTCCACTGGGCCGAGCAGGTGCGCTCCGACCGGATGCGCGAGGTCACCGACCCGGCGCGCCGCGCCTGGATGGCCAAGACATGGACTCGCGCCAAGCTCTGGGTCGATACCCGCGACGTCCCGGTCGCGACGCTGCTTCAGCGCACCCAGGCGCAATACGACGACTACCGCCGCAAAACGGCCGAGCAGCAGAAGGCCGCCGCGGCTGCGGCACAACAGAAGGCCGTCGTCCTCGCCGCGCACCAGGCCAAGCTGCAAAAGGCCGGGATCACCGAAGCGGGTCTCATCGAATTAATCGATGCCAGCGAACGCACGAAGCCAGCCCCGCTCACCGACAAGCTCGCCGAGCTGAATGGGGTCGACCGCAATTTGCGTATCTTCGCCACCGCCGACCTGAAGACCTTGCTGGTCAAGGAGAAGAACCTCACCGGCCAGCACGATTACGGCATCGAGCGCGACGACGGCATCGTCGCCGACCTCAAACTGTTCGCCTCCGCGCCCGCAGCCTAACGATGGCCGACCGCGATCCTATTCCAGTCGTCGATCTAGCGTCCTATCTCGCCGACGCCCCTGGCGCGCTCGACCGCAGCGCCGAGCAGCTTCGCGTCGCGCTGACCGAGATCGGTTTCTATTTTGTCACCGGTCACGGCGTGTCGCCGGAGCTGATCCGCGAAACCTTCCGCCAAGCCGCGCGGTTCCACGCCCAGCCGCTCGACCGGAAGCTCGCGATCAAGCTCGACAAACACAATGTCGGCTACCTGCCGCTGAAGGGCGACACGCTGCGCACCTCGACCGTCGCCACCGTCACCAAGGCCAATCTCAACGAGGCGCTGTTCGTCGCCCGCGATCTCGCGCCCGACCACCCGGACGTCGTCGCCGGCCGCCGCTTTCGCAGCGCCAACCAATGGCCGCCTGGCCTGCCCGGCTTCCGCGAGACCGTCACCGCCTATTGCGACGCGATGGAGCGCTTGGTTCAGAAACTTGCGCCGCTTTACGCCCGTGCCCTGGATCTGCCGGCCAAGTATTTCGACGCCCCGTTCGCCGAGCCGCAGTACAAGCTGCGGATGACGCACTATCCACTCCAGCCCGACGCGCCCGACGACGAATTCGGCATCGCCCCGCACACCGACACCAGTTTCCTGACCCTGCTCGCGCCCAACGAGGTGCCGGGTCTCGCGATCCGCAGGCAAAGCGGCGAGTGGATGGCGGCGCCGGCCATCCCCGGCGCATTTCTGGTGAACGGCGGTCAGCTCTTGTTGCGCTGGACCAACGACCGCTTCCTCGCCACTCCGCACCGCGCGGTCAATCGCTCGGGCGGCGAGCGCTACGCGATGGCGTTTTTCTGCGACGCCGCTATCGACTGGCCGATCGCCGCGGTGCCGACCTGCGTCGGCCCCGACAACCCGCCCAAATATGCGACGACCTATTACACCGACTACATGATCCGCTATCAGCAGCAGAGCTATAACGTCTTCGGCGACGCCAAGGATGCCGCGGAGTAGGTGCTGCTTATCCGCCTACGGTTGCTGTCGGGGATTTAGCGGCCGCATTCGTCCCGCAAGCGCTCGCGCGTTTCCCAGAGCTCGTGCTCCAAATGCTCCCGATCGTCACCGTAGCTCGCACGCTCCAAGCGCTCATGAAGCTCGTGATCCCGGTTTCCCAACTCGGCGCAACGCCGCTCATGATCGTCGCGGTGTTCCGGGCCATAACCGGGCAGCGGGATTGTGATGGACGGTCCCTGATACGGCTGCGCGTGAACCGCGGCTTGGGGAGACGCGGCAACCAAGACGAGAGAGAGAGGTGCGACGAGGGCGATCTTCATGGCCGTTCCTCCTGAAGCCTTGTTTTTCGTCAACGCTTTGCCGGCCATTTCGCTCCCTCAAATCGTTCATGCCGTCGATCCTGTGGATACGTCTGAGCGTAATTGGCGACAAACGTGCCGCACACAGCATCCAGCCAGCCGATCGGCATCGCGTTCGCCATGACATCCGTTCGCGGGTAAGCTACGATCGCATTCGATCCTGATAAGGGGTCGACACGGCGAGCGAAAAAGCGCCGCCGAACTTGAACAGGAGCAACACGTCAATCCGGTGGCATCTCCTGCGGCTGCCGTAACGAGCGAGGCGTCGATCCGAGAAACGTCCATCACCAGAAAAGCTACGCTTACCTGAAGAACCGCGCCGGCCTCGCCCGTTTTGCGCCTCCGCATGGTCCCCTGGACTTGATCGATCTGGGAGGTCTCGATGGCGGAAGCGTATCCAATTGGCCGGTCGGCAGGTGCGGCCGGCTTCATGCTCGGACGCAAACTCGATAGCATTCCATTCAGCGCCTACCACGTCCTCATCATCGGCGTGCTCGCCCTCGTCGGTTTTATCGAGGGTTACGATTTGGTGATGACCGGCTCGCTGCTGGTCTTGGCCAAGGAGCCGCTGCACCTTACCGGGCCCGACATCCGTTGGCTCGCCGTCGGGCCGACCTTCATGCTGTGCGTCGGGGGCTTCGCGGCGTCGGCGATATCCGACCATTGCAGCCGCAAGACCGTGATGTTGATCGGAGTGGTCGCAACCACGTTTTTCACCTTGCTGATCCCGCTGGTGCAAAATTCCGAGCAGCTGATCATCCTGCGTCTGCTGACGGGGCTTGGTGCCGGCGGAGCCGTCTCGGCGGCCTTTCCGATCGCCGCCGAATTGATGCCGGCGCAGCACCGCCGCACTTATGGCGCGATCTATGAGGTATCGCTCGCGGTCTCCTTTACCGTGGTGCCGTTCCTCGCCTCCCTGCTCTCGGGCAATGTCGACGCCTTTCGCTTCCTGGCGCTGCCGGGCGGACTGGCGATAACCGTTGTTCCGGTGCTGGTTTATTTCGTGCTTCCCGAGAGCCCGCGCTGGCATCTGCGCAGGGGCCAGGCACAGGCCGCAGTCGATATCGTCAACCGGATCATCAGGCGGTCCGGCGATCGCGTGCCGCTGTTGACCGTGGAGGCGCTCGGCGACCACCAGGCCGCCGCCCGCGAGCAATTGCCGCCCTATTGGGCGTTGTTCCGCCCGGGACAGCTGCGCTGGACCGCGGTCGGCATTCTCAGCGGCGTTTGCGCCGGCACCGCGTATTTCCTGATTTCGGTGCTGCTGCCCAAGGCGTTGGTCGATCAGGGCTTAGCCGTCAGCGCCGGTTTTGCACTAACCTCGTTGGTGTATTTCGCCAGCATCCCGGGCAAGGCGTTCACCGGTTTCCTGATGGAGATTATCGGGCGGCGTTGGACGATCGCCTACGCACTCGCCGGCTCCCTCCCTGGCCTCTGCCTGATGTTGCTGGCGCGCCAGGCGGGGGACTACGCGGCGGTGGTCATGGTCGCCGGTGCCCTGATCACTGGCTTCACCGTGCTGTCCGCCTTCACTGCCACGCGGGTCTATCTGTCCGAGCAGTTTCCGACGGCATTGCGCGGCCGCGGACATATTTTTGGCGAGTCGTTCGCGCGGCTCTTCGCCGGGGTCCTGGCGCCCTTCCTGATGGAACCCTATACCGGCTCGGCGACGATATTCTTCGGCACGATCCTGGTGGTGGTGGCGATCGGCGCCTTTATCCCGCTGGGCCTCGGTCGCGAGACCGTCGGTCAGCTGGAAACGGTGACCGAGCGCGTGCCGGCGCTCGCCTAACCTAGTAGAGAGCGGGGCCGTCGCGTTCGGCGCTACGCGGCGGCCCCGGTTTCGCGACACGATCCGGTACCAGAAGTAGGCTGCCGCTCGATCGGCGGGCAAGGAGACACCTTTCCCGCCTGCCAGGGCCCGAACCGCATGTCTTTTGGCGGCCATGCGCGAGGCGCATTGCGGCCCGACACCGTGCCCGGCGGCGTTGCCGCTCCGCGAATTTCGGCGCATTGTTCCCAAAGGAAAGAAGAGTCGACCCAACGAAGGAAGATCGGCATGGCCGCTCAGCCGCAATCGACGCTCAGCAATTCGGGCAAGCCGCAGGCGCTATACGAGAAGCTCGAAGAACGCATCCTCGCCCGTGACCAGAAGGGTGCGAGCGACGTCTATTACGACTTGGTGCGCGCTGGTCGGCCGATGACCGAAATCATCGCCGAGGGGGTGCGCATCCATGCGCCCTACACCCACGTGCCGTATCACGAGCGGATCGACGACGGCTACGTGAACTTCGTCAACAACGACCACTGCCTCTTATCGGCGCGCGCCTCGTTGCAACTGTCGAAATTGGTGCCCGAAGATTGCGCCGCCCTGCCCTACGCGCAGACCATCTGGTACATCCCGACCGGGCTCGACATCTGGAACCAGAAGATTTTGAAGGCGCCCGGGCATTATGCTCGCGCCCCGGGCTGGTCGATGCCGCCGGGGCCGCCGCCGATGCCGGAAGTCGCCTGGCCTGACCAGGAGCCGGAAAAGCTCGACGGTCCACTGCAGGAGCGGCTCGACCATTGGATGACGCTGGTCCAGCGTGGCAATGTGCTCGAAGCCTACCGCGTCTTCCTCGGACTCATGGAAAACCCGAGTGAGCGCAAAGCGGTGCTAGCGCAGCTTGTTCATGCCGGCTTGATGGATGTGCAGGACCGCGCGCTCTACAACCGCTCCTACACCACCGGGCATAAGGCGTTCCGCGCCCGCGCCACGGTCGATCTCGGCAATTTCCTCGGCTGGGACGACGCGCACAACGTCGTCTATGCCGGCGCGCTCGACATCGCGGTCGGCCCGCGCTGGTACTCGACCTATGAGATGGCCTGCAACGCTGTGCAAATCTTCCTCGAAAAGGCGACGATCTCGGCCATCCCCTACGCCGGCGTCACCAACGCCGAGGTCGCGATCCTCGCCAACAACAAGGACCCGCTCTCGGCCGACGAGCAGAAGGCGTTCGAGAAGGCGGTGATCCGCGACGCTGAGCCGGCCTATATCGAGGCGCTGTCTAAACTGCTTGAAGCCGGCAAGAGCCCACGCCGCATCCTCGATGCGCTGCAGGTCGCCTCGGCGCAGGTGATCCTCGAAACCCGCGGGGTCAACAATTTCTCGTTGCCGCAGCACTGCTTCGAATACCTCAACACGATGGCTTGGTACTTCGACAACTTCCAGCACAAGCAGCAGCTCAAACTGCTCTACACGGCGACCGCGTATCTCAACCGCGCCGCCTGGCACCAGAAGGGCATCAACGACGCCGAGCTCAACAAGCCGAAGGCGCCTGCTGGGGCGTCGAAGCTCAGCGGCAGCGAGATCCTCGACCGGCTCGACCAGGCGGCGATCGCGCTCGACGGCAAGGCAAGCGTCGATTGGACCCAGGCCTATCTCGACAACAGCAAGGATCGCGGACCGCTGATCCAGCGCCTGGCGCTGTTGTCGGCGCGCATGGGCAATGACCCGCATAATCAAGAGATTGGCCAGGTTCTCCTCGAGGACTACGCGAAGAACCAGGGTCATAATCGCGACCGGCTGTTGCTGGCCTGCGCGCACCACACGGCGGTCCACCGTAAGTACGGCAACCCGCTCGATTGCGCC
>DASYXG010000405.1:0-8693 GCA_035935235.1 Allostellaceae bacterium
ACCCGTGTCGAGCAAGCGCATGAAGCCGGCGAGGGCGACGAGCCCAACATTCGCCGCGCGCAACTCGCGATCGGCCGCGGCGGCAAAGGCGGCGCGGTCGTTTTCGGCGATGACCCGGTGTGGGATCCCGGCCGCCTCCGAGTGGGCCAGTCCGGCGGCGTCGGCGCGATTGCTAATGACGAGTGCGATCTCGGCCGGGTACGTGGGGTCGGCAGCGGCGTCGATCAGCGTCTGGAGGTTGGAGCCGCGCCCCGAGATCAGCACGCCGACCTTCAGCCGCTCCATCCTGCCTCCGCGCTGCCGCCCCTGCCGGGCTCTCGATGGCATCCTCGGCAAAACTGCGGTATGACCGCAGAACGCGGTCGGGGAGCCGCGAAGATAGGGGATCGAGGGCTTTTGCCCAAGGAATGTTCGCCCAAGGGACTTTAGGATGATCGGGTCGCGATCGCCGGGTGGCTTCCACGTCCGGCCAGGGTGGGGTTTGGCTGCGATCCTGCTCGTCGCATTGCTGTCAGCCCTGCCGGCGGTGGCGCAAGACGATCCGTTCTCGGCGACGGTCACGGTCGATGCGACAGCGGACGATGTCGCCAAGGCGCGCGAGATGGCGCGGCGTGACGGACAGCGCAAGGCGCTGACCGCGGTGGTGGACAAGCTCACCGGCGGTCCCGGCAAGGCGAAGCCGCCAAAGCTCAGCGACAACCAGATCACCGATCTGGTGGCGAGCTTCGAGGTCGCCAACGAGAAGATGACGGCGGTGCGCTATACCGCCGACTACACCTACCATTTCCGTCCGACCGAGACGCAGGCGATGCTGACCGGGGCGGGGATCGCGCTTAACCAGCCCAACGCTCCCAACCCCGGCACCGCGACCGCCGCGCCACCGGTTCCCGGCGCGCCACCGGCGCCAGGCGCCCCTCCCGACAACGCGGTGCCGCAGGGGCCGACGGCGACCCTGACCGCGACGCTCCCGATCGACAGCCTCGAAGACTGGCTCAAGCTGCGTGAGCGCCTCGCCGGGCTGCCGCCGATCAAGAAGCTCGACGTGAAATCGCTGTCGCGGCAGGAGGCAACGGTCGACATCCAATATGTCGGCACCCTCGATCAGCTCAAAGTGAGCCTGGCGACGATCCATCTCGATCTCGAAGGCAGCGACCCGACCTGGCGGCTGGCGCGCACGCCGTAGCGCATGACCCGGCTTGGCCTCAACCTGCCGAACCTGATCACCTTGGCGAGGCTGCTATCGGTGCCGCTGATGATCTGGCTGATCGTCGGCGAGCAGTACGGCATCGCCTTCTGGGTATTCATCGCCGCGGGAGCCAGCGATGCGCTCGACGGCTATATCGCCAAGCGGTTCGATTGCCGCACCCGGCTCGGGGCACTGCTCGACCCCACAGCCGATAAGGCATTGCTATCGAGCGTTTGCGTCGCGCTTGGCATCGCCGAGAAGTTGCCGAACTGGCTGGTGATCCTGGTGGTGTTCCGCGACGTCATGATCGTCGGCGGCTTTGTGCTGATCCAGACGCTCGCCGCGCCGCGCAAGTTCGACCCGCTTTACATCAGCAAGATCAATACGCTGACGCAGATCGCACTGGTCGCCTATGTGCTCGCGCGGCTCGGGCTCGGCTTTCCGGACGGATCGGTGACCCCGGTTCTGGTGTGGCTCGCGGCGCTAACCACGGTGTTGTCGGGCCTCTCCTACCTGGTGCGCTGGGCGCGCATCCTTTCGGGCGCGGAGCAGCCGTCGTGAGCCCGCGCGGCTATCGCCTCTTGTTCTGGCTCGGCTTCATCCTGATCGCGATCATCGCGCTGGGGATGGTGCAGAGCATCATCCTGCCGTTCGCGGCGGGGGTGGTGCTGGCCTTTATTCTCTCGCCCGTGGTCGGCCGCATCGAGCGCTGGGGCATTCGACGCAGCCTCGCCGCCCTTGCCGTGCTGGTGGCGTTCCTGGTCTGCGTCGTGCTGGTCTTCGTGATCCTGGTGCCGCTGATCCAGAACCAGGTGGTTCAGCTGATCGCCAAGGTGCCCGCACTCGTCGCCTTCCTACAGGACCAGACCAAATGGCTGATGGGCCTGCTGGAGCAACGTCTGCCGAAAGATCAGATGGATAAGCTGCAGGAGCTGATCAACAGCAAGCTGGGCGAAGCGGTGGCGTGGATAGCGACATTGTTCCAGAGCCTCATCACCAGCAGCATCGCGATCCTCAACATTGTCTCGCTGGTGGTGATCACGCCGATCGTCACCTTCCTGCTGATGCGCGACTGGGAGCGTATTGTTGCGCTGGTCGACGATCTGGTGCCGCGTCAGTCGCTCACGACAGTACGCGCCCAGGCTCGCGCGGTTAGCGATACTCTCGTCGGGTTCATCCACGGTCAGGCGCTCGTCTGCCTGATCCTCGCCGTCTACTACAGCGTGACCTTGAGCATCGCGCGACTCGATTCCGGACTAGCGCTCGGCCTCCTGATCGGGATCCTGGCGATAATCCCGATCCTCGGCGCCGCGCTCGGCTTCGTGTTGGCGCTGGGCCTGGCCGCGACGCAATACGGCACGTGGACGTCGATCCTCACCGTGGTCGCGATTTTTGCGGTCGGCCAGGTGATCGAAGGCAATTTTCTGACACCGAAGCTGGTCGGCGACCGCATCCGCCTGCACCCCGTTTGGGTGATCTTCGCGCTATTCGCGGGTGCAACGCTGTTTGGCTTTGTCGGGGTGCTGTTCGCGGTTCCGGCGGCGGCGGTAATCGGGGTGCTGGTACGCTTCGCGGTCAGCCGTTATCGGCACAGTACGATCTATAATGCGCGCTAACCCGTGGCGATGCGCGGTCTCACCCCGCATCGGTAATCCGGTCGCCGGATGAGGCAGCGTGCGTTCGATCTGCCGGTGAGAACCGGGTTCGGTCACGCCGATTTTCTTGTTTCCGACTGCAACCGCGAGGCGTTCGAATGGATCGAGCGCTGGCCCGATTGGCCTGGACCGGCGGTGGCGCTATACGGGCCGTCGGGCAGCGGTAAGACCCATCTCGCGCATCTGTGGTGCGAACGCGCCGGCGCGGCGCTAATCGCCGGCGCCAAGGTTGCCGACGCGGCCCCGCCGGGGGCTGCTTCTGTGGCGATCGACGATGCGGAGTGGGCCGCCGAGGAGCCTCTCCTGCACCTTTACAACAGCACGCTCGAACGCGGCGCGAGTTTGCTGCTGACCATGCCGGCACCGCCGGCCTCGTTGCTGCTGGCCTTGCCGGACCTCGCTTCGCGGCTGCGCGCGCTTCCGGTGGTCGGGATCGCGCCGCCCGACGATGGACTCTTGGCGGCGGTGCTGGTCAAGCACTTCACCGACCGACAGATCAGCGTCAAACCGGGGGTGATTGCCTATCTCATCGCGCGCATCGAGCGCTCGTTCGCAGCGGCAGCGTCGGTCGCCGCACGGCTCGACGAGGCTGCGCTTGCCGCGCGACGGCCGATCACCGTCAAACTGGCGCGTGTGGTGCTGGAGGAGCTGGGGCGCTAGTCCTTGCCGCCGAGAGATTTGACCGTGACGTAGTCGACGAGACGGTGGCGCTCCTTGTCGATATCGCCCCAGCTCGTCCCGATGACGAAGCGGGCGCGAACCCCGGTCGGAAACTTGCCGTTCGCCAGAGTGCTGAAGCCGGCCGAGGCGGGGGCGGCGAGGACGGTGGCGAGCTCGTGCAATCCCGGATTATGGCCCACCACCATCACCGCACCGCAGGCTTCGTCGAGCAGCTGCAAGCGGCGAATGAGCGTCTCGGGGGTCGCCAGATAAAGCCCGTCCTCGTAGAGGATTTTCGGCTGGGGTTTGTATCCGGCCAGCGCCAGCTGGGCGGTCTCGCGCGCCCGGAGCGCCGAGGAGCACAAGACCAGATCGAGCGCGCCAATCGCCTGCGGCAGGGTCTCGCCGATCAGCCGAGCCGCTTCACGCCCGCGTTTGTTGAGCGGCCGTGCGTGATCGTCCACATCGTCGTCCCAGCTCGACTTCGTGTGGCGCAACAGATGCAATTGGTGCATCGGCGATCCTCCACGCCGGAGTTTTTCTAAAACATGTCCGGCGTGATGACGTTCTGCGGATGATTCGTCAACAATGCGGCACGCATGGTCTCGGCCGATTTGCGCCGCGTGTCGATCCAGGATTGCGGCGTCAGCCAGGCCGAATGCGGGGTGATGACGAGCCGCCCCTCGAGCCACTCCTCCCTGGCGCGATAGGCGCGCAGCAATTCGGGGACGGGCTCGACCGGCGGCTCGACCGGCAGCACGTCGAGACCGGCGCCGGCGATGTGCCCGCTCTTCAAAAGTTTGTAGAGCCCATCCAAATCGAGGATCGGACCGCGCGCGTCGTTGACGACAACCGCCCCCTTGGGCAGCAGCGACAATTGCTCGTAGCCGATCATGCCCTTGGTCTCGACCGTCAGCGGGCAGTGGATCGACAACGTGTTGGTCTGGCGCAGCAGGTCTTCCAGCGTCGCCGCGCGCTCGATCCCGAGGCCCAGCTCGTGTCCGTTGGGATGCTTGGGGTCATAGAAGACGACGCGGAAATTGAACGCCTTGGCGCGCAGCGCCACCGCCGTGCCGATGCGGCCCAGGCCGACGATGCCGAACGTCTGGGTGCCGAGCCGCTCGATCAGCGGGTTCTGAAACGAGCGCCACGGCTCGGGCGGGTTGTGCCGCTGATATTCGTGGTGCAGCAGGATGCCGCGCCGCAGGCACAGCGCCAGCGCGACCGCGTGGTCGGCGACCTCGGTCGTGCCGTAATCGGGCACGTTGCAGACGAGGATGTTGCGTGCCGCCGCGGCAGGCCGGTCGAGCTTGTCGTAGCCGACCCCCATGCGGACGATGCAGCGCAGCTTGGGGAAGCGCGCGAGGTCGGCGCCGGTGACGCCGAAGCCCATGATCATCAGCCCATCGGCCTCGGCGCAATCCGCATCGGAGAGCTCGGAGAGCGCGCCGGTATCGCGCTTGACGATCTTAACGTCGGGCCCAAGAACGCTCTGTTCCATCTCGTCGGGCTGCTGGCGGGCTTCGGGGAAAAGCACGGTGACGGGCATAAGCGCTTCCTCTCTGGCTTGATCTAATCGCGGGCGACGCGCACCGGACGGCGCTGCGCGGCCGAGGCGACGATCGCCTCGAATACGGCGACGCCGTGCAGGGCCTGTTGAGGGGTGACCGGATAAGCCGGGCCGCCTTCAACGGCGGCGGCGAAGGCCTCCATCTCGGCGAGCAGCGTGTTGACGCCGCGGTTCTCGGTGACTTGCGGTGGCAATGCGGCATGGCGACCGGTCGGCGGACTGTCGGGCGTCGGGGTGAAATGCAGATCGAGGTTAGGCGTACGCAATTCGGCGCAACCCTTGGTGCCGAACACCGCGAGCCGGTAGCTCACCGTCGTCACCAGCGAACACACCATGCTCGCCGACATGCCGTTGCGCATGCCGAACATTACGCTGGTCGTATCCTCGGCATCGTAGGCCACCGCGCGTTTGAGGCTCGACGCGTAGACCTCGTCGATCTCGCCGAACAGATGGATCATCGCGTCGACATTGTGGACGCCGAGCGCGGTCATCGCCCCACCCGGCGCTTCCTCCTGGGTGGCGCGCCACGATTCCCGCGCCATGAAGAGGCCGGCGGGCGTGTTCTGCTCACCGTAGCAATGCGCGATCGTGCCGAGCCTGCCGTCATCGACGCGCGCCTTCAGCTCGATCATGTTCGGGTGAAAGCGACGGGGGTAGGCAACCCCGAGCGTCACCCCAGCGCGGCGCACCGCATCGATCGCTGCGGCGGCGCTGCGGCGGTCGAGGGTAAACGGCTTCTCCATGAAGACATGCTTGCCGGCACCGGCGGCCAGTTCGACGTGGCGGCCGTGTTCGCTGTGCGGGGTGGCGAAATAGACCGCGTCGATCTGCGGGTCGGCGAGGATCGCGTCGAGACTGTCATAGAGCGCGATGCCCTTCTCGGCGCAGAACGTCTCGGCCTTGGCGGGGGTACGAGTGTGGCCGGCGGTGAAGCGGATTCGCTCGCTGTTGCCCTGCACGGCGCTGACCAGCGTGCGGCCCCAATGCCCGATTCCTACGACCGCGGTGCGGATCATCCGGCGCTCCCTGCCATCAATCCGCGTGTTCTACACTGGTGTCGTCCCGGCGGTCACGCCGTCGCGCGCATGACAGGGGTGTAACCCGGCGGTAAAGTTGGCGGACTAGGCTACCCCGTCGGGGTATGGCCGGAGGATGGTCGTGGACACAGGCGCTCAGGTAATCGAAATCCGGCCGTCGGATCAGGCGTCGCCGGGCCGGTTCATCAACCGCGAGCTGTCGTGGCTCGCCTTTAACGAGCGCGTCCTGGCCGAAGCCGACAATCTGCGCCATCCGCTGCTCGAGCGGCTGCGCTTCCTGTCGATCTCGGCGAACAATCTCGATGAGTTCTACATGGTCCGCGTCGCCGGGCTCAAAGGCCAGGTGCATGCCGGCATCGTCACCGTCAGCCAGGACGGGTTGACCCCGGCACAGCAACTCGAGGCGATCCAGCTGCGCGCCAACAAGCTGATGGAGGCTCAGCAGGTCGCCTGGTTGGAGATGCGCGTCCAGCTCGGCGCCGCCGGGATCGGCATCCTCGAACCGACCGATCTCGAACCCGGTGATCGGGCTTGGCTGGAAAAGCGCTTTCTCGCCGACATTTTCCCGGTCTTGACACCGCTGGCGCTCGACCCGGCGCACCCGTTTCCGTTCGTCGCCAATCGCGGCTTCGGCCTCGGGCTGCTGCTCGAGCGAGTCAGCGATAATCAGCGGCTACAGGCGCTGATCCAGATCCCCGCCTCGGTTGATCGCTTCATTCGGCTGCCGGGCGAGCGGATGCGCTTCCTGCCGGTCGAGGAGATGATCGGCCTGTTTCTCGATCATTTGTTCCCGGGCTTTGCCGTCGTCGCTCAGGGCGCTTTCCGGGTGCTGCGCGACAGCGAGGTCGAGATCGAGGAAGAGGCCGAAGATCTGGTGGCGGTGTTCGAAACCGCGCTGAAGCAGCGCCGCCGCGGCCACGTCATCTATCTCGGCGTCGATGCGCTGATGCCGCCGGAGTTGCGCGACTTCCTCTCCGAGAAGCTCGACGCGGCCCCGGGCGACATTTTCGCCACCGCGGGGATTCTCGGCCTCGACGATACTGCCGAGCTGATCACCGATGAGCGGCCGGATCTGGTGTTCACGCCCTACAATGCGCGTTTCCCGGAACGTATCCGCGATTTCGGTGGCGATTGCTTCGCCGCGATCCGGCAGAAGGACATCATCGTCCATCACCCTTACGAGAGCTTCGACGTCGTCGTGCAGTTCCTGCGCCAGGCGGCGCGCGACCCGGCGGTGGTGGCGATCAAGCAGACGCTCTACCGCACCAGCAACGACAGCCCGATCGTGCGCGCATTGGCCGAGGCGGCCGAGGCCGGCAAGTCGGTCACCGCGATGATCGAATTGAAGGCGCGGTTCGACGAGGAGGCCAACATCCGCTGGGCGCGCGACCTCGAACAGGCCGGCGTCCAGGTGGTCTACGGCTTTATGCGGCTGAAGACTCACGCCAAGGTGACGCTGGTGGTGCGGCGCGAGAGCGGCGAGTTGCGCTCCTACGCCCATTTCGGCACCGGCAATTATCATCCCTATACCGCCCGGGTTTATACCGATCTGTCGTTTTTCACCTGCGACGCGGCGCTGTGTCAGGACGCGGGACGGCTGTTCAATTTCATGACCGGGTACGCCCGTCCATCGCATCTCGAAAAGATCGCGGTGGCGCCGATCAATCTGCGTGAGCGGCTGAGCGAGCTGATCGAAGCCGAGATCGCCAATGCGCGCGCGGGCAAGCCGGCGCAGATCTGGGCCAAGATGAACCAGCTTGTCGATCCGGCGATCATCGACCTGCTCTACCGGGCGTCGCAGGAAGGGGTGTCGATCGATCTCGTCGTTCGCGGGATTTGTTGCCTGCGTCCCGGCGTTCCCGGCTTGTCGGACAACATCCGGGTCAAGAGTATCGTGGGCCGCTTCCTCGAACATTGCCGAATCGTTTGCTTCGGAAACGGCAATCGGCTGCCGTCTGACCAGGCGCTGGTGTTCATCAGTTCGGCCGACTGGATGCCGCGAAACCTCAACGGACGCGTGGAAGCGTTGGTGCCGATCGAGAACCTGACCGTACATCGCCAGGTGCTCGACGAGATCATGGTGGCAAATCTGCGCGATACATTGCAAAGCTGGGTCTTGTCCGGCGACGGCTCATACGCGCGGGCGCCGGTCGAGGAGGAGTTTTCCGCCCATACCTATTTCATGACCAATCCCAGCCTGTCCGGACGCGGCCGCGCCTTGCGCCGGCGCTCGCCGCGCCTTGTCGCGCGCTGAGGCGATGCCCGACCGCAACGTCATGGTCTCGCCCGAGCGTATCGCCGTTATCGATATCGGCTCGAACTCGCTGCGCCTCGTCGTCTTCGAGCGGCTGAACGCCACCCTGCTGCCGCTGCTCAACGAAAAGGTCATGTGCGGGCTGGGGCGGGGCATCGCCCGCACCGGACGGCTCAATCGCGATGGGGTCGAGCTCGCCTACGCCAATCTCCAGCGCTTTGTCGCGCTCGCCCGCGCGCTCGAAGTCGATCACCTGATGGCGATCGCCACCGCGGCGGTGCGCGAAGCGAGCGATGGCCACGAATTCGCCGCCGAGATCGAGCGCCAATGC